>JAGQXQ010000068.1 GCA_020436535.1 Phaeodactylibacter sp.
AGCACCACTATGAGGCTCAAAAATGCCTTTGTGAGAACCCCAAATCGGCCATTTTCGTCTCCAAAGCACCACCTCCAAACAAGCTCTAAATGTTTTTTTGGCGCCTGTTTAACCAGGCCTGAAAGCTTTTGCGGTAAAAAATATCTATCAAAGCCATTCCCACTTTGCCCCAGAAGTGAGTTGACAACTTCAGAGTTGTCTGTTCACTTTATGAAAATCAGCAGACAACTCGAAGTTGTCAGCTGACAGCGGAATGGCCTCCCTGGAATGCCAAAGCGGGAATTGCTGAATCTATCACCTGATAAAATAAATTTGAGTATGAAAAAGATCCTATTGATTCTTTGTCTGGCCCTGGCAGTGCAACTGTCAGCTCAATATGAGTTTACGATCAAAAATAATATTGAGTGCACTTCGGTGAAGAACCAGCAGCGCACCGGCACTTGCTGGAGCTTTTCTACCGCCTCCTTCCTCGAGTCCGAACTGATGCGTTTGGGCAAGCCAGAGATAGACCTTTCCGAAATGTTCATGGTGCGCAACATATACCTGGACAAGGCCCGCAATTACGTTCTCCGGCAGGGCAAGGCCAACTTCAGTCAGGGCGGGCTCAATCACGATGTGATCCGCGCCTTCCAGATGGCGGGCGCCGTGCCCGAATCGGCCTATTCCGGCTTGCTGCCGGGGGATGAGTACTACGACCACAGCGAGATGGAAGCTGCCATGAAAGGTATGCTGGATGGCCTGGTGGGCCGCAAAAAACTGAGCAACCGCTGGCCGGGCGCCGTCGATTGTATCCTCGATAACTACATGGGAGAAGCGCCGGACACTTTTACCTACCAGGGAAAAAAATATACGCCTGAATCCTTCGCAAAAAGCCTGGGCATCAAGGCGGATGATTATGTGACGCTGACGTCCTTCAGCCATCATCCTTTTTACGAAACTTTCATTTTGGAAATACCGGACAACTACTCCAACGGCGCTTACTACAATCTGCCGCTGGACGAATTGCAGGCCATCGTCGATAACGCCCTGGCCACCGGCTACACTGTTGCCTGGGACGGCGATGTGAGTGAGAAAGGATTCAGTGCCGGCCAGGGGCTGGCGGTTATGCCTGCCGACCCGGAAGCCGTTGCTAACCAACCGGTTGATGAATTGACCGTCACCCAGGAACTCCGGCAGGAGGGCTACGAAAGCTACGCTACTACCGACGACCACCTCATGCACCTCACCGGCCTGGCTGTAGACCAAAATGGCACAAAGTTTTACCTTACCAAAAACTCCTGGGGCGAGGTCAGCCAATATAAGGGCTTCCTTTATATGTCAGATGCTTATTTCCGCATGAAAACGGTGGGCATCATGGTGCACAAAGACGCCATTCCGAAGGATATCGCTGCGAAGCTGTCCCTGTAACGTCGGATTCAGCGCCCGATTGAGGGGTTGTCCATTGGGCGCTGAATTCCTCGGCGCCTAATAGACGGGCATTTACCAAAAGGGGCATAAAAAAAGCCGGCTTGTACGAGTACAAGCCGGCTTGCTAATTATTCATTCTATGTTTGGTATCCCTAAATAAATCCTAAAGGAGAATCTAGCGTTGGATCACCATCTGCTGGCCCATTACATTATCAGAAGTGTGCAGCTGATAAATGTATACGCCGCTGGCCACCGGCGTACCGGCGGAGTTGGTGCCGTCCCACTCAATCATGTGGTTGCCGGCGGGGTATTGCCCAAACGCCAGTTGCTTAACCACTTTGCCGTTCATATCCAGGATGTTCAGCAGAATATTGTCATCAGCTGGCAGGAAGAACGGAATGGTGGTGCCTGCCGAAGTCGGGTTCGGGAAGTTAGGCGACAGCGAAGCCTCTACCAGGTCGAAGTCCTGAACAACCGGGGCGGCGGGCCGGCCGTAAGAAGTCATGACCTCAAAAGGCCGCATCATCTCGTGGTCTTCGTGAGAAAGGATGTGGCAGTGCCAGACGTAACGGCCCGGGCGGTCGAATTTGGCAATGACCCTGGCCCTGGTGCCCGGAGGCAGAATGAACGTGTCCTTCCAGCCTTTCTGGTTGGCTGCCGGAGCAACAGGCGTGCCGACATTCGCATTAGGGCCCGATTCAACGATGCTGCTTTCCACTACATAACGGCCAATTCCATTATTCCCGGAGTGATGGCTGTGATGTTCTTCCTGAGGTTGCGGGATCACAACTATTCCCCCATCGGCGCCCCCGTCTTCGCTTATTTCCAGAGGAGCTATGTCCATTAAATTAAAAGCGACCAGGTGGAGGTGCATGGGATGCGCATCTTCGGTAAAGTTCCAGCCTTCCCAGATCTCGATATCGTTCAGCATGGGGTTTTCCGTGATGGGCTCGAACCATGCCAATGAGCCATTGAGCTCGGCCGGATCGTCAGAACCATACACTTTTGGATTGTCACCATTAATGATACCGTGGATGGGTTGCAACCTGCCGGCGGCATCCCTTCCTTCAAAGAAGGCTACCCGGCGGGTGTTGTCCGCCTGCCCTTCAGTGTACTCCGTGAGATTATTCAATGTAGTAGACGTACTTACGCCGAAAGCAGGCGCGCTTCCACCCACCACGTCAAAAGCCATGATCAGGCCGGTGGTCTCCGGGTCTGCCGGGTCCAGGGCTCCTTCTTCACCATCTGCCAGTGAGCCATCCGGATTGAAACCCTTGAACGGCCCATCCGGCCCGCGGTTCTTCATGATCACGCGAGTTCCAATAGGAAGATCGGTGAAGTCAACCACAATGTCGGCGCGTTCTCCGGGCGCTATCACCAGTTCTCCATTAGGCATATCTACCGGCTGGTTCAGGAAACCTTGATCCACACCGATCTGAATAAAGGGAATGTTTAACTTAACGCCGGGATTGTTTGCGTCTTCCAGATAAAGTACGTAAAAACGGGAGTCGGAACCATTCAGCATGCGGAACCGATACTTCGTCTTCTTCACCTCCAGTTTCGGCCAGGCCACGCCGTTGACGATCATGATGTTGCCGAAAAACTCGGCGACGATCGAAGGATCGAGGTTTCCAAGGTCGGCTCCGTCCAAAGTGCCTTCGAAGAAGGGGTCGCCATCCTTGCTGGGCAGGAAGAGCTGTCCATCTTCGGTGAAATAGCGGTCCTGAAGAACGATCTCCCGTTCGTACTCTCCGCTGGGCAGGGTATTATTGGCGATCTTGGCCATCTCATTCTGATCGCGCAGGAAGTAAAAACCGGCCAGGCCGGCGTATACGTTCAGGCGTGTAATTCCCAGGGCGTGGTCGTGATACCAAAGGGTAGCCGCTTCCTGGTCGTTGTCGTAGTGGTAAACCTTCTTTACCCAGGTTGCGCCTCTGTCTCTAAAGCGGCGGGTGTACCAGGCTTCCGGCAGGCCGTCGCTGGCAGACTCGGTATGGCCGCCGTGGAGGTGAACTACCGTCGGCTGTCCGTTTCTCGGATAATTTGGCGGCGCTGCCCAGTGCAACGTCTTATCAACCGGCAACAAGTGCGTGTTGGGCAGGTTGTTGGTCCATTTCACATAGATATCTTCGTCTTCCATGGCTACGAATGTCGGCCCAGGGAAGGTAATCGTTCCTCTTTCCGGGCCGTAGCCCCACACTTTGGTGGGAGCGTTCATAGGGGCTCCATTCTTGTACAAACCCAGGTTCTGGATTACTTCTCTCATTTCCATGGCGAAATATCCGCCGTTCGTGGCATCGATCTTGGTCGGGCCGGGCAAGTCATTCATGAACTTGGGAAACGACGGCTCAGTCGCGTCCAGTAGGGTTACTTGTGCCTGGCTGCCCCAGGGAGCAAAAAGGAAGGCCGCCAGCCATAGTAAGGAGTAAATAGGTCGTCTTAATCTTGTAAAGTTCATCAGATTGTTAGGTTTTTGTTTATTAGTACTCAATAGGTTGCTATTAGGTATAGGCTGACCAGCCCATACAAGTTTTAGCTTTGGGAAAACGACTCCATACTCATTACAGGCTACTCACCTGAATAAGGTTGGATACCAATTAGAATGTTGGCCAACTAATTTTCTTAGTATTTGGGACTTAAGGGAAATTTGAACGGATGGAATATTACACAGACTATCCGTCTTGTAGTTTCAGTTTGAAACCAGATTTAAGTATTTGGGTGCTATTGCGACGTACATAACCTGTGAAACAGGTAAGCCTTCTGAAGGAAATTTCAGAAGTTCAAATAGGACAAAATAATGATAACTGTGTAACTAAGGGGAAATCTTTAGTAGTACGCCTTCAAAAACGTACTATTTGCTTTTGTGATGTAAACCTATATTTTTTTAGTTAAAATGTCAAACAATATTTAGATTAAGTTGATTTATGATAAAAAAAATCTGACAACAGGTATTTTTGTTGAATGTTATCATTGACAAAGTTTAACAAATGGCAGGATAGCCATTAAGAAAACGTTGTTAACACTTTATAAAATGACTTTCCTGGATTAACACAACTTTAAGCTAGGCGGTTAAGCGTTTTCTGTATAGCAATTGTATATTTGGCGAGCCTCCTGTCTGGAAGAGGGGATATGTGCAATTATTTCACGGAATGCGGGTGCTTCGAATGAGCCTGCTGGCGCTTACACCCATTCTCCAAATCAAAACATAATATTACATGAGAAGGATTTATATGTTGGGCTTGTTGTCGCTCCTGGCCTTGAGCGCTTGTCAGAAAGAGGACGAATCTCCGGTTTCATCCGGCTTGAGTTACGATGGGCCCAATGCCAGCGGCCCCTTGTTGTTGGCCGGTAATTTCGAAGCCGCAGCCCGTTTTCCGGCCTCCGAAACGAGCGCTTTTCAGGGCCAGCGCCTCCGGGAGGTCACCTGGTTTATGGGCGTTTTGCCGGCGTCGTGTAAAGTTAGGGTCTATGGGCCCGGGAATGGCAATGAGCCGGGATCCCTCCTGTACTCCGCTGATGTGACCGACCGGGTGCAGGTGCCGGCCTGGAATACCCATGAATTGCGGGACCCCATTCCGATCGACGGCCAGGAACTCTGGATCAGCATAGCCTTTACACACCCGGCAACGCAGCAATCTATCGGTTGTGATGCCGGCCCTAACGTACCCGACGGCGACTGGCTCTTCTCCAGTAATGACAACCAATGGCGTACCTATATACAGCGCACCGGCGAAAGCGTGAACTGGAATATACGAGGAATTGTGGGGGAGTAAGTAGGGTGGAATGTTTATATGGTTGGGCGGAGACGGAGCAGCCTCATGTCTTCATCAAACCACTCATGTACTTTATTTTGTCCACTGCCCGCCTTTGCTTAATTTTCAGTGTCAAAACAGAGGAGTTACTTTGTTTGCAGGAAGCTGAAGAACGCCCATGGTCAAATATTACCTTATAGAGCGCTATTCCCATCCTATAGGGTGGATCCGTAAAATAACATGGATGGCTCAAAAGGCCTCTGGATTAATGAGCCCTTTCGGTTCATTTCCTTTGCTACTTTTGCTGGCAAACCTTACCGCTTGCATTTTCCCCCTATCTGCCGGCGCGATGGAAGTGCCCCAGGTTATCCATTTTACCAAACAACAATACCAGGCTCAAAGCCAAAACTGGAGCATTAGCCAGGGGCCGGATAAACGCATGTTTTTTGGGAATTCCAGCGGCCTCTTGATGTATGATGGCGCTCATTGGCAAACTTTTTCAACTCCGGGAGAGCGGGTAATCAGAGCGGTGGCCTGCACTTCCAGGGGGCAAATTTTCGTTGGAGGGTACGCTAATGCCGGTTATTGGGCCCCTGATCAGTATGGACAGTTTACTTTCCATTCTATCCTGGATGAGGTGGAGTATGAATATACCCGAAAAGAAGAGGTCTGGCATTTTCTCCCAACAGAGAGGGGCCTGTTCTTCCAGTCTTTTTCAACACTATACCGATACGATGAAGGCAAGGTAGAGGTAATACCGCCTCCGGGCAATATCATGTTTATTCGGGAAGTGGAGGGGCGGCTTCTGGTCCAGGTTATCCATGAAGGGCTGTATGAATATTTGCCGAATGGGCGCTTTGCCTTTTTACCCGGCACCGGCATGCTTGCCGGAAAAAGAGTAGCGACCATCCTTCCTCTAAACCCAGATGTATTTCTAGTGGCTACTCAGGATAATGGCCTGTATCGGTATGTGGATGGAGGCCTGGAACCCTGGGAGATTGCCGTGAACGAAGAGTTGGCGTCTGCCCAGGTCAACAAAGGGATCCGGCTATCGAATGGGAATATGGCTATAGGAACTATACTGGATGGCATATACGTCATCAGCCCGGAAGGAACGCTTATTTTCCATATCAGCCAGGAGAACGGCCTGCAGAACAACACCGTCCTGGCCCTTTATGAAGACCAGGCTAACAATCTATGGGCAGCTCTGGATAAAGGTATTGACCTCATTGTAACCAATGCTTCGGTATCCTATTTTTCGGATAAACAGGGAGCGGTCGGCTCTGTATTTTCCGCTTCTTTTTTTGGAGGACGGCTCTACATCGGCACCAACCATGGCGTGTTTTTTAAAAACTGGCCATCCCATCCAGGAGATGACTTTTCCCTGGTGCCGGGTAGCCAGGGGCAGGCCTGGGAACTGGAAGTGCGCGATGGGGTGTTGTTCTGCGCCCATAACTCCGGGGTCTTTTTGGTGAAGGAAAACGCTTTAGAACAGCTTTATGCTTCTACCGGCGTCTATCACATTCTTCCCCTGCCTTTCCGGGAAGACTACTTACTGTTGGCCACTTATACAGGCCTGGGCGTGCTTAGAAAAGATGAAAAGGGCAACTGGGGTTATGCTCATACCGTAAAAGGCTTTTCGGTTTCGGCCAAAGACGCTTTCTTCGATGCGAAGGACAGGCTTTGGGTGGCGCACCCACATCAGGGGGTCTATTGCCTTCGACTCAATGACGAACTTACGGAGGCCAGCCTGCTCCCGATCCCTGAGGCGGAAGGGTTTCCGCCTTTGGAAGAACTCAGCGCCAGCATCACTTACTGGGATGGTAAGGCCTATATTTGGGCGGATGTCGGAAAGCTGGCCTATGGTACACAAACAGAAGAGGTGACGCCGTTGGCAGAAAGCGAGGCTTTCCCGGGCTATCGGGGAAATGAAAAATGGATACCCGGGCAAAAAAGGGCTCTGTTTAAGACATTTCCTTATCATACTGAATTCATCAAGGAGGGCCTACATGCCTACTTGCCAATATCTCTGATACCGAAAAACGAGCGCATCGTGGGCCTCAACGATTCTCTTTACCTCATCGGAACGGAGGATGGCTACGGCATTTTTAACGCCAGGCGCGCAAAAGACATGAGTGAACTCAACTTACCGGAGCCCATTCTCTCTGTTATTGAAGTGAAGAAGATGGGCATCGAAATCCATACGGTAAATGCGCTATCGGAGCCTTTGTCTCTGAAGCCTTCTGAGAGCAGCCTGAGATTCTTATTTGCTTTGCCTTTCTTCACCCAGAATGTGAGCATGCGCTATCGGCTCAAAGGCTTTGAGGGAAACTGGTCAGGTTTTAGCCTGGAGCATACCAAAGAATACACCAACCTTCCTCCCGGAAAATACGAATTTCAGGTCCAGTCTGACTTATCCCCTCAGGTTACTTCTTTCTTTTTCGAGATAACCCCGCACTGGTATCAGGCGGGATGGCTTAAATTGCTGCTCCTGGCGTTGCTGTTGCTCCTGGGGCGATTGTTGTTCCAATTCCATAATAACCGAATGGCCCGGCAAAAACGGCGCCTCGAAATACTAAAGGAACGAGAGTTACAACAACAAAAAATCTATTCCAGAAATGAAATGCTACAGGCAGAGGTTATCGGGAAAAGTCGAAAATTGGCGGATTCGACCATGGAATTGGTTCGCAAGAATGAAATGCTGATCAGGCTGAAGAAAGAACTGAATCTGCTCAAAAAGAAAAAAGGCCTGGAAAACAGCACCCATCACCTTCAAAAAATGATCCGCCAGATCGACAACCACCTCAGTAGTGAGGAAGACTGGAATGTCTTTGAGGCCAACTTCAACCAATTGCACGATCAGTTCTTCAAACGCCTCAAATCCGATTACCCCGAGCTCACGCCCGGCGACCTGCGCCTGGCGGCCTATCTCAAGATGAACCTCTCTTCCAAAGATATCGCGCCCTTGCTCAATATCTCTTTGCGGGGAGTCGAAAATAAACGGTATCGCCTGCGCCGAAAGATGCAATTGGAATCTGATGACAACCTGACCGAGTTTTTGATGCAATTTTAAGCTGTGTTGAGGTCTTTGGAATACCCCTTTCATCTCAACTGACTATGGGGATCAACTTAAATTTTTGATTACCAATGCGTTTTGAAATACGCTTCCCTCACCTGGCTATAAAAAAATAACCAATGGCGTAGTAATAATGAGGTGGGATTTTAGGATTACCGCTTTCTGAATGGTAATTTCGTTTTGCTTTTGTTAACATTTTTTGTACATTAATTGGATGAAACCGCCTTGTGGGCAAATAATCATAGGAATTTAAAAACATACGCTTAATTCCGTATTCATATTAAGGCTTTAGTTAATTATTTGATACCGCCTATAACATTGCTAATGCACCGTCGGCCATAGAGCCTGCGTGGCAACTCTCGTTTTCGCTTATACCATCAAGCTAAATGCCCTCAACCATTGTGTTGAAGGAACCCCAATAGCCCCAATATTAGTTGGTGCTAAACAGAATTTTACTGTCATTAAGGATACTTGCTCACTTAAATAAAACCTAAGATGAAACTTTTTACCAGATTACTTCTAATCCCCTTGTTCCTTCTTGGATGGGGCGCCGCCCAGGCTCAGGCAACGACCTACACCGGGATGGTTACCGAAGAAGGTGGCGAACCGCTCATTGGCGTCAACATCCTCAATAAGAAGGATGCAACCGGTACGATTACTGATTATGACGGCCGCTACGAATTGCGGGCTAATGTGGGAGACACAATTGTGGTATCCTACACCGGATACGAACCTTTGACGCATGTCTTAGGGGCGGTTACCACGCTGGACTTCGAGCTCCGCCAGAGCGCTGAGCTATTGGAGGAGATTGTCGTAGTTGGTTACGGATCTCAGAAATCCAAGGACCTGACCTCTTCCATTACCACAATCAGATCTGACGAGATCGAGAAGACGCCATCCGGCCAGCCGATGCAAGCCCTGCAGGGTAAGGTGGCCGGGCTGCAAATTGTCAGCGCGGGGTCTCCGGGCGATGCGCCCAAAGTACGGATACGCGGCGTGGGGTCCTATCCCGGCAGCGATAACGAGGCGCCACTTTACGTAGTAGACGGCATGTTCTTCGACAACATCGACTTCCTTAACAACAACGACATCAAGTCGATCTCCGTTCTGAAGGATGCCTCTGCCGCCGCTATTTACGGGGTGCGCGCCGCTAACGGTGTGGTGCTGATCGAAACCAAGGGCGGTAAATACGACTCGCCGGCACAGATCACCTACGACGGTTACTACGGCGTGCAGGCTGCCCAGAACGTGCTGAAGATGGCTAATGCCGAACAGTTCACGACCATGGCCCTCGAATCCGGGTCGGAAGCCGATATCTCGTTCATAAACAACGCCATGCAGCGCTACGGCCGCAGCCGGATCAACCCGAATGTGCCGGATGTCAATACGGATTGGTACGACGTTATCCTGCGCAATGCGGCGATCACGAACCACAGCATCGACGTTTCAGGTGGGGGCAGCCAGGCCGCCTACTCCGTCGGTACCAGCTATTTTATGCAGGAAGGCATCCTGGATATGAAGAACGAATACGAACGCTTCAACCTGCGGTCAAAGATCGATTTTAAAGCAACCGACTGGCTCACCATCGGCGGCAACGCGATCATCAGCAGTGGCACGCGCTACCTTCCGGAAAACGGCGCCTGGTTCCGTGCCTATTATGCCGTGCCCATCATGCCGGTCTATGATGAAAAGAATACGGACGCCACCCCGCTCCAACTGGCCAATGCACAGGACCTGGGCTATCGTGGTGGGCAGAACCCGTTGGTCGCTACCGAGTTCGACGAAAACCAACAAAAGATCCGTAAGTTGTTAGGCAACTTCTACGTTCAATTTAACATCTTGCCGGATAAGCTGACCTTTAAGTCTTCTTACAACAGTTCATACACTACTGTAAACACACGTAACCTGGATTTCCCGTACTTCATCGGTAATAACTTCCAGCGGGAGAATTCAGCGATCCAAAAGATTAATACCAACTACTTCAACCAGATCTGGGACAACATCCTGACCTATGAGAACAGCTTCGGCAAACACAACCTGACCGCCATGGCGGGGAGTTCCTATCGCGATGAGGCCTATGACCAGTTGGAGGTGCGCGCCCTGAACTTCCCGATCGACCAGGAAGCCGCCTGGTTCATCGACCAGGCCGAAACCCTGGATACCGACCGCGGGAACGTTGGTGACGACGGCAGCCGCTATTACGGCATCTCTTACTTCGGCCGGGTGGCTTACAACTTTGCCAACAGATACCTGATATACGGTACCTACCGTGCCGATGGCAGCAATAAGTACCAGGAAAAATGGGGCTACTTCCCCACCGTTGGTGTAGGTTGGGTACTTTCCGAAGAGAGCTTTTTTGAAGTAAGTGGTATCAATTACCTGAAATTACGCGCTAGTTGGGGTGAACTGGGCAACGACCGCATTCAGGCCAGCGACGGGGCTACGACCACTTCGGTCGTAACGACCTCTTTGGGCGACGTTCAGTACAGTGGAACCCAAACCTCCAATACCTTTTCAGCACTGCGTTGGGAGGTGGTGGAGGAGACCAACTTCGGCCTGACCGCTGAATTTCTGCGCAGCCGCCTGTCTGTGGAAGCCGATTATTACACTCGCGACACCAAGAATGCTGCCATCAGGGTGAATATTCCGGCTATCGGCGGCACGGTGCTAAGGAATGTGGGCGTGATCCGCAACTCTGGTTTTGAACTGGCCCTGAACTGGAACAACAGCACCTCCTTCGGTCTCAACTATAGCGTTGGCGGCAACATCGCCACGCTGAAGAATGAGGTGATCGACCTGTTCGGCCAGCCCTACATCGACGGCGGTACGGCGGAATTTCGCCAGCGTTCTATCGTGGGCGAACCGCTGCTGGCTTTCTATGGCTGGGAAACCGCCGGCGTTTACCAAAACCAGGCCGAGATCGATGCCGACCCGATTGCCGTTGCGAACAATTTGGAACCTGGAGACCTTAAGTATGTGGACCAGAATGGCGACGGCGTAAGCGATGCTGACGACCGCGTCGTACTGGGTTCTTACCTGCCGAGCTTAATGTTTGGCGCCAACCTGGGAATCAGCTTTATGGGCTTCGACCTGTCGGCCAACATCTACGGCCAATCCGGCAATAAGATCCTGAACCGCCGCCGCGGCGAGGTGATCTTCACCAACGACACCAACATGGATGCCGACCTGGCCATCAACCGCTGGCACGGGGAAGGCACCTCGAACACTTATCCTTCCAGTAAGGGCATCCGCAAAGGATGGAACCAGCGGCTCAGTGATTACTGGGTAGATGACGGTGCATTCTGGCGCATCCAGAACGTACAACTGGCTTACAACATTCAGGGGGAGAAGGTTTTCGGCCCCGGCGCTCCGGATTTGCGGATATCCTTCACCGCCGACCGCCCGCTGACCGTATTCGACTATGTCGGCTTCACCGCCGAGATTCCTGATGGTGTAGACCGCCAGACTTATCCGATCCCCGCCGTTTATACGGTTGGGCTGAATGTTAAATTTTAAACGATAACGCTTAAATGTAATGAATATGAAAATCTTTAATAAATATAGCCTTAGCATCAGCCTGCTGGCCTTGCTGTTCTTCGTGCTGCCATCCTGCGAAAAAAACCTGGATGAACCGGCATTGAACCGGACTTTCAATGAAGAGATTGATTATAGCATCTCTGACAATATGATATTGCCACTAATCGGCACCTACGCCGATTTTTACACACGGGGTTGGGAAACCATTCCCCTGATCGCCGTCCGCGGAGACGATGTCAACGCCGGCGGGTTAGGCGACCAGCAGCCCTTTAGTGATACGGATCAGTTTATTTACGACCAGGCATACTGGATGTACAACTCGTTGTGGCAGTTGAACTACAGCGATCTTTATAGAGGCAAAACGGCCATCGAACAGATCGAGTTGTACCGCGAAGCCGGTGCGCCTTCCGCTCTGGCCGACCAGTACATTGCGGAGATCAATACGCTCAATGCGTTCCTGCTGTTTCACGTGGCGCGCGTATGGGGCGACATCCTAATCCCGAACACCGGCGACCCTGCCGACCTGCTGGTGGCTAAGCTGTCGACCAAGGATGAGGTGATGCAGTACATTTCGGATCAGATGGATGAGGCCATTCCAAACCTGTCGACCGTACACCCGGCTGACCGTACCGATGTTCCCGGTGGCGTGAACCGTTATACCGCCCTTACCATCAAGGCCATGGCCGAACAGGAACTGGGCAACTACCAGGCCGTTGCTGCCGCTACATCCGAGATCATCAACTCCGGTGTTTACGAACTGGAGCCGGATTTCTACGAGTTGTTCAAGCTGAAAGGCAAACTGAACCGGGAGAACATCCTCGAATTGCAATACTCTGATTACGGGCAAGGATCGGGGGACGCCAACTTCCACCTGTATGCCTTTTACGGCCCACAAAACTGGGAGCCTGCCGTGGCAGGAGTCGGCGCCGGCTGGGGTTTCTTCGAGCCGAGCCTCAAGTTCATCCGGTTCATGCTGGACCGCGGCGAGGCCGTGCGCCTGGAAACAAGCGTACTCTTTACCGACCGGGGCATTGCCGAATTCCAGGATGAATATCCCAACCTGCCGGACTTTGTTTCCAACACCACCCGAGACGGCGATGTGATCGAAGACTACGCCCGGGCCAAGTTTGCCAGTGGCAAGCACTACCTGCCATCCAATCAGGTCACACCGGGCCGCACCGGTTACGGCAACAACAAGAATTACACTTGCATCCGCTACGCCGAGGTGCTGCTGATGCACGCTGAAGCCATCCTACAGGGGGCTTCCAGTTCAGCTATCTCGGCTGACGAGGCGGTGAACCTGGTTCGCGCCCGCGCCGGTATGCCGGCAATTACCGGTGTAACCCTGCAGAATGTCGTTGATGAGAAATTCGCCGAGCTGGCCATGGAATGGGGCGTGCGTTACTACGACCTGATCCGCTGGCAAAAGTACGACGAACTCAACTATGACGGGCGGACGTTCACTACCGACAAGATTTACCTGCCTTACCCACAGAATCAGGTCGATCAATTGCCGGCTTTGGATATTCGATAAATCGGCGCCATATTCAGGCCTTTGTTTGAATTAGGGTACCTATTTAGCACACCGGCCGAAAATACCTGATTTTGCCCCAACCCTAAAGGGAGATCAGGTATTTTCGACCTTTGCTCCCTTTAGGGACGGGGCAAACAAAGGTCGAAAGTGCCGTAATAGTTTTGAATCATGTACATTCATTTTAAATTGTCAAAACAATGAAATTTACTAATAAACNNAACTTTTCTTATTCCTCATGCTGGCGGGGTTTACCCTGGCCTGCAACCGGGAGGGTATTGACCCTATTTCCTCCGTTGATCCGGGCCCCGACCAGGGAGATCCGGAGGTGGTGATTTCCTTCCCGCTGGAAGGTTCCCTCATCCAGGTACTGGAGGCGGTTACTACGGTCAACATCAAGTTTGAGGCTACGGACGACATCGAGCTGGTGGAAGTAGCTATTGATTATGACGGTACGCAAATTGCCGTGTTCAAGGAATTTCTCGATTACCGCCGGTTTGTAGGTGAATATGCTTACGATCAGGTAACCGATGGTATGCACACCATTACCATTACAGCAACGGACGGGAATGGCAAAACCGGCTCTGCTACCGTCAACTTTACCAAAGAGCCGGCCTATACGCCGCTCTATGCCGGCGAGGTCCTGTACATGCCCTTCGACGGGGATTTCATCGACCTGGTGAATATCCGCCAGCCGACAGTGGTTGGCTCCCCCGGTTTTGCCGGCGAGAGCGTTGTCGGCCTTGATGCCTATAAGGGCGCGGCGGACTCTTACCTGACCGTCCCCACGGAGGGGATGTTGGGCAATGAACTCAGCGCTGTGTTCTGGATGAAGGTCAACGCTACCCCCGACCGGGCCGGCATATTGGTCATTGGCCCGCCGGATGCCGCCAATCCGGACGCTGCCAACAACCGGACCAGCGGTTTCCGGTTCTTCCGCGAGAATGCAGGTGGCGAGCAACGCTTCAAGTTGAATGTCGGCAATGGCGCCGCCGACACCTGGTTCGACGGCGGCGACGCTGCCGATGTCATTCCTGATACCGACCAATGGCACCACTTCGCGTTTACCATTTCGAGTACGGATGCCGTTGTCTATATCGACGGTGAGATCGTTAAGGAAGGCCCGTTTGACGGTGTAGACTGGACGGGCTGCGACATCCTTTCCATCATGTCTGGGGCGCCTCGTTTTACGGGCTGGAACCACAATTCGGACCAAAGCCTCATGGACGAATTGCGCATCTTCAACCGCGAACTGTCCCAATCCGAGATCCAGGATATTATCCTTACGGAATCGGGCGGCAGCAGTAGTTATACACCGAAGTACGACGGTGAGGCTTTCTATCTGGGCTTTGATGGTGGGGAATTCCAGGAAATGGTGAGCGGCCAGATGATGACGGTCGTTGGCACCCCTGGTTTTGTCGGTTCAGGCAAAGTAGGCGCCGACGCCTATGCCGGTGCTACCGATTCTTATCTGACCTTCCCGACGGACGGGCTGCTGGGCAATGAGTTCAGCGCTGTGTTCTGGATGAAAATCAATGCCATGCCGGACCGGGCCGGCATATTGGTTATTGGCCCACCGGATCCCGACAACCCGGGGGCAGAGAACAAACGAACCAGCGGCTTCCGCTTCTTCCGTGAGGCTGCGGGCGACGCCCAGCGCTTCAAGTTGAATGTCGGCAACGGCGCCGCTGAAAGCTGGTTCGACGGTGGTGACGCTGCTAATGTCGTTCCTGACGATGCATGGCACCACCTTGCTTTCACCATTTCCGGTAGCGAGTGTGTGGTCTACGTCGATGGGGAAGTGGTCTCTCAAGGTGCTTTCGATGGCGTCGACTGGACCGATTGCGACATCATTTCCATTATGTCCGGCGCTCCCCACTTTACGGGCTGGGGCCATTGGTCGGACCTCAGTTATATGGATGAACTTCGCTTGTTTAACAAAGCTTTGACCAAGGACGAAATCGGCCAGATCATTGCTGACGAGATGTAAAAATATTCTCGAATACAGGGAGCCTGCGTTTGCGGTTCCCTGTATTCAAGTTTTTTGGGTGTTTACTACCGGCTGCACTAGTTATGCATACCCGTGATATTGAAAGTATAACCAACTATGATTCAAACCTGCCTTCCAATAAAAACCTTTGTTTTTTTTTCTCTACTCAGCCTTGGGCTGATCTCCTCCTGCAGTAAGGATGACAGCCCGGTAACGCCCAAAGACGAACTGAAACTAACCTTTGCCCGCTTGGGTAGCCAAACCATTCTCAATGGGAATGTGGTGGACGGAGAAGGCGCCATTTACCTCGGTTTTTCCGCACCCGTGGATAGGGCCTCTTCCGATCTGTTTCAGGTAAGCACCGGTGGAACGATCCTCGAGGATACCGAAGAATGGAATGCCCGGGGTGATCAGGTTACCATTACGGTCAACCATACCTGGATCGAAGGCGAAACGTATATCCTTCAGTCTAAAGGTCGCCTGGCCAGCCCGGAAGCCGCCGGCCTGGAGGAACTGATGCTTACCTTCAGCATTCTCAGGCAGCCGCTCAGGGTTACCCAAATAAAGGTGGATACCATTCTCCTGGGCCTGGAGCCGGATGCGTTCAATACCGGCATCATGGTCAACCAGCCGATGGGGGTCGAATTTTCTCACCCTTTGGGTATCAGCCCCGAAAAGCTTAAAGAATATATTTCGATTGAAGGCCGTGAGGAAATGGATTTCAATATCACGGCCCTTGGTGGTGATATTTTCCTGCTCCAGTTCACCGAAGCCCTTAAAGATTTCACTACTCACGAAATGGTGATCAGCCCGGGCCTGGGAACTGCCGCCGGCCGCGGTTTTGACGGCCTGGAATTGACTTTCTTTACCGGCCCTTCGGCTACGCCCGACTTTCCCCTGGTGTCGGATGAGGAATTGTTGACCACTATCCAGGAGCAAACATTCCGTTATTTCTGGGGCTTCGGCCACCCCGATTGCGGTATGGCCCGCGAACGCAATACCAGTGGCAATACCGTCACCAGTGGTGGCAGTGGGTTTGGCCTGATGGCCATGGTTGTAGCCGTAGAGCGCGGTTTCATTACGCTGGGAGAAGCGCTCCAACGCTGGGAACAGGTTGTCGGCTTTTTGGAAACAGCGGATCGTTTCCACGGCGCCTGGCCACACTGGATCAATGGACAGACGGGCAAGGTGATTCCCTTTAGCGCCGCCGATAATGGCGGTGATCTGGTGGAAACGGCCTTCCTGGTGCAAGGCCTGCTCACCGTGCGGCAGTATCTATTGCAGGAAGCGCCCCAGGAAACAGAGCTGATCGGCCGCATCAACACCCTCTGGGAAGGGGTGGAATGGGACTGGTATACCAAAGGACAGAATGAGGCCTTATACTGGCACTGGTCACCCGACAATGAGTTCCAGATCAACCTGAAGATCAGGGGGCATAACGAGACCCAGATCATTTATATCCTGGCGGCTTCTTCGCCCACTCATCCCATAAACCCTGAAATCTATCAATCCGGCTATGCCCGTTCCGGAGGAATGGTTAATGGCCAGTCCTATTTCGGTATTCCCCTGCCGCTGGGGTCTGACTATGGCGGGCCCCTCTTCTTTACTCACTACTCCTATCTGGGCCTCGATCCGCGCAATTTGGAAGGCCAATACGCCAACTACTGGACACAGAATGTTAATCACTCCCTGATCAACTATCAATATTGCGTACAGAATCCTAAGAAGTACTACGGATATTCCGCGCAGTCGTGGGGCTTGACCGCCAGCGACAGTTACATCGGCTATACGGCGCACAGCCCCACCAACGACCGCGGGGTCATTACGCCCACGGCTGCTGTATCGTCTATCCCCTATACCCCGGCGGAAAGCCTGGCGGCCATTCGGCATTTTTACTACGACTTGGGGGACCGGCTATGGGGTGAATACGGTTTCTATGATGCTTTTCATCCGACGAATAACTGGGAGGCCAATTCTTTTCTGGCGATCGATCAGGGCCCGATCATTTGCATGATCGAAAATTACCGGACCGGCTTGCTGTGGGATGTGTTTATGACGGCGCCAGAGGTACAACTGGGGTTGGATGCGCTGGGGTTTACGTATTAAAAGGCACCTTCAGGGTGACGTCTAGGGTATTGATTCTGTGGATTTTCGTTCCCACAGGTTTCAGTCCTGTTGGTTTTTTTTATAAACAACCGTTTCAGCAATTCTTGCCCTTTCAGCCAGGGTTTGGTATCATCAACAGGACCGAAAATTGGGAGAGTGAAACCCTCGTAAGCAGTTTGTAACTGGACATCCCAGGCGTTACCTCAAAATCCGGTAAAACAATTATTACGATGACTCGAATCGCCACCCTATTGCTATTCTCTGCCTACTTGCTTATCGGCCCGGCTATAATGGCTCAATCTACCGGCCATTTAAGCGATGAGGCACTTCTCGACGGCATTCAGCAACAAACCTTCAACTATTTCTGGGAAGGTGGGGAACCCCTTTCCGGCGCTGCCCCTGAACGCATTCATGAAGACGGCATTTACCCCCACGCAGATTCCGATGTGGTCACCACAGGAGGTACCGGTTTTGGCATCATGGCCACCATCGCAGCCATCAGGCGCGGATTTATCACGCGCCAGGAAGGGCGTGAACGCCTCCAGCATCTGGCCGAATGGCTCCGGCAGGCAGATCGCTTTCACGGCGCCTGGCCTCATTGGATGTATCCCTCCGGGAAAGTAAAACCTTTCAGCCGCTACGATGATGGGGGAGATCTGGTGGAAACCGCCTTTTTAGTGCAGGGATTGATCGTGGCGCGCCAGTATTTCCGGAACGGCAACCGCAAAGAACGGCAACTGGCGGCGCTGCTGGATGAGCTTTGGCAGGAAGTGGACTGGCAGTGGTATACCCAGGGCGAGAACGTCCTTTACTGGCACTGGTCGCCTGAGCACGAGTGGCGGATGAACTTTGCCGTCACAGGCTATAATGAGTGTACCATTATGTATATTCTGGCCGCTTCATCTCCTACCCATCCGATTGATCCGGCCTGTTTTCACCAAGGCTATATGCGAAGCGGAGATATTGTGTCTAATGAAAGCGCCTATGGCTACGATGTCGTGCTTGAGCACAATGGAAAAGGGGCCATACCTGTTGGCCCATTGTTTTGGGCTCATTATTCCTTTATGGGCCTGGATCCAAGGGGATTGCACGATTCTTACGCCGATTACTGGCGCCTCAACCGGAACCATGCCTTGATACACCATGCCTATTGTACAGATAACCCGCGTGAATATAAGGGCTATTCAGAAGTATGCTGGGGGCTGACGGCCAGCTATTCCATAGCCGGTTATGATGCCCATCGCCCTTCTAACGACCTGGGGGTGATCTCTCCAACGGCCGCCCTTTCTTCGTTTCCCTATACCCCAGATGAAAGCATGTTATTTCTTCGGCACATGTATAAAGATCATCCGGAGTACATTGGCAAATATGGCCCTTATGATGCCTTTAGCGCCGAGTCGGATTGGTATCTGCCGCGTTATCTGGCTATCGATCAATTGCCTATTCCGGTGATGATCGAAAATTACCGGTCGGGATTGATCTGGGACCTCTTCATGTCGGCGCCGGAAATACAGAAAGGCCTGCAAAAACTGGGCATTCAACGATCGCAGAACCAATAAAACTAATGCAATGAACCGTGTTTTTATCCTTTCAATCGCTTTACTCTTGTTGAGTAATCCAGCCTGGAGTCAGATGGAGTCAGGGAAATACTTATATAAGCAGCACCTGCACGAGGGGAATGCGCTCAATTATCGCATCTTATATCCCCATGATTTCGATGAGAACAAGCGCTATCCACTCGTCCTGTTCCTGCATGGCCGGGGGGAAAGCGGCAGCGACAACGAGAAGCAATTGGTCCACGGGAGCAAGCTTTTCCTGGATTCTTTGTATAAATACCCCGCCGTTGTCATTTTCCCGCAATGCCCTGAAACGGATTATTGGAGCAATATCGACCGGGTAAAAAAAGACGACGGCACCCTCCAATTCAATTTCCCAACAGATCGTCCGCCGACATCTTCTCTGGCTGCTGTGATGGATCTGGTGAACCAGGAACTGGCCAAACCTTACATCGAAGTGAACCGGTTTTACGTCACCGGCCTGTCGATGGGCGGCATGGGCACATGGGAACTACTCTGGCGCATGCCGGAAAAGATCGCCGCAGCGGCCCCGATCTGTGGCGGCAGCGCTCCGGAGAAGGCCTCAGCAATGGTGGACATTCCCATCTGGATCTTCCATGGTATGAAGGATGATGTGGTTCCTCCGCGCTTTTCCATCCGCATGCTGAAAGCCATCCAGGCTCAGGGAGGCTTAGCCAAGATCACGCTGTTTCCGAACGCCAATCACAACTCCTGGGATCCAACCTTTGCCGAGCCAGATTATTTGTCCTGGATGTTCTCCAAATACAAGGGTGAATCCTACTCTCTTTTCGTTGACTCGCTGATGTCTGAGATGACGCTGAAAGAGAAGATCGGCCAGCTCAACCTCGTCAACCAGGGCGGCGCGGTCACCGGCGCGGTCATCAGCAAGAATGTCGAGGAGAAGATCAGAGCCGGCCAGGTGGGTGGCATCTTCGGCTCCCGGAGCGCTTCCAAGATGCGCGGCATTCAGGAAATTGCAGTAAAGCAAAGCCGGCTCGGTATTCCGCTGCTGACCGCCATGGACGTCATCCACGGCCACCAAACCATTTTTCCTATCCCCCTTGGGATGTCCTGCACCTGGGATCCCCAATTGATCCAGGAAACCGCCCGCACAGCGGCTCGCGAGGCCACTGCCGACGGCATCATGTGGAACTTTTCCCCTATGGTCGATATTTCGCGCGATCCGCGCTGGGGGCGTATGGCGGAAGGCAGCGGGGAAGATCCTTTCCTTGGATCAAAGATAGCCGCCGCTATGGTGAGAGGCTACCAGCAGGATGACCTGGCCGATCCCACCACCATGCTGGCCTGCGTGAAACACTACGCTGCTTATGGTGCTCCGGAAGGCGGGCGCGACTATGCCACGGTAGACATGAGCCGGGTGCGCCTGCACAATGAATACCTGCCGCCTTACAAAGCCGCCGTCGATGCCGGCGTTGGAACGGTAATGACTTCCTTCAATGTAATCGACTATGTGCCAGCCAGCGCTAACAAATACCTCTACCAAACCGTCCTGCGCGACCAGTGGGGATTCGACGGCTTCGTCGTAACGGACTACACCACTATCAATGAAATGATCCCCCATGGCCTGGGTGATCTGCAGGAGGTATCCGCTTTGGCTCTCCAAGCCGGCATTGACATGGATATGATCGGTGAAGGTTACCTGACTACACTGGAAAAATCGCTGGAAGAAGGCCTGGTCAACCAAGCGCAGATTGACCGCGCCTGCCAACGCATCCTGATTGCCAAGGAGCGACTGGGATTGTTTGATGATCCTTATCGCTACTTTGATGAATCGCGGGCGCCAAAAGAGATTCTTTCTGAAAAAAACCGCGCCTTTTCGCGGGAAGTAGCCGGCAAATCAGCCGTCCTGCTCAAGAATGAAGGCAAGGTATTGCCACTGAGCAAATCCGCCAGGATTGCCCTGATCGGCCCACTGGCGGATAATAAGCGCAATATGATGGGCACCTGGAGTGTGTCAGGAGATCATTCCAAGTCTATCCCTGTACGGCAAGGCATGGAATCACTGCTTAGCGGCGAAGGCAGTATTCGCTACGCGAAGGGCGCCAATATTTCCGATGACCCCGTATTTGCCAAACTGGTCAATACCTTCGGTGAGGAGATCGTGATCGATGAGCGTTCGCCCGAAGAGATGATCGCCGAAGCCATTGGGATCGCTGAAGCGTCCGACGTAATCGTTGCCGTCATGGGCGAAGCGGCGGATATGAGCGGGGAATCGTCGAGTATGGCTCATATAGGCCTGCAGCCGTCCCAAGTGCGCCTGTTGAAAGCCCTTAAGGAAACGGGCAAACCCATCGTCCTCGTCCTGTTTAATGGCCGCCCGATGACCCTCCCCTGGGAAGATGAGCAGATGGACGCTATTCTGGAGGTATGGAGCCCCGGCATTGAGGCTGGGTATGCAGTAGCAGATGTGCTGTTTGGGGATGTCAATCCTTCCGGCAAATTGACGGCTTCCTTTCCGGTGGCGGTTGGGCAGATTCCGGTCTATCACAGCATGCTGAATGGCGGCCGGCCTTACGGCGGAGGCGATTACCGGAAATTTACCTCCAACTACCTGGATATTCCAAACGAACCACTGTATCCATTTGGATATGGATTGAGCTATACGCAATTTGAGTATGGCCAACCAACTCTATCGCACACCGAAATGACGAAAGGGGGCAAAGTTACCCTAAGCGTCACCGTGAAAAACACGGGCGATCGGGCCGGCGCCGAGATCGTACAGCTATACATCCGCGATGTGGTGGGCAGCATCAGCCGCCCGCTGAAAGAGTTGAAAGGTTTTGACAAGGTCGTGCTCAAGCCCGGGGAGGAGAAGACGGTTCGGTTTCCTATTGACGAATCGCTTTTACAATTCTGCAACAGCGATCTGGAATGGGTGGTGGAGCCCGGTGAGTTTCATGTGTTTGTCGGGCCAAACTCACGGGATGTGCAAATGCTGTCGTTTGAGTTTAAGTAACGTAGCCGGACCTACTTAGATGACGTAGTGATAGCATGCCTGGGCGTCCACGCCCGGGCGTGCCTCAGTACTCTGTAAATTAAGTAA
>JAGQXQ010000411.1 GCA_020436535.1 Phaeodactylibacter sp.
AACTGAAAAATGTCCGGTAGTGTAGCGCTTCATTAAAAATATGGTCTATGAAACAAAAAAAGAGGAGCTGTTCCCCCTTATGCTTTCCGTAAAAATACATAAGGCAGCTCCTTTTTTTTATTTCTGTACCTGTCCCCATTCTCGGCCCGCAAGCCATGAAATGTGGATGCCCGTTTCTGTTTTTTCGACCAGAAACAGGCAGGGTTTTTGCCGGAACTTGCGCACCGGGAAGGGAACTTTTATGCGCTTTCCTTCTGTGATGACCCGGTATTTACCGGTAAAGGTAAATCCCCGACTAAGGCGGACATCTTCCGTGCCAACTCCCTTTGTCGCGAGAAAGAATGCTCTTTCTCCAAACTTCAGGTAGTCAACACGCTCCACCCCGCCCCCCCAGGCTTCGACGGTGTCGATGACTCCATGGGATGCCATATCCATTTTTACAATGGATTGTTTTAGACCGTCTAGGATTCTCGTTGTCGATTCCGACAGCTTGCTAAGCTGTTGGAGAGCATTCAACATTAAGGAGTCTTCCGCGGCGTGCTTGACAACCACGAACTTCCCAGCCGGGATGTTCTTGGCATCCAGGTAGGGTCTGGTGTGTTTAAACACCGTGCCTCGCGGAAGCTCATCCTTGCGCATTTTTTTCATTTTTGCGATTCCAGCATTCCAGGCATTAGGGCCAAGATCTGGGGCGTAATAGGCCCAGAATCTTCCTATTTGTTCTGACCCCAACACGCCGATCGTCATTTTGTCGACGTGCCTTTGCGTGCTATCGGGCAGAATGATCGTGGCATCGACCTCGAAGGTTATCGAGGTCTCATCCATCGTAATGATGGGGAATTCTTCCCCACTATTCTTGAAATGAATAGTGTGCTCTTGTGCATTAGCATGGGCGCACAGGAAGAATACGCATAGCGGTGTAATTAACCGCAATTTAAATAATTGTCTCATAATTGAGATTTTGGTTAAAAAATGGGGTTAACCTTATCTCATTTGAGGGTCATTAGGTATGAAGATTTGATGAAGATTGGCGCATCGGTGGCTACGTTCACGAGTATCAAAAAACGGCCGTTTTTTGATACTCTCCCGGCACCCCTTGTGAGGGGCTTTTTTATGCCCTTTTATGTTTCAAAAACAGGTTTCATTATTCAGGGTTTCGTATATTGTGGTAATAACCGTTTAATGGAACTTATATGAAGATCGGCTACGCACGGGTCAGCACCAAAGACCAGAACCTCGCTCTCCAGCGCGATGCCCTGGAGCAAGAGGGTTGTGAGATGCTGTTCGAGGAAAAGATCAGTGGACGGAGCGCCCGGCGGCCGGCATTGACGGAAATGCTGGACAAACTCCGCAAGGGCGATGTCGTGGTTATCTGGAAGCTGGACCGGTTAGGCCGCTCATTGCGCGACCTGGTCACGCTGGTACAGGACATCCAGGACAAAGGTGCCGGGCTGAAATCGCTGCATGACAGCATTGATACCACCACCCCGCAGGGAAAGCTGACCTTTCACCTGTTTGCAGCTCTGGCGGAATTCGAGCGGGACATCATCAGTGAGCGCACCCGCGCCGGCCTGGCTTCCGCTCGCGCCCGGGGCAGGAATGGCGGCCGACCGAAAGGATTATCGAAGAAGGCGAAGGACAAAGCGATCATCGCCGCCTCACTATATAAGGAGGGCAAGACGGTGAAGGAGATCTGCGAGCATTTGGGATTTTCCCGCAGCACCCTGTACCGTTATCTGCGGCATGAGGGCGTCAAGATCGGCAGCTATACCAGAACCAAGACAGAAGCCTCATGAATGCCTATCTGATATTGCGCGACATCCGCCCGGCTCAGAATCGTTACCGGGTCTATGAAATCCGGATCGGCTCCGTCCGGATGCAGGGACAGGAGCATTATTCGGTAGTGCTGGCCTGGGGACGTGCTGGTTACCAGAAGCGACGGCAGGTTTTTCTTTTAGATAGCCTGGAGAAGGTGGAGAAACTACTCAAACCGGTATTGCGCACCCGTTACCGCCATGGCTACCAGCTGGCGGACAAAAGCCGTAGCTTTCCCTATTATCCTATCCTGGAGGAGTTCCGGAAGGCAGACCCCCTGCCGTCGCAGCAATTGAGCCTGTTTGGATAATATGATTGTTATCTCAAGCCAAATTCCCCAATAATTGCAGGGTGGCTGGCTAATAGCATTTCAAGATGGCTTTCAGGCCACATATCAATGCGCAATGCGCTATCTGACTGATTATGCTTTTCTATGATTTTGACGGCATCCGCTGTAAATCGCCCACTGGTAGCTATAATATGAATATCAACTCGCGGTGGTTCCCAAAGTTTCATTTGCTCACGTAGTAGGACAATCTCTGCCGGGCCAACACTTTTTTTAAGCCAGTGTTTACACTGAATGATTACTCGTTCTCTGATAGTTCCTATTAGGGAATCGGTATGAACTCTTTCGACTGAAAGATCCCTACCTGCATCTGGAGCATTGGTTCGCATGAGCCATTTGGGGTTTTCGTATCCTGCTGCTGACGAGATAAGTTTGAATATCAGCCTTTCAAAATCATTTTCTCTGAGCCGATCCCAGGCTAATTCAGTTTTTACAGGGCCACGTGGTTTACTCTCAACAAGAGAAGAGAGATCATCTACGTCTATAGGAATTGGTTCTTTATCCCCGTACAGAGATTCTCTGAGCCCCGACCTTATGTTGGGCCAATCATGCCTTATAATGTCCTCTAAATCACCAAACTGCCCAAAACGTGTATGCCGGTTTATGTCTCTCCATCGTGATGGGCGCGGTATACTGCTTCCCAAAAGCATGTCAATCTGTGCGATAAATTCTGTTAACTCCTCAAATTTAGGGTGAACAACAGCCTCGCCTCTGTGTATGTTAATCTCTAACTCTGCAGAGAGGGTATCGAGAACGCTATCGATGTTGTCAATTAACTCCGTCATTGCCTCCCGGATTAAGGCTTTTCTTTTTTGATCAAAGCGGAAACGGTATTCCCTTAGTAATCGACCTGGTTCTTGTATTTGATCTTCAACCATGGTGATAGCCTCGATCATACCGATGTCTTTTGCTTCAAACCTACCCTGAGCAATCTCATTTAGGCCCGGTAACTCAATTTCTGGTTTCCAGCCATCAATTTTAGGGAGTATCTTCAAAATAGCATCAAAGCTCCTACAATTATTTTCGTAATCCGGATTAGCGTCAAAGAATGTAATACCTGGTGGAATTGCCTCTTCAATCTCTTCCCAGATTTTTTCTAATTTCTGCAGGTTAGCCTCTGCTATTTCAAAAGAGCGAAGCGCTGAATTTAAGGGGCTGCCATTCATAGATATTAGTAATAACTTTTCATAATAAAGAGAAAGAGACGTCGGCATGCCAAGATACCTAATTTAAGTGTCAGTTTCAGAGACTTCCCCTGTGAGGGCGGGCTGTCTCTGACTCCCTTATGGTCGATCCTAGTGGATGCCTCTCTGCGTTCGGCTCACTCTCATCCCTAAGCCACATTGTACCTCCCTTTATCCCTCGTAAAAGATATGAGTCTGTTTTTACAGAGACCCTTTATTCTGCCGATTCAATCATACAAGAAAGCTTCTTCTGAAAAGCCTTTATCTGGCTTTTTGGTCCACACCCCTTGATATATAGGCTGTAGAGAAGATCGACCTTGCATATTTTCATACTGGCAATCTTCGATATTACGCTTTTGTCTATGTTGTATGCGCTCAGGGTTATCTTCTTCTTTCCTACATACGTTTGCCCATCTTCGAGAGGTATTTGAATATCGCCGGAATCTCCTTTTCCAGATATGACCAGTTGGTTATATTCTGCCTTGCCGTCTGATAGTGTATCAGTGGCTTCAGAATGAAGGTGAACAACTAAGTCATACTTCCCGCTATCTTTCGGGAAGAACATGGTGACCAACCGTTCCTTGGGAAGGAAAGAATCATAAAGGAAAGAAGAAGAATATCGTTTTACCTGTTTTCCGTCTGGGTTGACGATTAAATCATAGGCTTCTTCGCAAGTGAAATCCGTAGCTGAAGATCCGCAGCTGGATATAGCAATGAGAGACAGCGCAACAGCCGCAAAAGCAAATATTTTCATTTTGTTAAGTGTTAATTTCCGGTTTGCCAGAGAAACCGGAGTTTAGTATTATGAATATGAATGATTTATAGAGTTGGAATAATCAAAGAGAGATTCTGGTTTTAATGACTGAAGAAACTCAACTGCCCTGAGCCTCTATCTTTCTTTTGCTTTGGTTGAGAGTGATTTTCTTCGTTTCCCTTCTTCAGCTTCTTATCCAAGGCACGAAGCTTCGCGGTAAATTCCTTGATCCCTAAAATCTTACACGGTCCCATGTACGCCTTGACCCTGTAAAAATCATCCGTCTTTTCATTGTAGATTTTCTTGGTATAAAATCCTGTACGTATATCCGTTAGTGCCAGTACTTCATGCTTTGCTCTATCCGCTGTGAAGCCGACGTCAATAAAAACCGGCTCATTGGCAAACTTCATCGTTTCTCTTGGCTGTATCCACTCAATTTTCTTATGATACCCAATTTGTGAATTTTGCATCGGACCGGTTGCGTCGAATAGCCATACCACGTTCCGGTGAAATGTTTGTCGCTCTTTGATCTTCTGCGGAGAGATCGGGCTATGCTGGATTTCCAGGACGAGTCCGTTGGGAAATTTGACATCGGCGATCATAATTTTTCCATTCTCTTCGCAACGAACTTCCGCCCATGCTTTCGGGAATAGGCTTTTCCACGTATAGTGCCATTCTGTCTCCGCTTCATACTGATAGGAAATGCAATCACTGTGCTGCCCTCTTTCATGCCTCCAATACCAGCTTTTGATCTCTCCGGTGCAAGCTATAACCTTTCCGTAGCAGAATGGGCATGTGGCGGTAGCATCGGGAAGGGGTCTGATTTTTTCTCCGTTTTTTATTGCATAGAACATAACCTGATAATTTCCCCAACGAATTGGGTGCGGGGAGCACCTCGGCTGGAAGATAGCATAAGGTGCTGCCCAATGATCAATTTGGCGTGGATCGTCCGTGACCTTTTACTCTGATGACCTTACCATTTACTCTCCGTTTATAGGGTTTAACCCGGACAATTTTCTTGCCCTTTGCTGTCTTAGCCATAGCTTTATATTTCGTGAAATGATGTAATTAATTCCATTACAATATACGAATTTTTATACTTAAAACACCTGTTTAACAAGGGTTTACGGAGATTTTTATTCACAAATTCATTCGCAAAATGTGGAAAAAATATTTGTTTAAAGAGTGTTTTAGGTAAAACTTTTTGTATTTTTATGGCGTCGAAAAAATCCTATTTTCTTTGGAAAGACACACGCTACATAGAACCTATATCAGGTTACCGCTTTTTCTGATAGAGCGCCTGCTCAGGGAAACCAAGAGCGTCAACATGCTCCGCCTTTACCTCTATCTTAATAGCCGAAGCAGCGGGCACTTTCGTTTCAGCCATGGCGACCGTAAATATGTAGCGGATATATTGGGTATTACCCCTCAACTGATTGGCTATAATTTGGAGCGGCTACGCGCCCGCAACTGGGTTGGATATAATCCACAAAAGGACTTGTATCATATCCGTGGTTTCCGGGCCATTAAGAAGCTGGAGCATGCACGGGGGCGGCAGGTTGTTGAGGTCAATGTTGAAAAGGAACTGAATGATAAAAAGACGTTCGAGGCCCTACTGTGGGGGGCTTATATAGGCAATTTCATACGATCACAGGAGAGGAAGGCAGAATGCAAACGACGCGAAGAGTGCCATAAGGGAGGCTCTAAGCAGAAGCGTGGTCAGCGTCAAGCCTTCTTCCCTGTTGCCGTATCCGTCATAGCAAGATGCCTCGGCGTTTCCATAAGTACTGCCTGCGTCGGTCGCGCCCTGGCTGTCGAGTATGGTTACTTGGATGCCAGGGAGAGTTTGCGCGAAATTACATATATTGAAGCTGAAGAGCGATCAATTGAAGGCGGCAAGGAAGCGGATGTCGTGCGGCGCATAAAGGGCAGGTTTTATGTACAGGAAACGCATCAGCTGAAAATTCAGAACCTTCATTATTGCCGCATGTCTCGCACAAAAAAACACCGTTTTCGTAACGCAGCGTTTTTTCCTTCTCAACCTCAAATAAACCGAAGAGATGCTGAAGGAACATCACCCTTTCTCCAAGAGCCATTACCCTTCTAAACCCTTCCCTACATCCCATCCCAAGGATATGGTTCGGTTAATTTACGTTTTGATTCCAGGGGCTTTCCCTGTTGGGGCGGGCTATGCGGGATTCCGCGTTTGCTTCAATCCTGCGGATTCCTCTCTGCGTGAGGCTCCCTTCTATCCCTAAGCCGGGTGCCTACCTGCAGCTTCTTTTCTTTCTTACCCAATACATACAATAGTCGCAGCCCTACTTGAGTCAGGATAGCTCTCCCTCACCCGCCAGCGCAACATCCCCACCGGCACCGCGCATGATGAGCGTTATGGCAAGGTTCGAACCTATCATGAGGGGGTGCTGAAGGAAGTGATTGGGTCATGTAAAACGCTTCTTTTGTCATTTTTCTATCCATGCCTGGAGGATGGGTATAAACTCATGAAATGCTGGAAGATTCTTCGCCAGAAGCGCCAGTATGATGTACAGGATAACGTGTCCTAACCTGAAGAACCGATCTATCAGTATAAAGCTCCGTATCTCGCTGGCGCTATAGCCTGAGGCATTAAATTCCTTGGAAGAATACTCTTGTTTCTTCTCCTCAGTTATAATCTCCTCTGTATTTAGTTTTACTTCCATTCTGTTGCGAATTCTTCGGGAAACTGAGACTGTAACCTAACCCTTGCACGCTGTAGCCTTTTTCTTGAAGTGGCACTTCTGATTCCTAATATTTTAGCGATTTCCTCATGCTCGTAGCCTTCGTAAAAAAGATTAAAGACAGGTCTCCCGTACTCCGTCAGCATGTTTAGGACCTCTTCGAGGGAGAGTTTGTCTACTGTCGGTTGTTCTTTTTCTGATACAGAAAATCTCGGCAATCGCTTTGGGGCATCCTTTTGATCAGGTGCTTCTAACTCTATTTCTGTTCCTGGTTTCCAGCTGGCCCACCGTACCCAGTCGTCCCAGTATTGAGGCCAGTTCACAGGGCTGACATCTTCCGGGGTGGCATATTTTCGCCTTTTCTCATATCTGAAAATGTCAATGCAGCGATTCTTGGTCTTTTGACAAATGTATCCCTTGAGGGATTCTGGATATCCCTTTTTAAAGTCGATTACCTCTATTGCTTTTATAAGGTCTGTTATATCATTTATGCTTTCGTCGTCGATGGTTCTTAGAAATGAAAGCATAACATCATGGACCACATCCTCCGTTGTTTCGGCATTCCTAAAACGGAAGCCGTTGCGCTTGATGATCGAGGTTATCAGGCTATGTAGTTGTTCATAGGTGCGCCGCTCGTATAGCGTTTCCTTAATCTTGTTGTTAACGGCTGCCTCATTTCCGCTGTATGGCTCATTTACTTTGGTGGGAACCTGTATCCCGCGATTACTTTCTTTGATTGTTTTTTCTTTTTTCAATTCATTAAATTTTTTATTTATGTAACAGGCAAAAAACACCTGTATATTATTATGCGTTTATAATCGTTGTTATGTGACACTAAATCGTTTTTTTTATTAAATTTTTTAACTGAAATGTGTAAATAACTGATTTATAATCTATTTAAGTGCAGGCGTGGTTGGCTTATTTCTACCCGTTACAAGGGGGTGCCCCATCCTGTAACAAGGCATTCCCATGATATTTTCCAAGAAGAGCCGTATAGGAATGGGGAACATCTGGTAAATGCCGTTGAAAATGAGTGGTAGATCTTCAGCGTGAGAAAAAAGAAGCCCCGATAAACGGGGCTCCTGCTCCTATGAGTATGTCTGAGCCTTTAAAAGACCAAGTCTGCATGGTGAAGGTGTAATCATCATTAAACCGCCCTCCCCTGCCCTCATGGCGTGCCCTGTGGCTGCCCGCGTTTCCTTTGCCTCATACTCCCCCTAAACTGTCACGCTGTTTGACACAAACATCGCCGCCAGTTCAGGAACCCGGGGAATAATCGGCAAAGGAAGAAACCCGCCTCCTGGGACTACCCTCAGCCAGCGGTGCCAGCCCTTCCTGCTCACGCTCCA
>JAGQXQ010000412.1 GCA_020436535.1 Phaeodactylibacter sp.
CAGACGGAGTGGTTGTAGGAGGCGGGCCGGCAGGAAGTGAGAAAAACGGCTTCGAAAATAAAGGCTAGAGCTTCATGTTTGGAGGATTCTGCCCCAAGAGGATGGCTATATTGTTGCCGGCCGCCCCACTTGTATCGAAGGCTTTGCAACAATATAACCATCCAGCAAAATCACCATATAACCATCCAACAATCTATGAACCAACTCCAACACATCCCCACTGCCGCAGACATCCGCGCCACCCACGAAGCCATCCGCCCGATGATCCACCGGACGCCGGTGCTCACCTGCGAGAGCATCAATACTATGGCGGGCGCCCGGCTGTTCTTCAAGTGTGAAAACTTCCAGAAAGTCGGCGCCTTCAAAATGCGGGGCGCCAGCAGCGCCGCCCTCCGCCTGAGCGACAAGGAAAAAGAGCGCGGCCTGGCCACGCACTCCTCCGGCAACCACGCACAGGCGGTGGCGCTCAGTGCTAAATTGCTGGGCATTCCGGCCTACATTGTCATGCCCGACACCTCCCCGGCCATCAAAAAGGCCGCCACCGAAGGCTACGGTGCGGAGGTCATCCTCTGTGAAAACACCCTGGCAGCCCGGGAACGCGCCCTCGAAGCAGTAGTGGAACGCACCGGCGCCACCTTCATTCACCCCTACAACGACTACAACGTCGTCGCCGGGCAGGCCACCGCCGCCAAAGAACTCATCGAGGACACTGAGGCGCTGGACTGCATCATTTCCCCCGTCGGCGGCGGCGGGCTGATAAGCGGCACGGCGCTCAGCACCCGTTATTTCTCTCCCGGCACGCTGGCATACGGCGCCGAACCCAAAGCCGTAGACGATGCTTACCGCTCCTTCAAAAGCGGAATCCTGCAGGAGAACACCACCATCGATACCATCGCCGACGGCCTGCGCACCAACCTGGGCGAGAAGACGTTCGACATCATCCAACGCGAACTGGAAGATATATTCACCGTCAGCGAGGAGGCCATCGTCGCCGCCATGCGGCTGGTGTGGGAGCGCATGAAGATCGTCATAGAGCCCTCCTGTGCGGTGCCACTGGCAGCTGTGTTGGCCAACCGCCCGGTTTTTGAGGGGAAGAAGGTGGGAGTGATATTGACCGGGGGGAATGTGGATTTGGGAAAGTTGCCGTTTTAATCCAAGTTCAACTGGCAGGCCTCAGGTTCGGCAGTTCGGTATTCGGCGGTTCGGCGTTCGCTTGCCCGAGGATAGCCCTGTACACCCCTGCACCAGAAAACTGCCATCGGGCAATTCCTGGATATTTATGACCGCTGATAGGGTTACTTACCATTGCCCAAGACAAACCACCCACTCAGCATCCTGACTTTTCCGGCAATTGCGTTTGTCACCTACTTCACATTGTCGTACCTTAAAAGGGAAAAAATGAAAACTTTTGGACTGGTGTTTTTTGCACTCTGGGGGACAGCGGCGGCCTGGGCTCAGGAACTGTATCCCGTATCTGCAACCATTGAAGTCAACAGCGTCCGCGCTATACTTTATTCTAACGGAAGGTTGTTCTGGAATGGAGACGAAGGGTTATTTGATGTCACCTATGATACTATATTTGGTGTCGAACCCAGCCCAATCCAGGCGGCAGGCCTGTGGATAGGAGGTATCGATGAAGCCGGCAATCTGAAAGGCGCTTATCAACTCTACGACGAAGATGGAAAAAGCGATTTCCAGCCGGGGCTGATACAGCCCCATTATATGGAGGAAAGGATCAACAAAGACTTCAACAAAATCTGGAGGGTAAGCTGGGAGGATATAGCCACGCATCAGCAGGATTACTGGGACAACGAGAAAATCGATAACCCTTTGCCTTCTATTTACAGCTGGCCCGGCAGAGGCAACCCGCATTCCGAACAATACAACGGTTTTCCCACTCCGGGCCAACCGCAGGGCCTTGCCCCTTTTGAGGATCAGGACGGCGACGGCATCTATGACCCGGACCAGGGAGATTTTCCCGCTCCGGATATTAGGAGCTGTTATACTCCCCCCACTCCTGATGAAATGCTTTGGTTTGTCTTTAATGACGTGAAAGATGATCGCAGCACCCCAACAGATGTTGTAGAAATGGAGGTTCACTGCCTCGCCTTTGCCTATCATTGCGAAGATGAGGAATTGCTCGACAATACCCTGATCCTCAATTACAAGATCATCAACAAATCCATAGAGCCACTCGACTCCATTTACGTGGGTATGTTCGTCGATTTCTCCATTGGATGCCCGCAAGACGATTACCTGGGGACCATCCCCGAATACGGAACTGTTTATGCCTATAATAGTGATGCAAAGGATGGCCCCTGCAACCTGGGCTTGTTAGCCCGGCATAATTATTTTGCGAGCTGTACAATGCTGAATAAAATGCTCGTTACGGATCACGTCCGGAATCAGAATATTGATACGGTTCTTTTTCAATACTTTGAAAATTCGATGCCGCTATACCTCGATGAAGAGGCTTCTTCTTATGCTCAGTCCTTTCCCTTGACATCTCTGGAATATTACCGCTATCTCACCGGCTCTTGGCGCAACGGGAACCCGCTTTCCTTTGGGCAGGATGGATATTCAATCGAAGTGCACTCCCCCTTCCCTTTCATCTTTCCCGGCCACCCTCAACGGCAATGGGAGTGGAACGAAACTTCAGCGGGAATGCCGCCCGGAAAACGCAGAGCAATAACTTCCGCCGGCCACTTCAGGCTGCCCCCAGGCGCTGTAAATACTTTCTCTATGGCCTTCACCGCAAAACAGTGCACCGGTTGTTATCCCGACGGCGGAGAGTATGGGTTCAATAAGTTCTTTTATGAGATAGATGAAATTCAACATTGGGCAGATCAATGCCATAATTCCACCATGCCCTGTAGGCGGTACTACCCCATCCCACCTCCCGAGCCGGAGAAAAAGGCGCCGGAAATCAAGGTGATGCCCAATCCCGCCCATTCTCAAACTTGCATTTTTTTCTACAATGCCGAAGCCTACTGGTACCGGATCTACAATGCCAAAGGGCAATTGCTATATGAAGTAGATCACCCTGCACAAGCTCATATCCTTTCCGTAGAACGATGGCCACATGGCCTGTACCATTTGCAGGCAGGGATCGGAGGCGAGGTGCTTACCGGGAAGTTCCTGGTTTATTAATCATCAATTTCTGATAAATTCGTGATAGATTTGTGATAACAAAGCCCCCCGCCTCAGTGTTAGGAAAAGAAAAAGCATGAAAAAGATAATCCTTTTGTTCACCGTGGGCCTGTTTGCCTGGAGTTGCGCCAACTCGCAGAAGGCGGATATTCCTGCCCGCGATAAGAACATCGAATACGCCAAGGGTGTATCCAACATTTCCAAGGTCGAAAAGCAGCTGGATGATGGCCTCTCCCGTGCCGTCTTCGCCGGCGGCTGTTTTTGGTGTGTGGAAGAAGTCTTCGAGCGTGTCAAAGGCGTAGAGGAAGCGGTTTCCGGTTATGCCGGGCCGGATGCCCCCAAGCCTACCTACGAGCTCGTTTGCACCGGCACCACCGATTACGCAGAGTCGGTAGC
>JAGQXQ010000069.1 GCA_020436535.1 Phaeodactylibacter sp.
ACGAGACCGGCGTTGACTGTGGAGGTCCGGATTGCGCACCGTGTAGCCAGGAGACCTGCAGCTATACCCTATTCAACAGCAATAATTTCGAAAACAACCTGGGGATCTGGATTGATGGAGGAACAGATTGCCTATGGCCCAATCGATTCTACTCATTCTCAAATAGTGGCATCTATAACGTTCTGCTAAGGGATAACACATCCTCTTCGGTTTTAACAACCACGAACCTTGATCTGTCCGGAGCGGAAGAGATCAGAATAGATTTCACTTACATCACTGCATTTTTCAGCAATTCAAATGATGATTTCTGGTTGCAACTGAGCAGCAACGGCGGCAGCACATACTCACTGGTTGAGGAATGGAACTTTGGCGACGAGTTCCAGAATCAGGCCCGGAAGTTCGAATCTGTGGTTATCCAAGGGCCATTCAGCGCCAATACCCGCCTGCGCTTCCGTTGCGATGCGTCAGATGATTATGATTATCTGTTTCTTGACGATGTCTCGATTCAGGTGTGTACACCTTCAGCAAGGGCCTCAGCCAGTGAAGGGCACAATCGAACAGCAGCGGCCATCACTGAGGTAGCGCTCTACCCCAACCCGGTAGAAGAGCAACTAACGGTATCTTTCTATTTGCCGGAAGAGGCCCGGGTAGAGACGGTTGTTACAGATATCATGGGCAGGAGTCTGTTGAAGCAACAAACCGCTTCCAATGCCGGTTGGCAGGAAATAAAAATAGACGCGAGCAGCCTGGCGCCAGGAGTTTATTTCATTCACCTGAATGCCAGGGGCGAAAGTGTGAGCCGAAAGCTTGTGGTAACCCGATAGAGAAAAACCAGCAGAAGCTATCGTTTCAGCTTAATAGTTCCCGGTTGGCTCTCGTGGCCAACCGGGAACTTACCCCCTTTTACAATGAGTTTTTTGAACGGGACTAACCGTTGTACCATATTCGTAGTCAATGTACTGCACCTGCCCGGCCATAGGCCGAATTGCAAATACTGAAAACAGGATGCGTCCAGCCCTGGAATGGTAACCTTGCCCAATTGCCGGAAAAAATCCCAAAATAATATCCTACATTAATTTCTCCGATTCAAATTTTGTCTTAATTTAAAAGCTCATTACAAAACAATCCAGCTTAAACTCTGCGCATTATGATGAACGAGCCCATTTCTACGATCATGACCAAAGATGTTGTTACGGTTCGCCCTGAGGACAGCATGGCCGTTGTGAAGGATATTCTTTTCACGAAGCATCTTCACCACCTTCCGGTTCTTAAGGGTAAAAAACTGGTAGGCATTATCACTTCTTTCGATCTGGTGAAACTTGGAAAGCCGGAAGATGAATATTCGGGGATCAAGGTTGAAGAAGTTATGACCACAAGGGTAGCGACTATGGGGCCGAACGATAAGATCGGGGCGGCAGCCCAGGTTTTTTTGGAAAACCTTTTTCACGGCCTGCCAATTGTCGATGAAGACTACAACCTGATGGGCATCATCACAACCCATGATATTTTAAAATATCAGTTCCACAAAGAATACCCCAACCACAAATTGTATTGGAGGACCGCCGGTTAGTACAACAGGAACACGGTTCCTTGCTATAAGCTGTTAAGAAAAGCGCGCACCTCTTCCACGGAAAGCATATTGTAGCGGGCGGCTGAAGTATCGAGCCCTACTTTAATGGTATGAGCCGTTTCGGGCAGGGCCTTAAAGGTATCTTCATCGGTATGGTCATCGCCTATGGCCATGATAAAGTCCCATTTTTGTTCTCCAACCCAATTCAGGGCAGCTTTGCCTTTGTTGATGCCGGCATTTTTTATTTCAACAACTTTGTTGCCTTCGAGCACCTGCAGGTCATCATTGGCAGTAAGATACAAAAGTACGTCCCGAAACTCGCGGACCCGCTTTTCCCCCAGCGCTTTATCGATGGCGCGATAATGCCAGGCGATGGAAAAATCTTTCTCTTCGATGAAAGAGCCGGGAGTACGTTCCACCATGTTTTCGAGTACTTGCCGGATGTTTTCCTTCCAGCTTACAGACAGGCCGGTGCTATTGATCCATTCTCCGTTGCGTTTGACCCATACGCCATGCTCTGCCGCCATATCAACCTTCAGAGGCCCCAGCCATTTTTGCAGGGTGCCGCGGTCTCTGCCACTGCTAACAACCAGTTTATTCCCATCCTGATCCCGCAGTTTCTTTAGAATACCCAGCAATTGCTCATCCGGGACTACCGCCTGAGGATCCTTATCGAAAGGCATCAATGTTCCATCATAATCGAGAATGAGCAGGCGGCTTTTAGCCGAGTGATAGGCCTCTACCAGGGCTTTCTTGTCTTCGTTGTTTAATCGTTGGGCAATTTTAGCCTTTTGTGATTCCATGAGCTTTTTTTGTTCATTGATAAAAGTAGCCGCCCAGTGCCGGACGTCGTTTTTTTTGATCCTTTCCTGCATCTGAACGAGCCGCCTTCGTTGGTCCTCCTCAGGCATTTCCAGCGCCTGCAAAAGGGCGTCGGTAATATCTTGCCGGTCCTGGGGGTTAACGATCAGCGCCTCCATCAGTTCATTGGACGCGCCGGCCATTTCACTTAGGATCAGGACGCCCTTCTTACTTTTTTCCTTACTCGCCACATACTCTTTTGCCACCAGGTTCATACCGTCGCGCAGCGGAGTGATCAATGCAATATCCGACTCCTGATAAAGTGTGGTGAGTTCAGAAAAATCAAGGCTCCGGTAGAAATAATGGATGGGCGCCCAATCGAAAGAAGAATATTTACCATTGATCTTACCGACCAGGTTATCGATTTCCTCTTTGAGATCTTTGTACTGAGACACGTTGGCCCGTGAAGGCACCACGATCATAACTAAAGTGACCTTACCCTGGTACTGGGGGTTATCACTCAGGAAACGTGCAAAGGCCTTGATGCGTTGAGGAATGCCCTTACTATAATCCAGGCGGTCAATGGAAATCACCAACTTCTGCTTTTTTGCCAGCTCTCTAATCTTCAATGGGCCATTTCCCTCTTGCGGTTCTACTTCAGGATAGGCGTATTTATCGTAATCGATGCCCATCGGGAAAACGTCCGCATTGACCAGGCGGTTACCAACCGTCAATTTACCGAAATGGTGCTCATAGCCACAGATCCGATATACTGCACTCAAAAAATGCCGCATGTATCCGAAAGTATGAAAGCCGATCTGGTCGGCGCCAAGCACCCCTTCCAAAATCTGTCGGCGCCAGGGAAGAATACGAAATACTTCATAGGACGGAAAGGGAATATGAAGGAAAAAACCAATCGATACATTCGGGAAAGCCTCCCGGATCATCGCCGGTAGCAACATCAGCTGGTAATCATGAACCCATACCAGGTCATCTTCCCGGATGAGGGGTATCACCGCTTCCGCAAAAGTGCGGTTGACTGCTTTATACGCCGCCCAGTATTTATCCCGATAGGTCGTATACTGAGTAAAATAATGAAAATGGGGCCAGATGGCCTTATTGCTAAACCCTTCATAATACAGGGAAATATCCTCCTGGGTAAGAAAAACCGGAAAAAGGCCATCTTTTGCCAGGTCCCGCCGCACCGCCTCCCGCTCCCAGGCTTCCTTGATCTCCTGGCCGGGCCAGCCGA
>JAGQXQ010000413.1:0-398 GCA_020436535.1 Phaeodactylibacter sp.
CCTGAATGACATTCTGGCTGTGGGAAATGTCTACTTTCTTATTGCCCTTTTTTTCTTCCATTGTTTTGGGTTTGCTCGGCAAGCTACGCAGGCGGCCGTTCTTAAAATTCTTATGAAGCCATAAGATAAGGCCTTTTCCACTATTTATTCAAGTGAAGCGGGGTTTCAGCACAATTCCCTGGCGTAAAAGCCTATCACTGCGATGTCGGTTCATGGCTGGAATGTTGAATATTAATAGATGGAATCCTGATAGGTGCGGCACCAATAACCATGCACGAAACAATTGAGCCGTTTGACCTCCCCTAACTGATCCTGCTCCACCCCTTCAACTTCTTCCCGTGCTTCTCATCGTACCACTTGATCGGGTGGTGCTCCGGCCGTTCCAACTGGGGGTCGTC
>JAGQXQ010000413.1:527-15434 GCA_020436535.1 Phaeodactylibacter sp.
AGGTCGGCCTCGGCAATTTCGAAGCCGTCGTTGGTGCGCACCATGGTCTGTATGCGTTCCTTGCTCTCCTTGCTAAGCTTAAAGCTGGACATAAGAATGCAGTATGATTGCTCGGCGCCCCGGCCCACCCGGCCCCGTAACTGGTGCAGTTGGGATAGCCCAAAGCGCTCGGTGTTTTCAATGGCCATTACGGAAGCGTTGGGCACATTGACGCCGACTTCGATCACCGTAGTGGCCACCATGATCTGGGTTTTGCCCTCCACGAAGCGTTGCATTTCCATATCCTTGTCGGCCGGCTTCATGCGGCCGTGCACGATGCTGATCCGGTAATCGGGCGGCGGGAATTCTCTTTTCAAGGCTTCGTAGCCCTCCTCCAGGTTTTGCAGGTCCAGCGTCTCGGATTCCTCGATAAGGGGGTAGACGACGTACACCTGACGCCCCTTGGCGATTTCCTCCCGCATGAAACCAAACACCCGCATCCGGTGGTTTTCCGTTTTGTGAAGGGTTTTGATCTCCTTGCGGCCCGGCGGCAGCTCGTCGATGACCGATACGTCGAGGTCCCCGTAGAGAGTCATGGCCAGGGTCCGGGGGATGGGGGTGGCGGTCATGACCAGTACGTGGGGAGGGCAGGGGGCGCTCTTCTTCCACAAGCGGGCCCGCTGCGCCACCCCAAAGCGGTGCTGTTCGTCGGTGATGGAGAGCCCCAGGTTTTTGAATTGCACCGGGTCTTCCAGCAGAGCGTGGGTGCCGATAAGGATGTGAATATCGCCCGAGGCGAGTAGTTTCAGGAGTTCCTTCCGCTTTTTACCCTTCACGCTGCCGCTGAGAAAGGCTACGTTGACGCCCATCCCTTCCACGTATTCGCTGATGGATTGGAAATGCTGCTGGGCCAGGATTTCCGTTGGCGCCATCATGCAAGCCTGGAAGCCGTTGTCGATGGCTATGAGCATGCACATGAGGCCGACGACCGTTTTGCCACTGCCCACATCCCCCTGGAGCAGGCGGTTCATTTGTACACCCGCGCCCAGGTCGCGGCGAATCTCCCGAATCACCCGCTTTTGGGCGCCGGTCAGCTCGAAGGGTAGCTTTTCCTCGTAAAAAGTATTGAAATAATGGCCGATCTTTTCAAAGACGAAACCCCTGATGGCGTCCTTGCGGCGGCGGCGGATCTGCAACAGCCGAAACTGCAGGAAGAAGAGTTCTTCGAACTTCAGGCGGTTGCGAGCGCTTTGCAGCTCCTGCTCATCCCGGGGGAAGTGGATCATACGCAGGGCATCGTAGCGGGAGGGAAAGCGGAATTTCTGGATGAGGTAGTCCGGCAGGTTCTCCGGCGTATCCACCGGCTTGATCTTTTCGAACAGGGCCTTCATGGCCCGGCGGCGGGTGCGGGAATCGACGCCTTTTGTATTGAGCTTGTCGGTGCTGGAATAGACCGGTGCGAACGTGGCGGCCTTCTGGATGTTTTCCTGGAGGGCGAGTTCCATTTCCGGATGGGGAATGCTCAGCTGGCCCCGAAAGCTGTTGACCCGCCCATAGATAACGTATTCTTTGCCGACCTCCAATTGTTTCTCCAGCCAGTGTACCCCCGAAAACCAAACCAGGTCGATGACGCCTGTATCATCGCGAAACCGCCCGGCCAGGCGGCGCTTTCTTCCCTCGCCCACGGTACTCAGCCGCCGAAGAATGCCTCGGAGCTGTACCTCCCCACTGTGTTCGCTTAGTTCTCGTACGCGGTGAAACTGCGTTTTGTCGATGTACCGGTGGGGATAATGCTGCAGCAGGTCCCGGAAGGTAAAGATGCCAAGTTCCTTCTGCAACAGCTCCGCCCGCTTCGGGCCAACGCCTTTTAAAAATTCTATGGAGGTGTCGAGGAGGTTCAAAGGGTTACGGTTTTATGGTTTTGCGGTTTTATGGTTACACAGGTGTAGTTGTGAAACAAATCAGTGCAAAAGTAACAACTTTTTGTTAATACTTATGGAACTACTTTCCTGAAAAATTGTTTGCATTGGAAATTAGCAAAAGGGAGGCTGGCATTTCCGTTTGAGAAAGCTTTTCATTTACCCTATATTTGCCGACCTTGCGAAAAGAGAAGATTGAAACCATGGAATCGAAACGACAACTACAGATAGCCGAGCTGATCAAGCGGAATTTTAGTATAGTATTGCAGAATGAAGGAAGCTACATCTATGGCGCCGAGCCGCTGGTGACCGTTACTCAGGTGAAAATAACGCCGGATTTTAACCTGGCTAAGATATACCTCAGTATTTACAATACCGAACACAAACAAGGCGTACTGCTGGAACTGGATGAGCACCTCACCCGCCTCAAGCAATCCCTTATGGCCCGCATCCGCCGACACGTCCGCCGCATGCCTGATATCGCCTTTTTCCTCGATGATACCCTCGATGAGATGTACCGGCTCAATGAGTTGTTCAACCGGTTGCATGAGGAGGATCAGATGGGGGAGGAGGAATGAAGAGGGGATGGGTGAATTTGTGTTTTAGACGAAAGTGACATGCTGGAATGTTATTCACAAGCTTTGGCTGTAGGGCTGCCCCTTCAACAGGCTCAGAGTGAAATGGCTATATTGTTGACCTCGGTAACCTGAACAGTACTTAATTCGCAGGCATAGCCAATAATATAACAGTTAAAACAATGTAACTATTCAGCAATTGGCGATTAGCAATTGGCGTCCGATGCCCATAAAAATGGGATATAAGCTTAAGCTACCGGTTTTTTGCTTAACATGCCGGCCTTAAGGGCAGGCGTTTGCTAACCGCTAACCGCCAAAAGCTAACTGCTGAATAGTTACAAAACAATTAAATAACATTCCCCCCTCACCCCTCCTCCACATTCACCAACTCCGCCAAACTTCCCGGCAGTTTCAGCGCCTTGCCATCTGTATCGATCTCTACGAACAAGTCTTCCTTTTGACGGACAGAAAAAGGCGCGCCAGGCAGCAGCCCTAGTTCCCAGAGGCGCACCGTCACCTGCTCATTGGCTTGCTGGTGCGAAATGCGGCCTGCCTGGCCTGCCGACAGCCGGCTCAGGGGCCGCCCTGGCAGGCCCAGCTTGGTGGGAATAGGAGAACCGTGTGGGTCGAGCACCGGGAAGCCCAGCACGCGGTCTACTTCATCCAGTATCTCATCGGTGAGATGGTGCTCATACTGTTCGGCTTCGTCGTGGATCTGCTCGGCTTTCAGGCCGATGCGGTCGGCGAGGTAGGTCTCCCACAGGCGGTGGGCGCGCACCAGTCGCTTGGCGGCCTGTATGCCTTCGGGCGTGAGTTCCAGCTTTTGTTTCGACACCCAGCCGCGCCTGCGAAGCGATTGCAGGCTCGATTGCAGTGCCCGGCGGCTCAGGTTAAGTTGTTGCTCCAGGCGTTCCAGGCTGAAGGGCCCTGCCTCCTGAAGTCGATAGGCCTGCTTGAGGATGTCTTCCTGTTGTACCCGCCGGCGTATCCGGCGCCGCTGTATGGTTTTGAACAAGACCCCTTTCTCCGGGGCAAAAATGACGGCCAGCAAATAAAGGGTGGTGGCGGTCACCGCCATGGCGGGCCCCGGAGTGGTTTCGAATATAATTGCCGCCAGCAAACCAAGGATGGCCGAAGCCAATCCCACCAGTGCAGAGATCACCAACACCCACCTCAGGCGGCTGGATAACAAAAGGGCGGTGGAGGCCGGTGTGATCAGCATGGCCACCACCAGGATCACCCCGACGGTCTGCAGAGAAGCCACTACTGCAAAGGACAACAGCAACATCAGAAAGTAATGGATCATCTTGATCGAGATACCCATGGCCTGGGCAATGACCGGCTGGAAGGTGGTTACAAACAACTGCCGGTAAAAAACGATAATGCTGATGAATACGTATATCCCCACCACTGAGGTTAATACCAGGTCCTGGTTGGAAACACCCAGCACATTGCCAAACAGGAAGTCTTTGAGGTCGAGATGTACGCCTTCGTTGCGGCTGATCCAGGAAATGCCCATAACGCCAATGGAGAACATGGCGGTAAATACAATGCCTACCGCAGCGTCGTTCTTGGTGTCTACATTGTGCTGTATCCAGGTGATTAAAAAAGCGGTGGCCAGGCCGGCTGTTACCGAGCCTACGAAAAAAGCTAGTGCGCTGTAGCCTACGATCATAAAGGCAAATACTACGCCCGGCAATATGGCGTGGGAAAGCGCATCGCCGATCAGAGACATATTGCGCAGCACGATGAAACAGCCCAGTACGCCACACATCAGGCCCACCATGCTGGAGGCGATCAGCGCCCGCACCGCCCATTCTTGTTGTAGGATGTCTAGTATTTCATTCATGATTCCAGTTGTTTTTTGGGGTATCGGGAACCCCTGTGGGCTTTTCCGTTAATCACCAGGCTTCTTAAACTGGCTGCTCATAGTACCCTCATTGCCATTTCTCCGCCAATATGCTTTCAAATTTGGCAACATCCAGCAAACCAGGCAGGTTTCCTGCCAGTTGCTTCAACAAATATAGAGAATATTTAAAACAATGTAAATAATTTTTTAGATTAATCTAAAAATTAGATTGCAACTTATTTATTTCTCTTACAGGATAATGTTAATTTCGGCATCATTTTTTTCACCTCAAAATTTTTTCAAATGCAAAAGCGCTTTCCAATTTTAATGATTGCCCTCACTATTTTGCTCTTCAGTAACTGTAAAAAGGATGACAATAACGAGCCTTCGGTGGTTGGCGTGTGGGCTGTAACTGAAATTAACGCTATCGGTTGTAACGATCCCGCTGACGATGGCCGGATCGACCTGACGGAACCCTGCCAGGATATATTCGGGATTGAATTCTGCCTGGAAGTGGAAATTAAATTTACGGATAGCCAGGTTACAGTTTCATCTGTATCATCAGTAAAGGACCCTATTACCGGCGAAACCCAGACGGAAACGGAAAACGATGTCAACAGTTATACTTTAGAAGGGAATGAGATCACAACTTGTGAACTAGATGGAACCGGCTGTGAGACTTCTACTTATTCTATTTCCGGCAATGTATTGACCGTCACTTTCGTAAGCGAAGAAGACGGTTGCACGAACACCTTTACAGCAGAACGGCAGTAGTTTTTCTTGCCGGCATTTTCCTTTCGCACGGACAAGGGTTGCGCGAAAGAAAAATGCCGGCTTACCTCTGTCCTTGAGGTTTTCCGGAAAGCCCTAAGCGCCGGTTCGAGTTCAGGCGGGCAAACCTGTCTGGCGCCCGGATATTTTTGCCGTTTCGGGAAAGATATTCAGAAAAAGCTCATTTAATCATTTTCATGAAAGTGCCGACAAACCAGTTGGAATCGGACTTTACGAGGGTGTCGAGGGTGGAATCTGCTTTATTGGAGAAGAGTTTGATCTCGCGGATAACTTCAATGAATTCTCTGGCTTCTTCACTTTCGGGATCAACGCTGGAAATTTCGTCCAGGACCCGAAGCATGGGTTCCAATTCCCGTTTTTTGCGTTGGATGATGATGTTTTTCACCACTTCCCACATGTCTTTCTCTGCAACGAAAAACTCCTTGCGTTCTCCGGGCTTCAGCTCCTTATAGACCAGTCCCCAGTCGATCAGCGCCCGGATATTCATATTGGCGTTGCCGCGGGATATTTGCAGTTCTTCCATGATCTCCTCGGCAGAGAGTGATTCCGGAGCAATGAGCAGCAGGGCGTGGATCTGAGCCATTGTACGGTTGATGCCCCAACTCGACCCCAGTGCCCCCCAGGACTGGATAAACCTTTCTTTTCCTTCTTTTAATGTCATTTGGAATAGGTATTAATAGCTTGTTGAAGCAAAGTTTCAATAAATACTGAACCGACAAAATAAATAAAAATATCGAAAATTTATTTAGGGCTTGTAAAACGGAGGCTTAACCACCGTGGCCTCCAGCCGTTTCTTCCCGGCGACGATATAGATACTGGTGTCCGGCGCTGCAAATGCAGTCTGCACATAACCCATGCCAACCGGATACTCGAGGGAGGGAGACAGGGTGCCCGAGGTTACTTTTCCAATCTCCTTACCTTCCGCATCTTCAATAGGGTAATCGTGCCGGGGTACTCGCCGTTCTTCCGGTAAAATGAAGCCCACGAGTTTGCGGCTGACTCCTTCTTCCCGCTGACGGGCAAAGATGTCGCGGCTGATAAAATCGCCTTTTTTTGTTTTGGTGATCCAGCCCAGGCCGGCCTCGATAGGGGAGGTATTGTCGTCGATGTCATTGCCGTAGAGGCAGTAGCCCATCTCCAGCCGAAGGGTGTCACGGGCGCCCAGTCCGATAGGTTGGATGTTATGGCTGGCGCCGGCTTTGAAAATGGAATCCCACAGCGCGGCTGCTTTGTCGGTATTCACATACAATTCGAAACCGCCCGCACCGGTGTAACCGGTAGCGGAGATGAGTACATTGTCGATGCCGGCAAAGGTTCCTTTTGTAAAGGTATAGTACTTAAGCTCTTTCAGGCCTACATCCGTTAAGGGTTGCATTGCCTCAATGGCCAGTGGCCCCTGAACGGCCAGCAGCGCCGTTTGATCCGAGATGTTGATCAGCCGGGTATCGAACTCATTGTGGCGGTTGGCCCATTCCCAGTCTTTATCGATATTGGAGGCGTTGACGACCAGCATGAAAGCCTGTTCTCCTTCGGCGCACATGTCTTGCGGCAGCCGATATACCAGGCAATCGTCAACAATGCCTCCCTGGCTATTGGGGAAGCAGGAGTATTGCGCATCGCCAATTTGGAGCTTGGAGGCATCATTGCTAGTAATCTTTTGTACGAGTTGAAGTGCTTCCTTGCCCCGGACGATAAATTCTCCCATGTGAGACACATCGAATACCCCAACCTTGTTTCTGACCTGATGGTGTTCTTCCTTGATACCGGCGTAGGAAATAGGCATGTTATAGCCGGCAAATTCCGCCATTCGGGCTCCCAGGGCGATGTGTTTCTCTGTTAAAGGTGTGTTTTTCATTTTCTGGTTTTATTCTGGATAGTTACGTTTGAAAATGCTTAAAGTAGGTTGTTACAAGATCCCTTTTACTATTCCCTGTTGGGAAAAAACGCCCCTACTCTGCCTGTCCTGTTCATTACTGGATCACAATCTCCTGGATCTTGTCTCCGATTTCTATCTGATGGACCACCTCCATTCCTTTGGATACGCGGGCAAAGATAGTATAATTGCCATCGAGGTGTGGCGCTGGAGCATGCGTAATAAAGAATTGGGTGCATTCTGTATGGTTTCCTGACGAGGCCATACCTACATATCCTTCCTCCAGGAAATGGAGTCTCGACAATTCCGAACGGATGGTGTAATCCAGGCTGCCATAGCCGTCACCCCGCATGCCGCCTCCCTGTATAACGAAATTGGGGACCACGCGGTGGAAAACTTTGCCGGTATAGAAACCCTGGCGGATGAGGGCCACAAAATTGGCGGCCGTACCGGGGGCGACATCCGGGAGCAGTTCCAACTCTATGTTGCCCCGTGGTGTTTTGATGGTTACTGTCTGTCCGTTGGCGATCCGGGTGATCATACTCCAGTCGATGGGATGGTTGAATTCAGGTGTGATGGGTTGTGGTTCTGGTTCTTCTTTGAGAAAAGCCAGCGTTTTACGGAGTTCATTATACGTTTCGATCTCTTTGGGGAGTTCCAGCCGTGTCAGTGCGCTGTCCAGCAACCCGTAGCTTTGAATGTAGGTTTGGTAATTGAGGTTGTTGTTGCGAAGCGCTCCGGCGGCGATGGCGATCATCGCAGGGTCGCCGGTTTGCATCGCCTCCAGAAACATGCCGAGCAGTTCCCGCCGCACTTGCCGGTAACCTTCACCGAAGAACGCCCTAAAGTCCGGCCGGCCACTGATTATGGCCAGTGCTTCCATGGTAGCGGTGCGGATGGCCGGTGTTTCCGCCCGAAACCCTTCGCGGTAAATATGTCGGTAGTTCCAGCCGAATTCACTGAGGGCTTTTAGGGCCTCCGTTTTTTCATAGGGAGAACTGGCGCTGCGGAAGCGCAGCCGCAGTTCGGCGTTGATCGCATCCCGATAGTCGACAAAGTAGGCGGGAAGGTGGCGGTTGGCGGCCTGATACAGCCCCAGTTGTATCTGCCATGGAAAGGTGTCTTTAGCCAGCTGCCAGTAGAGCGTAGCATCTTTAGCATCGCCATTTTCAAGAAAAAATTGAACGGCCCGGTTCGCCAGATGTATATTATTATTTCTCACCGCCTTCAAGGCTGCGGGCTTTACACTATCATAATCAAAATTGCCCAGTGCCCGAAGTATATTGCACTGTACGCGGTAGTCCTGCTCTTTGTTAAAAGCTTTCAGCAGGACATTTTTGGCCTGCTGCGACCGTGTTTTGCCCAGCGCTACGACCAGGGCCATTCGAATGCGAGGGTCCGGATCGGTATTTATGACTTCGGCCAGGGCCGGAACACCCGAACTGTCGAGCTGGATATTCTGGGCGCGGAACAGGTAATTGGCGGCAATGGCCCGGCAATCTCCGGGATAACTTCCATTGGTGGCGATGGCCAGCATTCGAGCCGTGCCTTCCGGCCGTGTAAGGCCGCGAAGGGCATAGCGGTAGATGCCCAGCGCCTGCCCTTCCACCAGCAGGGTGTCCGTCGGCTGATAGGTCGTGATGGTGCTTAGAGCCAGCAGGCTTTCTTCCTGGCCACATTTGCCTATGGCTTCCAGGATGGCGCGGTTGGCCTGCCAATAGGCCCCGCTGGTGTCATTCTGGCTAAAGGCCTTCAGGAGCAGCGGTTCCCCCGAAACAGCGCCGGCCTGGCCGATAGCAAAGGCAGCGGCGGCCCGCACTTCATCGGCTGGATCAGACAGCAAGAGGGCCAAGCTGTCGTTAGCAGTGCTATCCCGAATGGAAGCAAAGGCCATTGCCGCCAGGTAGCGATAGGTTGGGTTCTCATGGTGAAAATAAACATAGAGGCTGTCCCGGAGCTGCCGGTCCTGAAAATTATGGATCTTTTGAAATACGGGGCCTTCTATATTGATGCTGATGTCCGTTGGGACATCATCGGAAGGGGGGACACAGCTCCCATAGAGCAGCAATCCGGATATGACAATACTTAAAGCGATTTTCCAGTTCATGTAGAATGGCTTGATTTAGAAGCATAGCATGTTCGAAGGCGGGGTTGGCCTTAAAGCTGTAAAAATAAGAAATGCTGCGGGTTTACACCTATTGAAACTCCTCCTCTTGCGTCGATCCGCCGATTTCATCCCCGAACATATCATCTCCGAAGCCTTCATCCTCAAATTCATTATCATTCAGGGGAAGGGTTGACCGCAGGTACTCGTCACAGTCCATTTCAATACCGATATCGCCGGGTGGACGGTGAAAGCGGGCGTCGGCATTATAGCCGTATTCATCCGATGCTTCCAGCCTGCGCAGGAACTCCCGGAAGAAAGGCTTGGCCATATAGGCCCCCTGGCCGTAAGTCAGTGAGCGAAAGCGGATCCAGCGGTCTTCGCCACCTACCCAGGTGCCGACGACCAGGGTGGGGGTGATGCCCATAAACCACCCGTCTACATAATCGTTGGTCGTCCCCGTTTTACCTCCAACCTCGCTCTTCAAACCACCCAGGCCGGTGCCGGCATACTTGAGCATTTCCACCATCACATAATTAGCATTGGCGTTAATGGCTACCTTTTCCTGCGGAAACTCCTCATAGAGGATGCGGCCGTTTTTGTCTTCGATCCGCAACAGATAGATGGGCTTATTGTAAATGCCGTTATTGGCAAAGGTAGTATAGGCCCCGGTCATCTCCATGTTGGTCAGGTCGGTGGAACCCAGGCAAATAGACGGTGACTTTGGCACCCGGTAGCGGCCATTTGGGTACCGAAGGCTGCTGTCAATGCCCATCTGGTCGACCAGCCCACGGACGGGCTCGGTGTCGCCAAGCTGTTTCATCAGATGAACGGAGACGGTGTTCTTTGATTTGCGCAACCCATCCTTGAGGGTGAGCAACTGGCCGGTGTAGATGCCATCTGCATTTCTTGGCGTCCACTCTTTGGCAAGGAAAAAATTGCCGTCGCCGGGGGCTATGGTCTGAGGCAGGTCGTAGACTTGATAACAGGGTGAAAATCCCTGCTGAGCAATCGCGGTGGCATATACGAACGGTTTGAAGGTGGAGCCTACCTGCCGGCTGGTGCGGTTATGGTCATATTGAAAATACTTGAAATTGACACCTCCTACCCATACTTTGACGTATCCTGTGACCGGGTCTACAGCCAGTATACCGGTTTGCAGGATCATGCGAAGGTACTTCACTGAGTCCAAGGGGGTCATCACGGTATCCTTCTCCATCGAAGGCGTATCGTAGGTGAAAATCTTCATTTCCACTTTGGTGTCGAACGCCTTGCTGGCCTCGGCCTGCAGGGCATGCCACTTGGATTTCAGCGCATCAAAGTATTGGCTGCGCTGAACCTGCCGGTAGCTGGCGGCAAGGCTGGCGGTGATCAACCGCCGGTCCAGCAGGTTGGAGATAACGCCTCCTTTTTCTGCGTCTTCAACAATGCGTTCTACCTCCCGGTCGTCGGAGTGGAAGATGATGCCTTCCGTTTCCTGCTCGAGCTGGTCCAGGATATCGGTCAGATATTTGGCGCGCAGGTCCTGGTAACGGTCGGACCGGCGGACCAGGTCCTGGAGCGCTTCTTTGCGGATCGACACCGGCACTTCATTCTCTGAACCGCTGGTGTATTCCCAGGGGTCTTTTTTGACCACTTTCCAGGTTTTCCAGAAGGAACTCTGGACCTTGGCCATGTGTTTTACCATCACTTCTTCGGCCAGGCGCTGCATGGCGGGATCAATAGTGGTATAAATGCGCAGGCCGTCGCGGTAGATGTCGTACATGGAACCATCAGATTTCCGGTACTCTTTGCGGTCCAGTATTCTTTTGATGTCCTTGGCCAACTCCATGCGGAAGTAAGGCGCAATGCCATCGACATGAGTCTGCCGGGTGAAATTGAGGCCTAGTGGCAATTGCCGGAGGGTGTCGTACTGCTCCTGGCTGATCATACCGTTGTTCTGCATTTGATTGAGAACAACCATTCTCCGTTGAAACACGGTATCGGGCCGCCGCAGGGGATTGAACAGGGAGGGGTTTTTCAACATACCCACCAGTATGGCGGCTTCCGGAATAGAAAGGGAGTCCTGTGATTTGCCGAAATAGATCTCTGAAGCGGCCTTGATACCGTAGGCGCCATTGATGAAGTTGAACTTATTGAGGTACATCGAGATGATCTCTTCCTTGGTGTAGCGGCGTTCCAGGCGTACGGCAATGATCCATTCTTTGAGCTTCTGGATGATCCTTTCCGGCATACTGGTGGCCGCCTGGCCGGTGAAGAGTAGTTTGGCCAGTTGCTGGGTAATGGTACTGGCGCCACCGGAGCTTCTCTGCCCCATCAGCACCGTCTTGATAGCTACGCGCCCCAGTGCGGTGAAATCGATGCCGCTGTGTTCCCTGTAGCGTTCATCTTCGGTGGCGATCAGGGCGTTCACCAGGTTGGGAGAGAGCTCGCTATAGGAGACCGGCACCCGGTTCTCGGTGTAATAACGCCCGATCACTTCTCCGTTTGCGGCGAAGATCTGGGAGGCTTCTTCGCTCTTGGGGTTCTCCAGCTGTTCAACTGAAGGAAGGTTGGTGAAGGACAGGATTAGAAAGGACAACAGTATAGCGCCAAGGCTTCCCAGGCTGATATACCACATCCACCGGGTGATTTTGCGGTAGGTTTTTTGTTTATTATTGAGGGCGTTGTAATTCATGCTTGTATGGAATTCAGGATGCAAAGTTAGCGAATTCGGATGGAACAAACTCTAGGCTTTCGCCAGAGCGTTGTAGAATTCCAGGCTTTTAACAATGAGCGCCGGAGAGCAGTGCCGATTGATGGCCGCCTGGCCGATAGGGTTGATCAGGCTGAAGTTGATATGCTGGCCTTCGTTTTTTTTGTCGTTGCGCATCAGGTGAAGATAGGCCTCGTAGTGGCTGGGGTCCAGTGCCTGATGGCCGAAGTGTTGTAGGATATAACGCGCGGCCTGCTCTAATTCTTTTTCCGGAAGCCCTAATTCTTTGGCAGACAGGTACGCTTCACAAGCCATACCAATGGCAATAGCTTCGCCATGGAGTAAGGGCGTTTCGGTTTCCAGAGCAAAGCCTTCAATGGCGTGCCCGATAGTATGCCCGAAATTAAGGGCCTTGCGCAGGCCTTTCTCAAAAGGGTCGGCTTCGACCACTCTTTTTTTGATATGCAGAGAAGCTCCAATCAACGTTTCCCAGCTGGCCTCGTCAATGCGGTGGTACTGTTGCAGCTGATTCCACAAGCCGACATCGGCAATCAGGCTGTGTTTGATGATCTCCGCAAAGCCACTGCGCAGTTCCCGCCAGGGTAGGGTCTCCAGAAAGACAGGGTCGATAAAGACGGCCAGCGGATCCCGGAACAAGCCAATGCTGTTCTTGACCTGCATGAAGTCAACTCCCAGTTTGCCGCCGATCGAAGCATCCACCTGAGAGAGCAGGGTAGTGGGCACCTGAATAAACCGGATGCCTCGTTTGAAAGTAGCCGCGCAGAAACCACCCATATCACCGATCACGCCACCGCCCAGATTGAGGACGAGGGCGTCGCGGCCAGCGTGCTGCTCCATGAGTTGCGCCCATATCTGCCGGCAGGTATCCAGGTTCTTGTGGGTTTCTCCGGCAGGTATCTGTATCAGGTGATAACGGTTATGCCCCAGTACTTTTTCCAGCAGGGGAAGGCAAAACGCCCCAGTATTCTCATCGGCAATAACAAACAGGGCACCGTAGGAAAGTCCATCCAGGAAGCCAGGCAGGGATTGCTGCAACGGCCCTACATATATGGTATAATCTTTCAGTTGAATAGCCTCCATCATGGTTTTAACCTTTTCGTGGCCAAAGCTACGGCTCGCACGGCGAAGCTTCAAATGTTTTGAGAATTTGTTGGGCAGGAGGGCGCAGGGTATCCTTATTTTTGTGTATTTGTGTATCTGTGTAATCACCCCGCTCACAACTTCTCTAAATGCTCCAGCAGCCAGCTCTTTTCCGTGAGGGGGTTGGCGGCGATGATTTCCGTTTTGAGTTTTGACTTCTGTCCGCCGTCATAAGGGTTGACGCGGACGAGTTTTTTGGTGTACCGGATGATATTCTGGTAGTTCGATTTGTAAGAGCTGGTGAGGTCTTTTCTGTGAATATAGGTCCGCATGCTTTCCAGCAATGAATCCAGGGCATCGTATTCATCTGTTTCGTAGAATATTTTGATCAGCATCAGGCGGGCGTTGAGAGTGAGCAGCACATCGTCGTAATCAACATGGGCCAGCAATTCCATGGCGGCGGCGTAGTCTTTTTTTTCAAAGAGCAACTTGGCCTTGCTGTAGTGTACGATCGTATCCCGGAATTTTGGAGCCAGGTACTCTTTGTACTCAGGGATGAACGACTCAACCCAGCTGAACTCTCCCAGCCGCAGGGCGATCCTGATGACGTTCAGGAAGGTAAACCGGGAGACAAGCCCATTTTCGATCAGGATGCCTTCCTCAATACCGCTGCGGTAGAGTTCAAAAGCCTCCCGGACAAATGTGGCTTCGCCTACATTCATCTTTCTAATGCAATAATTGATAGCCATCAGGAAAATATCCCGGATTTCGGAATGAGAAAAGAGGTGGAGGTTGTTCTGGATCTCCTGCCTGAGGGCCTGGAAGTAATCGCTGTTGCCTTCGTGGGTAAAGGCCATGTAACCATTATAGTAAATGGCGATGGCGGGGTTTTTTATCAATTCGGGCCGCTTGACATACTGCAACACCTCTTCCAGTAAGCCAATATTGTAACGGGCTTTGTATACGGCCTGGTGAGCGATCATCAGGCAGCTTTGGCGCAATTTATCGGCCAGGAAGGTGGTGTCCAGCGCATCGGATACTTCCTGCAGGTTCATCTCGGCGGTGCGTTTTTTCCCTTCCTGGAAAGTATATTTTTCCAGTTGCAGCAAATATTCATTGCGCAAATAGTGTTCATCCCGATAGGGGGCTTTCTCCTGTAGCGTTTCTACTGAATTGATGGTCTTTTGAAAGGCCTTGTCAAGCTTGCGCTTGCGGTAAACGCTGGAGAGGGCCATGCGGGAGCGGACTTCATCGCCGCGAAGTTCTTCGTAAATGAGAAATTCTTCAATGGCTTTGAGCAGAAAGTGCATGCTTTGCCGTAACTTGGCGTCATCGAAAGGTTCTCCGTTGAATATTTTGGAGAATACGCGTTCTTTATCAAGGAATTTCTCTTCTGTTAAATGAGCACCCGCCATCAGGTATTCGAACAGCTGCACAACGTCATCACGTTGATTATGCGCCGGGGAGCTTAACCACTTGCGCACGCTGCGAACCTCTTTGGCGGAAAATGTCCGCATGATAGCAACTAAATGGCTGTTTTCCATAATTGGGAGCATTGTTTGCTTTCAACAAGCATAAGGGGTATTTGTTATTCTTAATGATTTGTTCTTTAGTGGATTATGTTTTATTGGGTAGTTATTAGGTTATAAAAATACCCTATTTTTTTCAACAAATTACAATTTTTGTCTTTGTTTTTGCCTATGAAACCTTACATTTTTGTATCAGGAAAAAAAGGTAACGGCCTAAATCACTCGCTAATGACACCAAAAAAAGCACATTATCCGATCTCCGTAGTTCACATCGTCAAGACACTCTGCCTTTGGGTAGTAGCGCTGGTGGTGTCGTCTCTACCCTTAGGCGCACAGGGATGGGAAAAGGCTTTTGGCGGTAATAAAGAGGATCAGGGCCTTTCCGTCATCCAAACCATCGACCACGGCTATCTGGTGGTCGGTTTTAGTGAGTCCTTCCCCAATGGTTCCGACCAGGATATCGACGTTTACATCATCAAAACCGATGTGGA
>JAGQXQ010000070.1 GCA_020436535.1 Phaeodactylibacter sp.
AAAATATGTTTGAACCTGAAGGCCAGGATCAATTACATATGTAAAATATTCAATCATTCGCTAATTCAGTCCTTCATTCCTTTCCTGGAGTTTCCGGAGTGCCCTCACCAATACACCGATACACTTTCACCCTGACACACCATTACTCTCCCACCCGCCTATCCACCTTCTTCTCCAAACATATCTTCAAATTCCGGCGGCCGTTCTGAATAAAGGAACGCACGCGCCCCAGTTCTTCCCGGCGAAACTCGGCGATCTCCTTATAAGAGTGCCCTTCCAGGTAGAACGCCTGTATGCACTGTCGCTGTTCCTCTGGTAATTGTTTCATACAATCATTCAGGCCTTTTAGTTGCCCGTTGTCCTCCTCGATCTCGATAGTATGATGCCTGTCATCCACCGATTGCATAAGTTGGGGCTCAAAACTTTCTTCCCGTTTTCGGCTGGCCTTGCGCAACTGCATCAGGCAGTGGTTCTTGGTTAGTACATGCAGCCAGCTTTTAAAGTTGTGCACCTCGTGCTCGCGCGCCTTTGTGACGAGTTGTTCGAAGACAGCCATAGCGGCGTCCTCAGCCTCCTGCTCGTCCCGGCAATACTTCAGGCAAACCCCGTACACCAGCTCTGCATAGCGCTCAAAGAGCTGCCCCAGCCAGGACAGTTCGCCACTGGCCTGATAGCGGGCGAGTAAATCCTCGTCGGATAGCTCGCTGGAGCGTTGGTTGAAGAAGCGGAGCATCGATGCGTTGTCGGTTATTAACCCTGAAGTAAAGCAGCAGAGCCTACTTCAGGGATGTTTGTTGTCTGCGGGATTCTTGATCCTGCATGTAAAAGTAGGAGGTAAGGGGCAGTATAGCAAGCAAGGATGCAAAATCTAGCAAAAGGGGTGGGAAGACAGGCGGGCTTTTCCCCTCAGAGGCGTACCGGTAGAGGTAAAACCTGGCTTCCGCCCTTCCATCCCTTAAAGAGGGAAAAGAGCGGGAACCGGTTTTTTTTTGGAAAGCCTGAAAAAGCATTGAGATCCTTAATCATTTTACTAACTGGAAAGATAAGGTTAACGCCTGCACCGGACTCGAGATCAGCAGGTAGAAATGCCCTGCCGGCAGCCCGTCCAGTTTCAGCTCTTTCCGCTGCAGCCCGGAGGATAATTGGCCCCATTCTTCGGAGTATACTTGCTTGCCGGTGCTATCCAGTACGCTGATTTGCAGATCATCTTTTTCGTTTAATTCCAACTCCAAATTCAGGTTGCCATCTGAAGGGTTGGGGAAAAGCCGCGCCTGCCAGGAGCCAGGAGCTTCGATACGATCAGCGGAAGTAAAGAGCTCCCGGATGCCGGTGATCATTCGGATCACTGATGGGTTCAATGGGAAAAAGTTGCTGCCTGGGTTGTCTACTGTAGGTATGGAACTATTGAGATACAGCGTGTCTCCCGTAGCACTCAGCGCTACACCATTGGGGCGGGAGAAGGTGGCCTGATCGGCCGGGCCGTCTGAATTACCGCGGAGTCCGTTGCCGGCGATGCGGCTGACAATCCGGTCGGCCAGGCTCATTTTGTAGACGCTGCTGGAGCCGTGGCTATTGATAAACAACGTATTGAAGGGCTCGAAGTAGGTGAGGTGCCCGTTGTTGCCGCCGGGGACGATGGCAAAAATACTGGCCTGGCCCTCAGGAGTGACCCTGATGACGTTGCTGTTGTTGAAGTTGGATACATAGAGGTTGCCCTCCTGATCGATGGTAATGCCATTGGGGCAGCTGAAGATATTTCCCCCGGCAAACTGGGTAGATACACCCTCCGGCGTTACCTTTCGGATGGTATTGGCGAAGGGCCCGCCGCAGTTACACACATAGAGGTTGTCCTGTTCGTCAATGGCGATGCCTACCGGGGCGGAAATGCCTTGGGAAACAAAGGTGCTCACCTGCCCGTCGGGGGTGATCCTGCTGATAGAGCTGCCACCTATATTAGACTGGAAAAAGTTGCCCTGGCTATCGAAAGCATTACCGGAGGCGCCCACCAGGCCTGTAGCAAATACTTCGAGCTCCAAGGTTTCAAGATTTAATTGCCACACCTGGCTGCCGGATCCCTGGGAAAGGCTGGCTCCAAAATTGCCGATGTACAAATGCCCGTCGGGGCCCAGCTTTACGCCGCCACTGGCGTCAAATTCTTCGGTGATGGTGCTGACGGTTAGGTTCTGGGCAGGCAGCAGGAATGGAAAAGCCAATAAGGCTAGTGTAAACAAAGTTTTCATAGCTAGAGAATTATCGGGTGATTAATCAATAGGAAAAGATAGGAAAATTCCAGGCTGTTTCATTTGTCTATTCTTGCTTTTCTGGTAAATGTCCGGATGGTTACAAGTGGCAGCATGGGCCCGGTTAACTTTCTGACATAAAGTTGGTTCTCCTTGAAAAATGCAAACATAGCATGCTTAAAACCACAGGAATGAACCCAAACGAACTGGCGGAAGGCCTAATTTGGAAGGTGAAAAAACAGGAGGATACCGCCACGCTGGAAAAACAGTTGGCGGAAGGAATAAACCTGGACAGCCTGGAGGTTGCTCTGAATAATGACGATCGCCGCACGGCCTTCTGGATCAACATCTACAACGCCTACTTCCAGATCCTGCGCATCCGGGACGGGCGTACGGCGCCGGCCATCTACCGCGAACCGTTGTTACTTATCGCCGGGCAGCGCTTCAGCCTGGACGATATTGAGCACGGTATCCTTCGGCGTTACCGCTGGAAGTTATCTCTGGGTTTTCTGCCCAACCTCTTTGCCTCCCGCCTGATCCGCCGGCTGGCCGTCGGCCGGCTCGATCATCGCATCCACTTTGCCCTCAACTGCGGCGCCGTGAGCTGTCCGCCGATCGCTTTCTACCATCACGAAAAGCTGGACAGCCAGCTGGGCCTGGCTACCCTTTCTTTTATGGAAAGTGAAACCGTGGCCGACGATGCCAATGGGGAGATATTCGTCAGCCGCCTGCTGCTCTGGTATCTGGGCGATTTTGGCGGTTTCCGGGGCATCCGCCGTTTGCTGAAAGATGTCTTGAAAATCGACGCCAAAGGGATGCGGATCAGGTTCCGGGAGTACAATTGGGAGGAGCAATTGCAAAATTGGGAGGAGCGTGTTCCTTAAAACCTGCATTCCACATTTTTTGTTTTTCCTTAAAACGCTTACCTTTAATTCATGGCAAACCCATCGGAAACGGTACTGGATATTTACCGCTGGACGGTCGAAGATTACCACCGCCTGGTAGAGGCGGGAATTCTCGACGAGAATTCCCGGGTCGAATTATTGAATGGTCAAATTGTGCAAATGAGTCCTATTGGTAAGCTTCACGCCGCTTGTGTGGATCGGCTTAGTGACCTGTTTCGGGATATTCTTGGCAAGTCGGTTATCATCCGCGTCCAAAATCCTATCATTCCGGATGCTCATTCAGAACCTGAACCAGATATCTCCATATTGAAACGCAAAGCCAATTTCTATGCCGATGGCCATCCTCGCCCGGAAGATATTTTGTTGGTTGTTGAAGTGGCGGACACCACCTTGGAAAAGGACCGCACGACTAAGAAAGAGCTCTATGCCGCAGCCGGTATTACTGAATACTGGATCATTAACCTTCCGGATCAACAGGTGGAGCAGTACCTCGATCCTTCTGGTGAGGACTACCGTTTGACTCATACTTATAAACTCGGGCAGTCGGTGGAGAGTACTTTGCTGGGGACGGCGCCGGTGAACCATATCCTGCCTTTAGATTAATGATAAGGAACACGCTTAAGCCCCACCTTTCCCGTCCTGGGTATTACGATTTTTTCAATTATATTTGTTGGGAAACCATAAAACCCTCGCCCTGATTCCATGAACGGAAACACCGTGACCATCAATTGGGAATTCATCATCGACAAGCTAAAGGCAGAGCAATGCCTCCTGGTATTGGGCCCTGAAGCCTATGTGGCAGCTAATGGAAGTACCCTTCAGGATGAACTGATCCGCCAGCTCGCCCTTCCCAACAACGAAAACATCCAGAAATACTACAAAGAAGACGGTTTTTTCCTTTTTGATGACCCTTACAAACGGACGCTGGCCTGCCATCAGGTCAAAGCGTTCTACCGGTCTGCCCAGCCTGGCGAAACCATTCGGCAGATCGCTCAGTTACCTTTCCACGTCATCCTGACGGTCACCCCCGACAAAGTATTGCCCTCTGCTTTTGAGCAGCTGAATTTCTCCTTCCAGTTTGGCCATTATAAAAAGAACAAAGACCCCCAGCCGATTAAGGCGCCTACGGCCGCTTTGCCTCTGATTTATAACGTTTTTGGTTGCACCGACAACGAAGAGTCTATGGTGCTGACCCACAATGACCTGTATGACTACTTCAAGTCGATCTTTGCCCGCAACAGTATGCCCGGCCGGCTCAGCCTGGTGTTGCAGGAGGTGAAGAACATTATCTTCCTCGGCGTCCCTTTTGAGCAATGGTACTTCCAACTACTGCTTCGCGAACTGGGCATTCACCAGCAACAGTACGAGTTCACCCGCTTTGCCGCCAGCCAGAGTGCGACGAAAGAATTGCGCACCTTTTGCTATGAACAATTCAAGATCAATTTCATATCGAATCATATCGATGAGTTCATTCAGGAGCTTTTCAACCGCTGCCGGCAGGAGGGCCTGCTGCGCAGGGAGGGAGTAACGCCAACATCTGAGTTGGATAAAGTGAAAAAACTGGTCGCTAAAGGAGAGATGGAAGAGGCCATTGACCTGTTAATGGATTACACCGACGGTACGACGCTGGAAGATGACGTCGCCCATTTGGCCGGGCGCTACCGGAAATTCAGAAAACGCGCCATGAAAGGCGTGTTGTACCAGGAAGAGAAAACCGTGCAGGAAGCTCAGCTGATCGAGGCCATCCTGGAGATCGCCACGGAAGCAGGCGCCATATAAATTGAATATGAGCAATACCTACCGATACCCCGGGCCCCGCCCCTTCACCAGCGGCCAGCAGAAGGTCTTCTATGGCCGGGAGGAGGAAGTGCGTAGCTTGTCCCGGCTGATCGGTATGGAACAGCTGGTGGTGCTCTTCTCCAAGTCGGGCATGGGAAAGAGTTCGTTGCTCAACGCCGGCATCGTCCCGAAGGTACACGATGAGGGCCGGCTAGCGCCTCTGGATATCCGCTTTGGCGCTTTTGTAGAAGGGGAAACGGATATGCCGCTGGACAAAGCTCGCGGCCACCTCCGCAGCGAGTCGCCCCTGCTCGGCCGCATCCGGCCAAAGGGCGACGACAGCCTTTGGTATCAGCTCAAGAGCCGGCAGTTGAAGGGAAACAAAGGAAAAGACTTTCTTTTAATCTTTGACCAGTTTGAGGAATTATTTACCTACCCGGATAAAGCTGTTGACGCCTTCGCCCGGGAGCTGTCCGAGTTGTTGTTTACCAACATTCCCAACCGCTATCGGGAGGAGTTGGAACGCAAGCTGGCCTCCGGAACCGAAACCTTTACCGAGGCAGAGTTGCAGGCCCTGCACCAACCCATGGAGATACGGGTGGTTATGGCGATTCGCTCCGACCGCATGAGCCTGCTCAATAAGCTAAAGCCTTTTCTTCCGCACGTACTGGAAAACTGTTACGAATTGCAGTCGCTGAACCCCGAGCAGGCCGAAGACGCCATTCTTCTGCCGGCTTTCGACCAGGGGGATTTTATTTCTCCCCGTTTCGACTACGAAGACGAGGCGGTGGAAACCCTCATTGGTTTTTTGAGCGAAGAGGGGCGGCAGGATATCGAGTCCTTCCAGTTGCAGATCCTTTGCGAATACCTGGAAAAAACGGTGGTGATCGGGCAGGGGAAAAAACGGATTTCCAGGACAGATATCGAGAACCCCGGCGATATTCTGGAGAATTACTACCTCAATAACATCGGCCGGATCGAAGATGCCGAAGATCAGCTGGCGGCCCGCCGTTTGGTTGAAGAGGGCCTCATCTTCGAAGAAGAAGAGCGCCGGCTGAGCCTGTATGAAGGGCAGATCCTGAAGGGCTACAACATCAGCCCCGAACTGCTTCGCCAACTGCTCGACACCCATCTTATCCGCTCGGAACCCAGCATGCGGGGCGGATATACGTATGAACTCAGCCACGATACCCTGGTGGCGCCCGTGTTACGCGCCAAAACCCGGCGCCAGGAGTCCGAACGCCGGGAGCAGGAAGCTGAAGAACAACGGCGCCGGGAAGCCGAACTGGCCGAACTGCGGCGCGAGGCGGAGGAAGAACGCGAGCGAGCCCGCACAGAGAGCGAGTTGCGCGCCAAAGCCGAAACAGCGGAGAAAAAGGCGCAGGACAATGCCCGGCAGGCTCGTCGGCGGGCACGGCAGGCCCTTTTCGGAGCGTTGATCGCTGTTGCCCTTGCCGTCGCTGCCATCATCTTCTTTCAAAGGGCTAAAACCAGTGAATGGCAGGCACAAGCTAACTTTGAAGCAGCCCAACAAGCCCGGAAACAGGCCGAGCAGAATGCGGAGCAGTATCGTCAGGAAATCGTCCGCCGCCTGAAGAACGAGGCTCAGGTATTTCTGGAGGCCGGGCAAATGGCTTATGCTCTGGAACGCCTGGAAGAGGCCTCAAAAATTGATACAGCGGATACGGTGCTGAAGCAAAGAATTGAAATCCTGAAAAATGAGCGCGATGGCGATTAGAAAACCGGCGGGTTATTGGATGCCAACGATAGTAGCGCTGGCATTAGCCCTGTCTGCCTACGGGCAGGATTGCGGCAAGGATTGCCAGTGCATCCTCGACAATGCCCGCCGTGCCGCCGAACAGGAACAGCCCGACTTTCAGCGCGCCCTGAGCCTTTTCAACGCTGCCAAGCTCTGCTTTCCGGATAGTGTGGATATTGTGCAGCTAATCGACGGAGAGGTTGTGGATATGTTTGAACGCATCAACCGCCTCAAGGAACAGGCAGACGAGGCGGAGAATCGCGCCCGGAAGGAAGCGGCACGGGCAAAATCGGCGCTTGACTCAGTAATCATCCTTCAAAAAGCAACGGAAGAACAACGTGAGAAAGCCAAAGACGCTCAGAAAGCTGCGGAGCGGGCCCAAGAGACCCTCGCCATCGAAAAGGAAAACACCCAGCGGCAGTACCTGCTGGCAGAGGCCCGCCGGCTGGATAATATCGCCAGAGAATTGGCAGTGGATAAAAAGCATACGGAAGCCTGGATCGTGGGCTTGCACAAGTGGAAAGAACTGGGAGACAGCCTTGGCGGCTCTCTGGATAGCCTGGCGGCAGCACTTTTCGAGGGCAGTGAAAAAGTTTTGCTTAGAAGGTCGTTGCATAATATTCAGGATACCACCAATTTGGTTGCTGTCGAACTGGGCGCCCGGCGGCGCCTTTTGATCCATTATCGGGATGGCCGGGTGGAGTTGCAGTCCCTTATCGGAGAGATCCTGCATACCTTCCGGATGGAGGGGCTGAAAAAGGCCGTCTTCTCACCGGACGGCAGCCGGGTGGGCCTGTTTTCCGGGCGAAGGGCAGAAGTGTATGTGCTGGCCGGTGAGGAAGGGAATCTCAGCGTCAGATTGGAGAAGGAATATGATTTTGAGGAAGAAAGGATTGAAAAGCTGGTGTTTGCTTCTGATAGCGAAGCCTTTGTCGTTACGGATACGGCATTCTTCTCCATGAGCCGGCCCCAGGAGTATGCCTATTCCTATTCCCCAAGGAAAGTAAATAGCCTTCAGCCTTTTCCCGCCTCCAATTTTCGGGTGGGGGTACGTCAGGGGTATGCTTTTCTTTACCAATACAGATTGATCGATCCAGAAAATATAGATAAGATTTTACCGCTAAACGAAAGGTTGTTGATTGTAACTCCACCTTCGGTACGTGGCGCCCGAAAGGTTAAAATAACCAGCTTTGATTCCAAAGATATCCGCATCGCCCCTTCCGGAAGGTTCGTCATCGGCCGGGCGGACAGAGGGAGGGTCAAGTATATGGATGAGAACGGCCGCCTGCTGGCCTACTTTGAAGGGCGGGAAGGGCAATTAGAAGTGACCCCCTATGACACAGAATCGGGTTTTTACCTCCTTACTCATGACACCACCCACCTCTGGGCCTGGACCCGAAAAGGCGCAAACATCGCTCGGATGAACGAGGTGGCAGTCCAGCTCAAAGGACTGCGATTCTCTCCGGATAACGCCTGGTTGTTTACTTATTCCGGTATGGAAGGAAAGCTTTGGGGGGCTACTGGAAACCTTCAGAGCCAAACCGGAAGCCTCTCTGATGTGGGGGAGATATTAAATGTGGCTTTTTCATTCGACGGAAAAAACCTGATGATCCTGCACGAAGGATTTGTTGTTTCGAGTTGGGAAATAGCCAGGAGGCCTGAGGCTATTTCCGACTGGGCCCGACAGAATAACGCTGTTCTACCAACCGAACAAGAGAAAACGGATTATGGCTTGTATTCCTATTAATAAAATAAGCGTAGCCTTTGGGCTTCTATTGCTTTTGCCTCTGTCTGGCATTCAGGCTCAGACTATCAATGAGGTGTCGCGGAGAGAAGGCGCATTTTTGAGGAACATCCTCGGCCAGGAGGAGGTCCGTTATTACAGCAATGCCGGAGAACAGGATCGGTTGAAGTACCCCTTCAGCCCTATTGAGTTTTTTGTAGGGGTTTCGATGTGGCAGGATAATGGGATAATAAATTACAGCCGGCCCCTACCTGATGGTGTGCTAGCTACAACTTTTGAAGCATTACAGGAAGCTCGCCCTTTTTTCCTGCAATTGGGCTCTCATTATCGCCCAGAGGGGCTATTGTCTTATTCCTGGCTCCTCGAGTACCGCCGGTTTTCTCAATCCGAATCACTGGCGGCTCGCGAAGGGGGCGTGGACTATTCCATCCGGAAGAATTACCGGTACGAATCCTATTCCCATCAGCTCACAGCAGGCCTCAACTGGAAAAACTTTACCTTCAATTTTGGAATATATACCCGGCTGTTGCGGGAGGAGTTGCGAGGGCCCGAAGAGTTCATTTTTTCCAGCCTGGACGGCCTGGCTACTGTATTGCCGGACCGGCCTTCCTTTGCGGCCAGTGGCGATGAAGTGCGGGTCTTTCGGGAGCCCACCACTCCTTATACTACCCTCGACTTTCTGAATGTTTCTTTCCTTTGGGGAGTCTCTTACCGGTTAAAAATAAATGATAACTTGTTTGTCGAGCTGAACACAACCAATCCTTACGATCTTGGCTTCGGCTTCTTCTTCCGCCTGACGGGCATGCCGGTTGAGGATAACCAATACTGGCAGGAACATTTCTCTCTGCGGCCTTCCGCCCGGCAACTGGAAGGGCGGGATTATTTATCGCTTCGCCTGGGGTACAATTTCAATAAAAGGAAGAGGATTAAAAGAAAACTTGGCTTTGACTAAGACAAGGATGGGATAGTGGGAACATGCTGTCCTGGCTACCGTCAGTCGAGCGGCCTGTATGCCTTATTCTGAAAGAAAACGACCCCAAGGCTATGCGCCTGAAAGCCTTTGCCCTTTGATTCAAAGGTATATTTGAGGCTCAGCCCACTTCTTTTGTAAAGAATGCCCCAACCTTCTGTTTTTACAATGATAGATGTTCCAATATCGAAGTAGATCTTTTCCTGCCTGGTGTTGAAGCTCACCCCGCCATAAATGGGAATAGAATAGGGCGCAAAAGACAGGCCTGCGATATGATCTGAAAGGTTCCCGTTTAAGTAACCATCCAAAAAGTTGAACTTGTTATTGAAAGTTGCCAGTTTAGTGTAAATATCAAAGGCCCCCTTACCACGCAATTGTTTGGTTAATCCCACTGATATGAAATCCCGGTAGCCCTTATTTCCGTATACTTTTCCAAACCTGAACGTGGGTGGAATGGCATATTCTATCCAGATTTTTCCAAAACCGGCCGGAAAGGAAAGATAAATGCCTGTACTCCAATCTGGAAGCAACTTATAAAAATCAGGATTTAGTAGAGCGATTGCGCTGCTATCGCTCCATGCATCATACCTGATCCGGTGCTGTACGGCTCCAATGTTAAAACCAACTGCAATAAAAATCTCTCTTCCCGGTTGCCGGTTTAAAAATAATTGAAGTTTCCCATTCAGGTAGACTGCATCCAAAGAAAGGGCCTGGCTCCGTTCCTCGAAAAAATAACCACCTACCGTTAAACCAGATTGTCCTACGTTATTATTGTCTAACCAACTTTCTACAAATCCAAAGCGGTTTTCCGTCCTTTTTTCCTGAGGCAACCAGTTTCCTTCTACCTGGCGATAACCGAGCCCTGCTCTTAACTCCAAAAATGTATTGGCAAGATTCAATGTATTGGCGGGATTCATCAGGCCACTATACTCTGGATTCTGCAGCAGCAATGGAGAAGACTGGGCACTTCCGTTTACCAGAAAAAACCAGGACAGAAATAATAAGGGACAATAGCGCATAGGGTTCAGGCATTAGGTTTCCCACACAAAATAAAAAAAATCCCCCTGCATTTATGCAATCCTTTCACTCCCCCGCATCTTACTCCTAAAAACCACCATCATGAAACATTTCTTATTCCTATTCAGCTTTGCGGCCCTGCTCGCCGTCACCCAGAGCAGCTTTACCACATCAGAACCCTTTATCATTACCGGCATCGTAGTCGATGCGGATAGCCAGGAACCCCTCATCGGCGCCAACGTCCTGGTAAAAGGGACGAAGCAGGGTACGGTCACCGATTTCGACGGGAAGTTTAAACTGGAAATCCAAACTAAATGTGCTACCCTGGAGGCCTCCTATGTCGGCTATGAGGTAGCAATGGTTAAAAAGGCCTGTGCGGGGGATGAACTCCGCGTGGAAATGAAAGCCGGTAATGACGCACTGGAAGAAGTAGTCATCATTGGTTATGAAAAGAAACCCAAGCGAGGCAGGCGTATTTCCGAAGCGATGAAAGAGATGCCGGCTTCCGCTCCGGCAATGTATGGCATCGTGCCACAAACCTACAGTGGCGATGTTCAGGAAAACTGGAACACCGAAGACTACAGCGTCATCACCGAGAACCGTTTTTACGAAGTCACTAAAGAGCCACTTTCCACCTTCTCTATCGACGTCGATGCCGCCTCCTACAGCAATATGCGGCGCTTCCTGAAGAACGGCCAGGCGCCCCCCAAAGACGCCATCCGGATCGAAGAGATGGTCAACTACTTCAACTACGAATACCCGGAACCGGACGGCGAACACCCCTTTGAGGTGATCACCGAGATCTCCGATTGCCCCTGGCAGCCGGAGCATCGCCTGGTGCACATCGGCCTGCAGGGTAAGCACATTCCTATGAACGAGCTGCCCTCCTCCAACCTGGTGTTCCTCATCGATGTGTCCGGCAGTATGAGTTCTGACAATAAGCTGCCTTTATTGCAGTCCTCCTTCAAACTGCTAACCGACCAACTGCGTGAAAAGGACAAGGTAGCCATCGTCGTCTACGCTGGAGCCGCGGGGTTGGTGTTAGAACCTACCTCTGGCGCCAATAAGCAGAAGATCAAAGACGCGATCGGGAAATTGCAGGCAGGCGGCTCCACCGCGGGTGGCGCCGGCATACAACTGGCCTACAAAGTAGCCAAGGAAAACTTTGTCAAAGGCGGCAACAACCGCGTGATCCTGGCCACCGACGGCGATTTCAACATCGGCGCCAGCAGCGACGCAGAGATGGTGCGCCTCATCGAACAGGAACGTGAAAGTGGCGTTTTCCTGACCGTGCTGGGCTTCGGCATGGGCAACTACAAAGACAACAAGATGCAGCAGCTGGCCGACAAGGGCAATGGCAACCACGCCTACATCGACGACATCAGCGAGGCTAAGAAGGTGCTGGTCTCCGAATTCGGCGGCACCGTTTTTACCATCGCCAAGGACGTCAAGCTGCAGATCGAGTTCAACCCCACCAAAGTTAAAGGCTACCGCCTGATCGGTTACGAAAACCGTATGCTGAACAACGAAGATTTCAAGGATGACAAAAAGGACGCCGGCGAGCTCGGCTCCGGCCATACCGTTACCGCCTTGTACGAGATCATTCCAGTCGGTGTTGAAAGCCCTTACCTGGCCAGTGTGGATGACCTGAAATACCAGGAGAATAAAGTGACGAAGGACGCCGCCAAATCCAAAGAACTCTGCACTATCAAGCTACGTTACAAGCAGCCCGATGGCGATAAGAGCCAGTTGATCGAACATCCGTTGCTGGACAAGGGCACGGAACTGGACAAATCCAGCGACAATTTCCGTTGGGCCGCCGCCGTGGCCGAGTTCGGCCTGTTGTTGCGCGACTCCGAATTCAAAGGCAACGCCACCTACACACACGCCGTCAAGCTGGCCCGCAGCGCCAAAGGCAAAGACCTCAACGGCTACCGCCGCGAGCTGATCGATATGATCGATACCATGAAGAGCCTTGCGGACCCGGAAGTGGCGGGTAAGGAGTAGGCTTGGCGGAGCAGGGCGGTGTACGATGTGGGATGTACGAGGTACGAGGTGTACGGGAGCTGCGCTTTGAAAAAACAGCAGTTGAGTGTTTGTGCCAAATCAAAGATTTTTATCTTTGAACGGATCGCCAATAAGATTTTCCAGGTTTTAAAACCTGGAAAATCTTTTTTTTAACCCGACTAAAAAAGTAGCTATGAAAAATTTCTTGTACACCAGCCTGTTTTTTATTCTTTATCCCGTCTTCACCATGGCCCAGCTTCAGCCGGGCAGCCTGTTTTTAAGCGGGCGCCTCAGCATAGCGGCCAACAATCAGAACGGTGGGCAGGTATTTAGCAGTTCGCCTTTGTTCACCAGTGGTTCAGATATATCGGCCACCACTGTAGAAATAGCTCCCAGCCTGGCCTACCTGTTCTCTGGCAATTTGGCGGCAGGGCTGGAACTGAGTTATGAAAATAGCTCAACGAAGGTGGAACAATTACCTTCCTCCAGTATTTTTATACCCGATCAGGAGAACAGCCTTCGGCTGTTTACCGTTCGGCCCTTTGTCCGTTATTACAAACCCTTTAATGAAAAGCTGGGCTTTCAACTGGATATCTTCGGAGGCCTTGGCTTTGGCCAGAGTACATCAGGCCGCCTGATGAACAACACCATAGTAGAGGTAAAGGAAGACCTCTCCTCCTTTGAACTCGGCTTGAGCCCCGGGCTTTACTATTTCATCAGCCCGCGCTTCATGATCGACGCCACCATTGGTGGCATCGGCTACGAGTCTCAAAAGGCTACTGTCGTGGAACCCGGAGCAGGCAGCCGCGAGAGTAACCGTTTTTATACCTTTCTGGAAAGCGGGATCGGGCTGAGCATCGGAGTGAACCTCTTTTTCCTGTCCGCGAGGTAATAACAAAAAGGGCCGCAGCCTTTCCGATAAGGAGGGCTGCGGCTTTTTTATTATTCGGACAAGGACTACTTCTTCATAAACCTCAATACCTTCGGCGGTTGGCCTTCGGTGGTTATTTCCATAAAATACAGGCCGGGATTCAGTCCGCTGACGTTCCATTCGGTGCGTTCAGCCGGTACTTCCAGGCGGCTTTGTTCGATGAGTTGTCCCAGGTTATTGCGCAAGCGCAGGCTGGTAGGTTGCTCGGTTAGGCCGCCGAGGCGGATGGTGATTTGATCCGTCGCCGGGTTGGGAAACAGGCTGGGTTCCAGGGGCAGGCTTTCGGTATTGGCCTGTTGTACGCCGCCGCTGTTGCCGCCGCCGCCACCGCTCAGCGCCACCCCGCCGGTAATGCTTACATTGCTGAATACCACTGTGGCGTCGACACCCGGTACATAACTGTAGGCCCCAAAACCCAGATTTACGCAACCGTTCATAGGGATATTGACCGCATTCACATAGTAAAAGCGAATTCCATCCGGAGAACTGTAGGCAAAGATCCAGTCTCCCCAGCGCTGGATCTTCAGCCAGGATGGGAATAGCGCGTTAAAGGTCCTGACCTGCTTGGCGCCACCGGGCCGGTCGCGGTGCTCCCATCTCAGGATCGGAGATAGGTTGGAGAACAGGGCTGCTTCCCTGGCAGTGGGTGCGTTCGTTTCCCGGACGGTTACTCCGCCGTATCCGGGCCCATTTATACTTTCCACCTTAACGACAAGCTCCCCGTCGCCACACAGTTCGGTATGGATGAATCCAAAGTTGTCGGCGGCGAGGTCGTAGTTGGTGGCGTCCGTCCGAATGCTGAAGGCCTCAGCCGAGGCATTATAACTGTATTCACCAGAGCCTTCGCCTACAGTAGTGCCGGTCCAGGGCGAGGGCAGCCCTTCAGGGCCACCCACTTTCACGATCAACTCAATAAAGCCACGGCTGGGAAAACCTGCGGTGTACTCAGCCCGCACCCGCATCCGATAAACACCAGGCTGGTTGGGCATGGCAATATCGACATCTCCGGAGCAATCCTCACAGGCCATTTCATAGATCCCGCTGCCGGCCTCGGTTTCCATCTCGTAATGATAAACCATGTCGTTTGCCCAGCCGCCTTCTACACTTCCCAGGGGCGGAGTGGCTGTAAAGTGGCCATTCGTGCCTGCAGCGACCACTGTGGCCGGGCCGGTAGCAGAAGCTGGCGCCGGGCAGGTGTAGAACACCC
>JAGQXQ010000414.1 GCA_020436535.1 Phaeodactylibacter sp.
ATTTTTTGATGAGACAAGGCGTCTTTTTGAAGAGCATACTCTTAGGTACGGTCGAAAAAAGCAACGATGGATCATCAAAAAAGTGGTCTTTATAGCTCAAAGTTTGGCCTCCAAACATACTCTAAAGACAGGCTTTTAAACCACCTGGCTGAATAGCTGCCCCTCTGGTTGTTTACGCCAGTAGCGGGCATCCAGGGCCAGGCAGATATTTCGAATAAAGGGCCGCCCTTTGGGCGTAACCTTTAGCTGAAAGGGGAAACGCCGGACCAGGCCGTCGGCTTCCAGTGGCCCCATTCGATCCAGCCCCTCATCCAGGGCATCGCACTGGTATTCGGGCAGGTACCAGATGGTCTCGTTCCGGCACATGATATTGAGGATGTGGCCGCGCAGCACCTCGTCTTCCCGGCTGAGCAAATGCCCCTTCACGAACGGGAATTTCCCCTGAGCCACCAGCGCCTGATACGCTTCTATGCTTTTTTCATTCTGTACAAAAGCATTCCAGCAATCGCTGATGGAGGAAGCCCCCAGGGCAATGGCCAGATCCGTGAAATAAGGCGTATAACCCATAAAGTTTCGGTGAAGCGAACCGGTTTCCATAGCCTTATACAAGCTATCGGAAGGAAGGGCAAAGTGGTCCATTCCAATTTCGACATATCCGGCTTCCAACAACAGCCGGCGCCCCAGATCATACAATTCTCTCTTGGCTTTCCCCAGCGGAAGGTCCGCCTCTGAATAAGCGCGTTGACTGGGCTTGATCCAGGGTACGTGCGCGTAGCTGTAGAAAGCGATGCGTTCCGGCAATAGTACCTTCACTTTCCGGATCGTTTCCACTATATGTTGTTTGGTTTGAAGCGGCAAACCAAAGATCAGGTCGTAATTGATCGAGGCATAGCCCAGGCGCCGGGCTTGTCGCGTGACCCGGTGCACATCATCGAAATCCTGTTTGCGGTTGATGATCTCCAGGATCTCAGGGGCAAAATCCTGAACGCCGATACTGATTCGGCGAAACCCTAACTGCCGAAGTGTTTTCAGGTGCTCCCGGCTGGTGGAATTCGGGTGAGCTTCAAAACCGAACTCGTATTCTTCCGCCAGTTCTACTTTTTCTAATATGCCTCCCACCAATTTTTCGAGGCTGGCGGGGGAGAAAAAAGTCGGTGTGCCGCCGCCCAGGTGCAGTTCCCGAAGGATCGGCTTCTGCGGCAACAAATCGAGATAAAGCGCCCATTCCTTCAGTACGCTTTCTATGTACGGCATTTCTACCGAATGGTTCTTGGTGATGCGTTTATTGCAGCCGCAGTAGGTGCAGAGGTTTTCACAATAGGGCAGGTGAATATACAGGCTGATCTCCCGCCCCCGCTGGAACGCATTGAGCACCCTGGCTTTCCATTCGCTTTCGGAAGGGCTTTCTTCATCCCAATAGGGAACAGTAGGATAACTCGTGTATCGGGGAGCAGGAACATTATATTTTTCCAGCAATTCGGTATGCATAGTCATTAGCTTTAGTGAGGTGGACTCGAATTAGGACGATTGAGAATAAATGGAAAAACAGGCGCACACCCGCTCTTCCCCTCAAAAGTAGAAAGCAACGCCAATTTTGAAAATGATATGCATCATTAGTGAAGGTGATATATGTCAGGACCGCGCCGCTGGTTGGCTACCCCGCATATTCGGGCGCCTGCTTTTCTTCCTGCAAGCTATCCAGAACAATGCTCATCTGCGGTTTGTTATTTGAGAAAAGCACACCCGATGGACAGCCTTTGGAACTACTTTAAAAATTTGTTCAATAAAGCAGAGGAGAGCTCGCCCTCCCAACCGCTCATCCACGAGATGATCAGCCGGACGGAAGCAGAACGGGAGGACTACGAACGCTGGAAAAACACCATAGTCTGCCACCGGCTGATGGACTGGCTCAACAGCCAGTATGCCATCTACTGTGTCGCCCCCAAAGATACTGATGAAGCGGTCGACTTCCTCGATACCCCCTCTTCTAAAGGTTTCGTCATTCACTTCCACCAAACCGGCTACAGCAAACGGGACGCCACTCATTTCTTTGATTTCCTCAAAGAACAGGTGCTCGCTCTGGAATACCGCTCCCAGATCTCCGACCTGCGCACTTACAACCGCCCCAACTGGGTGGAGACCATTGAACGGCACTACCTCAAGCCCGGCCCCCGTATTCGCAAAGAGCAACAGGAGGACGGCCGGTTCCTCCAAAAGTTTGGCAATATTATGATCGAATTGGAACTGCGTAATGACCAGGTGTTCAATCTGCGATTCCGTGCTACGAGCTACCAGGACAGCCTTTTCAAAGAGGCCCGGGAATTTGAGGAATTGATGCAGGGGATAATGGGGTGAAGCGCCCGGAGGTGGTGTATCAAAGGGTAGTGTGTCAGTGTATCAGAGAGTAGTATTTGCTTCTGGCCAGGGAATCGATATGGCCAATTCCTTCTTCTCCTAATGATCCATATTGGGTTCTAATTTGAATAGATTGGTTAAGCGACGTACGGTCACTATATTAGGATAGCGCATGGATTGCGTACCACAGTTTTGAATGGTTATTTTTCTCTATTCCTGTCCAGGTTCTTTTACAAATGCCCTGCCACACTGATACCCTACTCTCTGATATACCGATACACTGGATACACTGATACACTACCCCCTCCCCTTTCAATTCTGCCACCCCTTCCGCTCCTGTTCAATATGAGATAGCTCTACTTTAATCCCGTACTTTTCTTTCAGATGTTTAGCGAGTTCATCCGCGGCGAAAACCGATCGGTGTTGCCCGCCGGTGCAACCGAAGTTGACGGACAGGCTGGTGAAGCTGCGTTCAATGTAATCCTCCACGGCGCTGTCGACGATGCGGTAGACATCGTTGAGGAAATCATCTACCTGGCTGTGGTGCCGCAGAAAGTTGATAACGGGTTCATCGCGGCCGGTCAGTTTCTTGTAAGGCTCATATCGGCCGGGATTGTGGATGAAACGGCAGTCGAAAACGAAACCGCCGCCGTTGCCGGTGGTATCGGCAGGGATACCGTTCTGCTTATAGGAGAAGCTGTTGATGCGTACAGTAAGCAGGCTGGAGCTGCCCTTTATCTTGTCGAACGGTTCGAAATGCTTGGAGGCGATCAGGCTTTGCAGGGCTCTTTCCAACTCTGGCAGCCTGATGGCCAATTTGTTGTTATCCAGCAGCCACTTGATGTTACGCAGGGCAAAGGGAATGCTCTTGATGAAGTATTCCTTGCGTTCGTACAGGCCCCGAAAACCATAGGTACCCAACACCTGGATGCTGCGGATGAACACATAGCCGTAGTAATACTGCACAAATTGCTGACGCTCGATGGGGATGAGCGCCTCCAGGGCATCCATATAATGCTCTAGCAGGCTCTCCCGGATATCTTCCGGAATGTTAGCCTTAGCCTGATAGAGCAGGGAGGCCAGATCGTATTGCAAAGCCCCCCGGCGCCCGCCCTGGTAGTCAATAAAAAAAGGCTCTCCACTTTTGATCATGATGTTGCGGGTCTGAAAATCGCGGAACATGAAGTGACGGGTGTCGGTTTGCAACAGGTAATCGGCCAGCCGATGTACATCCTCCTCCAGCAGCTGCTCATCAAAGGTGACGTTGGCCAGTTTGAGGAAGTAGTATTTAAACGTGTTAAAATCCCAGAGCATGGATTGTTTGTCGAAAGCTTCGCGGGGGTAACAAACACTGTAGTCCA
>JAGQXQ010000009.1 GCA_020436535.1 Phaeodactylibacter sp.
GCGCTAAGCAGGTCGGCTAATTCATAGGACTTATTCCCAACGCTCCTGCGGTGGTCGGGAATTTGAGAGAAGGACTCTCTTACCAGCTTTATCAAATGGTCTATCATCCAACTTTTTGGATGAAATATAAGAATTCTATAGAATTCCTATATTTAATTTTTTCTAAAGCGAGAATCGCTGGAATAGTAAAAGATGCATGGAAAAATACCCTATAAGGTATTCAAATATACGATTTTATTCATGCCTTCAAAATCCGGGAATATTTTTTTCCTGCAATACACATATTACATTGCTGGTTCGGCCCATACCTCAGTCAAAAGCCTACAGTCATCTGGCATAGTGCAAAAATCCAGCCGTAGCTTCTGCTAGTCTTGTCTACTTAACGTATTTCCCTTACCTTAGCTCCCACACAAATAACCACTTTGCCAACAAAAAAACGTCGCCAATTCTTTCACGGCAAGGAAAGCGCATTCCTCAACGACCGCCTCCTGTTCATCGGAAGCATCCTTGCTTTCACAGCCCTTATTTTTGATTTTGGCTTTCAGAATAACTTCTGGCACCAGTTCCTTACCGATGCTTTCTATCTGTTTTATGGCCTGGTGTTCTTCATCCGCGTCCGGCGGATCATTACCGACAGCCCGGCGCCGCGGCGGGCCCAGCGAATCAGCCGTTCTATCATCCTCGTCGCTGCCGGAATGTTGATCATCCTGGCCCTGCTCAACCTGCTGGAATTTTCCCTATTGCAAAGAGGGTTCATCCAGCCTACTGCCGGGCTGGTCTTGTTGCTGGCGGTGCTCGATATCTCGGCACGGGTTTACGCCATAGAACGGCAAACCCTTCACCCGGCGCTCGCTTTCGCCCTGAGTTTCTTCCTGCTGATATGTATTGGGACGATGCTGTTGCTGCTACCTCTGGCCACCCGATCCGGCATCTCTTTTGTCGACGCTCTGTTTACATCCACCAGCGCTGTCTGTGTAACTGGCCTGGCTGTGCTGGATACAGGACATGACTTTACCTTATTAGGACAACTTATCATCCTGATGCTCATCCAGATGGGAGGCCTGGGGATGCTGACATTTACCAACCTCTTCGGCCTGTTTTTTCGGGGATACGGCTCCTACCGCAACCGGCTGATGCTCAAGGATATGATCAATGCCAATGACATGGCCGACACCTTTAACACCCTGATCAAGATCATCACTTTCACCTTTGCCATCGAGAGCATAGGAGCTATTTGCATTTATTATTCCATTAGCCCAGACGCGGGCGGACAGGGCGGGCGGCTGTTCTTCGCTATTTTCCACTCCATTTCGGCCTTCTGTAATGCCGGTTTTTCTACCCTGAGCAATTCGTTATATGAATCGGGATATCGTTATAACTATTCCCTGCACCTGGCCATAGCGGGCCTGATCATACTGGGAGGGATTGGTTACAGCGTTTTTATCAACTACTATACTTATATTAAGATACTTGTCAAACGATACTTCCAGCGCCTGTTCCAAAAGGAGCAGGATACCGTTTATCGGAAACCGGCTATCAGCACCAATACCAGGATCGTGATGTATACCAGCCTGGGGTTGTTGTTGGCGGGCACGGCGATATTTTATGTTTTGGAATACAACAACAGCCTGGCCGGGCACAGTGGCTGGGGTAAAATTGTGACCGCTTTCTTCGGTTCGGTAACGACGCGGACAGCAGGTTTCAATACGGTAGATACTGCCGCCCTGGCGCTGCCCACACTGATGGTGTTTTTCCTTCTGATGTGGATCGGCGCCTCTCCCGGCTCGACCGGCGGCGGGATAAAAACCACCACTTTTGCCTTGTCTCTGGTGAATATTTACCGTCAGATACTGGGGCACGACCGCATTATTTTCAAATGGAAACAAATACCTATACATGCGCTGCAACGGGCAACGGCGGTGATCTTGTTATCTTTGCTCGGCATCGGAGCCGCCATTTTTTCCCTCATTTACTTTGACGGCCAACTGGGGCTGCTGCCCATCGCATTTGAATGTATTTCCGCCTACAGCACGGTCGGCCTGAGCCTGGGCATAACCGCCAGCCTCTCGGCTGCCAGCAAACTGACGTTGGTTTTGGCTATGTTTGTTGGCAGAGTTAGTTTCCTGACCCTACTGACCGGAATCGCACGGCAATTCGCGCCCTATCGGCATAACCCGCTCTGTTATCCGGAGGAAGATATTTTGATAAACTAATAACCTATGAAATTCATCATTATCGGCTTGGGAAATTTTGGTTCTACCCTGGGCTTGCGCCTGGTGGAAGATGGCCACGAGGTGCTGGGGGTTGATGAAAACATGAGTATTGTCAACCTGTTTCAGGATAAACTGACTCATACCGTCTGTACAGATACCACCGACGAACTGGCGGTACAGCGCCTGCCGCTCACGGATACGGATATTGTCATTATCAGTATCGGTGAGAATGTAGGCGCTTCGGTCACAACGACAGCCCTCATCAAGAAATACTGTAGCGCCAAGATCATCAGCCGGGCCATTTCACCTGTACATCACACGATCCTGGAGGCCATGGGCATCAAGGATATCATCCATCCGGAAGCAGAATTCGCCGACCAGCTTGCTACCCGTCTGATCGTAGACGGCGCCTTGAGGACGTTGGTACTGGATAACAAGTTCGAAATTGTAGAGGTCGTCCTTCCTGCCAGTTTGGAGGGCCAAACGATAGCAGAGGCAAGTCTGAGAGAAAAATATGACATCAGCATCGTTACCATATTGAAAAAACGAGAACGGCGCAACATTCTGGGTACTAAAGTGGAACGCAAAGAGGTGGCCGGCGTGCCCCGGCCGGATATGGTTTTCCAGGATAATGACACGCTGGTCTTATTCGGGAAAATGCAGAATATCCAAGCCTTTTTGAAAGAAACCGGAGAATAAGAATGCTTTTTTCATAAAAAGGTAACTTTTTTACTCAAATTACGTCTTATCTTTATGAGAATTATGAGAAATCGTTTATAAAACCCTGTTTTGCTGCCTTTTATAACCTGCTAGTACCGGTAGGACGAACGAACCAACTCTTGTAGCGGGCCTTTAGTCTTCGGAAAAGGATCCTAAAGTAGATGGTTAGTTCCTTTCTGCGGTACCCTGAAATAATCCCGAACCTACTTTAGAACAAGGAAAATGACAGAGGCAAAAATTGGGAAATTATCCCTCGACCATCAACATCAGGAGAAAGCTACACTGCACTGCTACTGCCCGCAGGCCTGCATACTCACCATTGACCTTCTGGACAGCCTTGGCCGTCCATTCCTTCATCAGCAATATCCACTTCAGAAAGGCGACAATGAGGTCAGCTTTAACATTGGCCGGTTGCCCGCCGGTGATTACAATGCCTGGGCCAGTATCGGCAGCCAGACCGCAATCCGGCCTTTGGCTATACAACCACGCAAAAAACTTCAGGGGCTTCTGCAACGGTGGTTTCTCTGGTAGCGTGGTGCTTCCTCGATGAATCCATTCGCGATCCTGGCCGGTAGGGCAGGGCGCCTTTGCTGTTCTGCTGATACAGAACTCCTATCGCATTGCGGAACAGGAGAACCATCCCCGGCATCCCTGCCTTCAAAACTCAGGGCCATCAACCTTTAACTGGCAAACTTTGTTTCATGAACATATATTCATATCTTTGCAATTATGGGAAGTAAGACAGGAATACTCAAAGAAAAAGAAGCGGAAAAGCTGGAGCGTATTGCATTCATTCTGAAAACAGTGGCGCACCCTCTTCGGCTGGGGGTTATTCATCTTCTGGAGCAGTACCCTCGCCTCTCTGTTTCGGAGATCTGCGAAAAACTGGGTAGTGAACAATCGCTCACCTCTCACCACCTTCAGAATATGCGCCTGAAGGGGATTCTTAGCGTTAAAAGAGAGGGCCGGAGTATGATGTACTCTCTTAAAGAGAGAGATGTATCGCTCATCATAGAGTGTTTGGAAAATTGCCAGTGCAATATGTAAAAGCGAAAGTGCTTTCCGAGGGGCTTTCTTTTCTATTGCCAGGCATTAATAACCTTTCTTTAAAGATTTGGTTTCTAACGACCCTGTCGAAGGGAACCGGTTTTGAAATACCATGAAAGAATTCTGGGATCAACGATACGCCGAGGCGGCTTACGCCTACGGTAAAGCGCCTAATGCCTTTTTGAAGGAACAGCTAATGGGCCAGGCGGCCGGCCATGCTATTTTCCCGGCAGAAGGAGAAGGGAGGAACGCCGTTTATGCTGCTACGCTCGGGTGGAAAGTCACGGCTTTCGATTACAGCGAAGCTGGACGCCAAAAAGCAGAAGCGCTGGCCAGAGAGCAAGGCGTGTACATTGATTATCAGTCTTGCGAGATTGAAAACTTCCCTTTCCCGGAAGCTGCCTTTGACCTGGTGGGCCTCTTTTTTGTTCACCTGCCTCCGGCAGAGCGGCAATCGCTCCACCAACAGGCTGTAAAGAGTTTGAAAGCAGGAGGGCGGATCATTCTGGAAGCTTTTTCCAAACAACAACTAGGAAGGCCTTCCGGTGGCCCCAAACGAGAAGATATGCTCTTCAGTACCGAAGAGTTGGAGGAGGATTTCTCCTCTTTGCATCTACAATTGCTGGAAAAAACAGAAACAGTTCTTACCGAAGGGCCCTACCACAACGGAGCGGCTCAGGTAATACGCTTGATTGGCGTACGGCAGTAAATTAAAATTCATTTAAACCAGCAGGTCGTGCTGGCCAAAATTTGTAGTTGACATGAGCATTTTCAAAAAAGGAACAAAAGGCTACAGTATCTTTAGCCTGAAATGCCCCAAGTGCCACGAAGAAGATTTGTTCGATACCGGCTCTTTCAGCTTTGATAAGCCCTTCGATATGAAAGATAAGTGCCCGCATTGTGAGCAGGACTTTATGCCAGAACCAGGGTTTTATTTCGGCGCCATGTTCATCTCCTATATTTTTACCGCCTGGTTCTGTATCTTGTTCGTCTTGTTCGTACACTGGGTCCTCGGGTGGAGCACTGCCGCTTCCTTCGGGGCGCTGATTGCCATCTGTGCTATCTTCTTTGTGTACTTCTTCCGTCTGGCACGCTCTATTTGGTTGAACATCAACTTTAAATACGACCCCAGTAAGGCCAAGGGCCTAATTTAAGTGGTAAACGTGTGGTGGGGCAAGTTGGCCCGGCAGGACACCTACGGGCAACAATTGAACAATAAAACAATTGAATAATATTCTTACCATGGAAAGCCTCAAAGTTGAAAAAGAAATGTACGATGCCATTGCCCAGGTCATCCAAAGTGACGATAGCCCTGTGGGGATCGACGCTAAAAAGACGCACATCATCATCCTTCAAAAGCTGTTGCAGTTGGAAAAACGGCTGGATAATATGGAACAGCAACTAAAGGCAAAAAATACCTAACCATGGCTATACAGGATCTCAACCAGGAAGTTTTGAACCTGGTGCGTAAGCATTACCCACAGATCGCTGAGCGGACTTTGCAGGAAGATATTGCTCAGGTTGGAAAAGTAATGCACTTCAGGGCCGGTGAAATGATCATGGATTTTGGCAGCTATGTCAAAATTGTTCCGCTGATTATCAAAGGCAGTATCAAGGTGTCCCGGGAAGATGAAGAGGGCAACGAGCTCTTCTTGTACTACCTGCAACCGGGAGAAACCTGCTCCATGTCCTTCACCTGCTGTATGATGAATAAAAAGAGCGAGATCCGTACCGTTGCCGAAGAAGATACCACGGTAATCGGTATTCCTACCCGCTATATGGATGAGTGGATGACCCGCTACCCCAGCTGGAAAAACTTCGTCATGCTCTCCTACGACAACCGCATGCTGGAGCTCATTCGCACTATCGACAGCATCGCATTCAAGAAAATGGACGAGCGCCTGCTCGACTACCTCGAAAAAAAGGCAGAAGCCAATAATTCCCGCACCATCAACGCTACCCACCAGGAAATCGCTTATGACCTCAACGCTTCCCGGGAGGCCGTCTCCCGCCTGCTTAAACAGTTGGAGAAGGAGGGGGAAGTGGAACTGGGGAGGAATCGGATTGAACTGTTGTAGGGGGGTATTAGTGTGTCAGTGTAGCGGTGTGTCAGTGTATCAGGGAGTAGTGTATCAGTGTATCAGTGTGTCCGAGAGATCCCTGATACACAGATATACTCCCCCCTGATACACCGTTCTCTCCTTCCCCCCTGTGACCTTCATCACTGCCCCTTTCCCTCAGAAATCCCACCTTTGCACTAAAACCACACAAGCGATGCAGTTAAAGAAATTCTTACCTATACTAGAGTGGCTTCCCACCTACAAAACAGAGAACCTCAAAGGCGACCTTTCGGCAGGGTTGACCGTGGGCGTAATGCTCATCCCGCAGGGCATGGCCTATGCGATGATTGCCGGGTTGCCTCCTATTTATGGTTTATACGCTTCGACGATCCCTCTGATCCTCTACGCCATTTTTGGCACTTCCCGTCAGTTGGCGGTAGGGCCGGTAGCCATGGTGTCCTTACTGACCGCAACGGGGATCGGCGCTTTAGCTCAGGGAGGAACCGAAACCTACATCATGCTGGCCATCACGTTGGCCCTGTTCGTCGGCCTGATCCAGTTTTTGCTGGGGGCGTTCCGGCTGGGCTTCCTGGTCAACTTTTTATCTCACCCGGTTATCAGCGGGTTCACTTCGGCGGCGGCCCTTATTATTGGCCTTTCCCAGCTGAAGCACCTGCTGGGGGTGAAACTGGAACGGAGCCACTATATTCATGAAATATTGCTCGATGCAGTTTCCCGGATCGGAGAAGTGAATCTGGCCACCCTCATCATTGGCATGCTGGGCATCGCTCTGATCATGAGCGTCAAGCGGATCAATAAAGCCATTCCGGGGCCTTTGCTGGCGGTTATCTTCGGCATCCTGGCCGTCTGGGGCCTGGGGCTTACCGAGCAAGGGGTGAAGATTGTAGGAGAAGTGCCCGGCGGTCTGCCTTCCTTTGCGATCCCCGATCTCAGTATGCATAACTTCAGCACCCTGCTTCCCATCGCATTGGCCATCGCATTGGTTAGTTTCATGGAGAGCATCGCCGTAGCCAAGGCCATACAGGCCAAACACAAAAACTATAAAGTTGACGCCAATCAGGAACTGATCGGCCTGGGCATCGCCAATATCGGCGGTAGTTTCTTCCAGTCGTATCCCGTCACCGGGGGCTTTAGCCGGACGGCCGTCAACGACCAGGCTGGCGCAAAAACGGGGCTGGCCGCCATCATCAGCGCGGTGCTGATCGCCCTGACCCTGCTGTTCCTCACCGGGCTGTTTTACTACTTGCCCAACGCCATCCTCGCTTCTGTGATCATGGTCGCCGTTTTCGGCCTGATAGACATTAAGGAAGCCGTACACCTGTGGCATGCCGACCGCTCTGACTTCTGGATGCTAATCGCCACCTTCGCCGGTACACTGGCGCTGGGCATCGAGCAAGGTATCCTCATTGGCGTGGTCTTATCTATCGCTATTATCATTTTTCGGACAACTATGCCACACTTTGCTGTATTGGGCAAGATACCAGGCAAACCCCATTATAAAAATATTACCCGCTTCGACAACCTGGAAGTCCGCGAGGATGCCCTCATTATGCGTTTTGACGCCCGTTTGTATTTTGCCAATGTCAATTACTTCAAAGAAAAGATCGAATCGGAAATAGCCAGAAAAGGAGACAAGCTGAAGCTATTCATCCTCGATGCCAACAGCATCAACGGGATGGACAGCAGCGGCATGCACGCCCTGGAGGAGATCGTCGGCCTCTGCCGCGAGGCGGGCGTAGAATTCAATATGGCCAGCGTGAAGGGCCCGGTCCGGGATATTCTCGTTAAAGGCGGGCTGGATGAAAAGATCGGCGAAGCAAACTTCTTCATGCGCATTCAACATGCCATTGATAACTTCGACGAAAAGGATAAGCAGCGGTATGAGCGGTATGTGTTACAGACGAATGAGTGATTGGGATTCAGAAATAGGTTTGAGAAACTGCCCTTCCACCCAGGAAGGGCAGTTTCTTAAACCTTTACCACCTTTACCAGGCAACCAACAACCT
>JAGQXQ010000415.1 GCA_020436535.1 Phaeodactylibacter sp.
AGGTTATTTTTCTCCGGCCCCTAAGAGAGCTAAAAGAAATTTAACAATTAGTTATGATTAAACTGTGCAGAACACCGCGCCAGCGGCCATAGCCAGCAAAAGCTGGCTACGTCGCCGGCGACAACCGTTATAGCCAATTAGAAAAAACGGATAAACTACGACATTACATAAGAGGATGCTAACCAATTGAATAGAGCAACGGCCAACCAAAACGGAGTGAACACAATGCCTACATTTTTGCCATTCTGTGATACTTTTGGGTGTTTGCCAAAAAAAGGCAACCAACCAGCTTGATTAGCATTTATAAGCATCATTAACACAGCTACTACCCCAAAAACAAAATGTAAAGGATTGCGCTCTACAAGTCCCAATGTCAATCCAAAAATTGCTCCTGCGGCAACTGCTGTAAAACCTATTGCTCCCTGGCGTTGCTCAAAAAGCAAAATAAACAGATAGTCTTTCGCATTTTTTTCTTCTCGTTCGGTGCGGCTTCAAGTGCCGCATCCAACACTGTGATTTGTTCGTTGTAGGCCAACGCACTTGTACGATTAGGCATCTTAAGCCCAAAAAATGGAAGGACCCAATTTGCAATCCAGCGAGCCTGCATTGGAAAAAGAAACTCTATTCCGTGAATAGTCACCGGTACAATGGACAGGATGAGCCCCAGATTTGAAATTAACATTTGATTGGCCATTTGCTAAAAATTTATTACTTTTGTTATGCAAGCAAAGATGTGTAATGACTTTTAATACGCAAGCAATATTTGAAATAAGTTGCATTTTGCAAGTGAGTTTCACGGAAAATTAAACTATGACTCAGAAATTTAGATGTGATTGTCCCATTACTTCTGCCCTTGATATCTTGGGGGACAAGTGGATGTTGGTTATTATTAAGCAGATGTTGATAGAGGGAATGAAAACATTCAAGGAATTTACTGAAAGTGATGAAGCTATCGCCACTAATATCCTTTCTTCAAAACTCAAATGCTTAGAGCAATATGGCCTTATCAAGAGAATAAATCATCCAACCAATAAAAAGACAAAACTTTACCATTTAACTGAAAATGGATTATCCCTTACTCCGATCATTGTAGAATTGGCTCTTTGGAGTGACCAAAACTTGCGGGACTTCAATCCAATTATGAGACAAAGCGATGAACTCGAATCAATGAAAAGCAACAAAGAAGAGTTTATTGAGAAACTGAAGGAGAATTATAGAGAAAAACTGGCTACAGCCTAGTGCCAACTCCATTAAGTTAGGCGTAGCTATTCAGCCATTGGCGCCCGATACCCATAAAAATGGGATATAAGCTTAAGTTGCTTTAACAACCTTAAAGGCTGGCATCTGCCAACTGCCAACTGCCCTTCACCCTCAGCCCCCGGTCTCCTCCCTTTTCCCGTACGCCAGCGCCAGCCGTATACGGTGGTAGGGCAACTGCTCGCCCAGGTAGTCGTAGATGTCCTTCAGCTTGTAGGGTTCCTGTAGATAGCGCAGCGATTTCAACACCTTGTCCACCTCGGCCGGGCTGACCATTTCCTCCAGGGCGATGTCGTAACCTTGTTCGTAGAGGATGGCCAGGTGGGAGTAAATGGTGGCCAGGTTGATCTGCCGCTTGCGGGCAATTTCCTCCACGCTCAGCCCCCGTTGGTACATTTCGTAGGTGACCTGATAAGTGGACGCCTTGCCGTGGCTGCTCGACGGCCCGACATACTCGATGATGGCATCGATGAAGTAGCTGCCGTAGAGCTGCAGCTTGCGCTCCCCGACCCCATTGATATTTTTCATCTCCTCATCGGTCATGGGGCGGGTGGCGGCCATCTCCTCGAGGGTGGCATCATTGAAGACGATGTAGGGCGGTACACCGCGCTCCTGGGCCAGTTGTTTGCGCAGCTGGCGCAGTTTTTCGAAGAGCTCGTCGCGCACCCGCTGTGGCTTGGCAGTTTGTTTGGCGCGGGCCTTTTCCACCTCCTGCCGTTCTTTGATGGTGGCGAAGCGCACCAGCTGCACGGATTCATTTTCAAACAAAACCCGCTGGCTGGCGGGAGTGAGCTTTACCGCTCCGTGCTGGTCGTGGGCGATCTCGATATAACCGTAGTTGAGCAATTGCAACAGGTAGTGCTGCCACTCCAGGAAGGGAATGTCGCGGCCGGCGCCGTAGGTTTTCAGGTTGTGGTAGCCTCGTTCTAAGATTTCCTTTTTGCCGGAGCCGCGCAGCACGTCGATCACGGTGCCCATGCCCACACTTTGGCGCAGGCGGTAGATAGCGGAAAGCGCCTTTTGAGCAATGACCGTGCCGTTGAAAGCCTTGGGCGGGTTTTTACAAATGTCGCAGTTACCACAATCCTGCTGCACATCCTCACTGAAGTAGCTGAGCAGAATGCGCCGCCGGCAGCCCACCGCTTCGGCGTACTGCCGCATGCGGTCCAGCTTGGCGATTTTGACGTCCAGCATATCGCTTTCGTTCTTCTTCAGGATGTCTTCCAGGACCATCACATCCTGGTAGCTGTAAAAAAGCAGGGTATCCGCGTCGGCTCCGTCGCGCCCGGCGCGCCCGATCTCCTGATAGTAGCTCTCGATGTTCTTGGGCAGGTTATAGTGGATGACCCAGCGCACGTTCGATTTGTCGATGCCCATGCCGAAGGCCACCGTGGCGCAGATCACCGGCGTATTGTCGTTGATAAAATCCTCCTGGACCTTGGTGCGTTCATCGGCGTTCATACCGGCGTGGTAGTGGGCGGCGTCGATACCGGCGCCACGTAGTTTTTCCGCCAGCTCTTCGGTGCTGCGCCGGCTGAGGCAATAAATGATGCCCGGCTGTTTGGGGCGTTTTTGTATAAAACGGATGATCTGCTCGCGGCGCTTTTGCCCGGGGCGGACTTCCAGGCTCAGGTTGGGGCGGTCGAAAGAGGCGATGAAGGTCTTTGGCTCCTTGAGGTGTAGCTGGCTGATGATGTCCTTCCGGGTGAGCTTGTCGGCCGTGGCGGTCAGGGCAATGACCGGGATATCTTTGAATTCCCCTTTAAGGAAACGCATCTGGGTATATTCCGGCCGGAAATCGTGCCCCCAGGAGGAGATGCAGTGTGCCTCGTCTATGGCAAAGAGGTTGACGGTTGCCCGCTTCAGCAGGGGCATGAAATTCTGAGAAACCAGCTTCTCCGGCGAGACGTAGAGCAGGTCCAGCTCGCCATTGAAAAACTGATCTTCTACCCGCCGTTGCTCCACGTCATCCAGGCTGCTGTTCAGAAAGGCGGCGCGGGCGCCGGTGGCGAGCAGCCCCTCGACCTGGTCTTTCATCAGGGAGATGAGTGGAGAAACGACTACCGTCGTTCCGGGAAGAGTAATGGCCGGAATTTGGTAACAGACCGACTTGCCCCCCCCCGTAGGCATAAGCACCAGGGTGTCCTTCCCCTGGCTAATCCGTTCGATGATCTCAGCCTGCATCGGGCGGAAGGTATCGTAACCGAAGTATTTCTTGAGGGCCTCCTTGGCGGCTGAACGGGTCATGGTCTATGCTTTTTGCCAAAGATAAGCATTTGTCAGCTTTCAAAAAGGGACAACCGACGGGCCTGTGTCATCTGCTGATTCGGTAAAAAGGCGTCGTTATCCGTGTATAAATGGCTGTTTGTCAGTTTGGTAAATAAATAGCTGGATCGGCCTCCATTCTTTTTACTGCCGGTAGGGCGGAAAACTATTCGTAATGCCAAATGCACAAAACCTGAGGTATCAAAAATCAACGTCCGGATCTGATATAGTAGCAAGCAGCTAAAATTAAATCTTTTGTGTTACTAGTGAGGTACTGGCCGCAGGCCCCAGCCAAGCGCTATCCATCGTTTCAACAGATGGCCTCCAGGAACTGGAAAACCTTATCCTGATGGTGAAGTATTCCGGGAGTTTTCTATTCCTCCCCCCTCGGGGGAGGTGCCGAAGGCGGAGGGGGCTTAGCCCGTCGGGAGAAGCTTCCCCCCAACCCCCTTCGAAGGAGGGGGAGTGATTCTTCGATTGAGTAGTTGGGAGAAAAAAATTATACGAAATCTAATTGTGTCCGGCCACTTAAGTAGTCGGACACAATTAGATTACGCATAATTTTTTGTAT
>JAGQXQ010000071.1:0-1290 GCA_020436535.1 Phaeodactylibacter sp.
ACGATCGGATTACCGGGTACGCTAGTGTCATTATTACTACTCATATAATTGCCGTCCGAGAACCCACCTGTTGCAAGCGGGCCGTCCCAGTCGCTTTGAATATCATCTAGCGTAGTGGTACTAGCCGGGAACGAAATGGCCAGCCGCCCATCCCGTGCCGCATCAAACCCGATGGCCCCATCATTCTGTGCTGCCACAACCCGGGGAGCAGGATCCTGGCCGTTGTATTCCACCCATAAGAAGTTGGCCGGGTTGTTAGCCGGCAACTGGTTGGCAAATACCGGGTTTAGGCGGTCCCCATCGATAGGATCGGCGGAAGGGGAAAGGGTAACTCCAAAACCAACCAACTCCAGTTCAAAATCTCCTTTGTCGTCGGTTGAAAGATTATTCCAGGTCCCCATAAACGCACTGTCAACTGCCGTTGAAGCAGCGGGAATGGTGATTTTTAATTGACCATTCTGAGCTTTGGGGTCAAAGGCAACCGTTGCCCCTTCAACCACCACCTTTACACTGGGATTGGTTACGTCCCCTGTATATTTTACCCTGAGGAAGTTGCCTGGATCGTGGGCGGGCAAACGAAGGGCGAAGGCTGGGTTGAGGAGTTCTTCAGCAATCGAATGGGATGCTTCGGTAAAAGTGCCTCCGGGATTGATCAATTCGAGATGGAAGTTCCCCTTGTTTGGGTGGGCATTCCAAATAGTTGTAAAATCTGTATTGATTATAGTGGAATCAGCCAAAGTGATAGTCAATTTGCCTGCCACTGTCGTCGTATCGAAGTCTGCAAGCGGGTCGTTCACAGGAGTTCCTACTTGCACTGTAACCGCCGGGACCTGGACCTGGCCAGCGTATTTCACCCTTAAGAAGGTACCTTGTGCACCTTCGCCAATCGGCAATGTGATTTCCTTTAGTTGCCTCAAGTTGATGCCCTCTGCTGAGATCATAGTAGCAGGTGTGGAACCAACTCTTTCCAGTGAAAATCCTCCGCGGGGCGCCTCACGCAGATTGGCAAACATGCGCTGCAGCTCGGTGGCAGTTGGCAGTCTCCAGCCGGCGCCAACAGCAGTAGTTATCGCAGATAGAGCATCTGCCTGAGTCTGTTCTGTATTCAGGTCAGCCGGGTAGGCCGCCTTGCCATGAAACCCATTGTTTTCTAACTCAAAAATGATCCCTTGTCCATAGGAGCCGCCGATCGATAATTTATTTATTGCCTTGGCTTGGAGGTCGGTGATCTGGCTTGTCAATTCATTAATGGTACCCTGCAAACTGGTTATGGCGCCCCCCAAATCCAGT
>JAGQXQ010000071.1:1330-3642 GCA_020436535.1 Phaeodactylibacter sp.
ACGTCCTCTGTTCCAGAGGTTATTATACCATTGCCATCATCTGTTCCCGGAGGCCTCCAGGACCATTGGAATAATGCCTGGCCGTCGGTATCAATACTGAAGGCCGCTCCTTTTTTGGCATTGTCTTTATCGATTTGCTTGAAGTTGAGGTCGAGATACATGGCAGAAGAAGGAGGGGAGATCGTTAAGCCTACTGGTGGAAGATTCGTGCCAGACAAACGAAGGGAACCATTGACATCAGGAGCAGATCCGATCGTTAAATTACCACTACTAGACAGCCTTAATAGCGTTGCGGTATCCGATTTTATAATGAAATTTCCGGCGCCGTCCTGTCCGATATCAAAGGTGCCATTGGGGGCGTCTCCCTGAAAACGGATTTGAGGGCCTCTGGTTTTTCCATGGTAGGTGGCCAGCAATATCGTTTTATCACCATCGCCAGGAGCGGCATCGGAGTGAAATTCATATTCGCCTTCCGTTCCGGCGGCCATTTTGATGGATCCATTCACCGTCAGTTTTCCTGGGGCAGGCCCTACCGAAAGGCTGTTGGTATTGAGGTGAGCGGTAACCGTCAGGTTAGTAGAACTAATATCACCATCGACCTTCAATTTTACATCAGGATTGGGAGCGCCGATACCCACATTGCCCCCATCCTGGATAAACAGATGGGGAGTAGTATTTTCCCCAATAACCAGCCCCCCAGGTGCAGTGCCTGTATCGGCCAGCGCGAACTTCCACTTGGGACCGGAGCTGAGGCCAGAAAGCGGTATGCTCTTTTGGGAGTTGATTTCAAGTGAAAAACCTGCTTGTTGAGCGGTAGTGAGGATTTCCCAGGCGGCCATTACGGTATCAAGGCTCGCTCCGGAGCTTGGAACGGTAATGGTGAGTTGCTTGGCCGCAGATATATTGAATTGTATCGCTACTTCCTCGTTTTGAGCGTCAGGGCGCTTGGTTACGTTGACAGCGGGATTGTCCCCAGCCGCGCCGGTATATTTTACGCTTAAGCTGAAATCTCCATCGTCCGTCTCTAATGAGGTAGTGGTAACGAATGCTGTGGTGGAGCCAACTTGATCCAGAGGTCGAGGGGTAGGCGCCTCTGGGGAAGGATCTGTGAAAGGAGTAATATTTGCCTGAGAGAGGGGTTCCAGGGAGAAGCCCCCTTTCTTACCTGCAGGCAGGGCTCTCCATGCCGCCATGATCATCTCTGCTGGGGTATTGTCGTCTGCAGTGCGGATAGCCAATTGCCCACCATTTACAGTAAGAGCGGGCTTGTCCAGGCTGTCATCCTTTTTTACAATTACATGAGGTTGCGGAGCTGATCCGGTATAGGTAGCCGTTAACACTTGAGCGAATTGGGTGGCAAAACTAGCCGACAGCGCCTCACCGCCGACTTGGTCGGTAGACAAGGAAATCTGCTCTTCGGAGACAACTTCAAAAGAAAAACCTGCTTGCTGGGCGCTTGTTAGTGTTGCCCAGGCTGCCAACACGGTATCAACAGTTGCTCCGGAGCTTGGAAGGTTTATTGTCAGTTGCTTGGTGGAGGAGACGGTGAATTGTACGGCTAAATCATTGCCTTGAGAAATTGAGCCCACTGCAACATTAGGGGTAACTGTAGCCACACCTGTGTACTTCACTCTTAGTTTAATGTTTACGTCGTCTGTCTCTAAAGGGAGATTCGTAAGAAATTCTTCGGAGGTATCAATTTGATCCAAAGATTGCGGGGCCGGGGTATCAGGATCGGCAAATGTTGAAAGGTTTGCAGGAGAGGTAGCTTCAAGAGAAAAATCACCTTGGTTGGTGGCCGGATTCCTCCACGCTTCCATGATTGCTTCAACGGAAGTTGTTGGATCTGGAATGCTAATGACCAACTGCCCTGACTGTGTTGGCAGAAATCCAAGGGGTACGTCAACATCTTCTTTGACCAGAACACTAGGGTTCTTCTCCGGGCCATTGTATGCCACCTTTATGAAGCTATTTCCTCCTTCCGTTGGCAATTGGAGGGCGAATCCGGGTGTCAGAAAAGCCGGCTCTTCGAAAAAATCGTATAGCCAGATGGCCTCTCTCTTTCCCAGTTCTTCCGGTGCGGCCTGTATTTTCAGGGCCGTCGTTCTTTCTTTGTCAATCCCATCCTCGCCTTTGTTCAGAGCGGAGTCGGCCAGTCCCTCAAAATGGCGCGCCAGCGGTACACTACCGGGCCGAAAGAAATTCTTCAATATGTCGCGATCAGAAACTGCCATGATGAATATTTTTTGTAGCGCTTAAAAGCCTATGAATTTTATATTGGTGGTGATGAAGGAGCCTTGCCCCGAGTACTT
>JAGQXQ010000072.1:0-3753 GCA_020436535.1 Phaeodactylibacter sp.
CGTGCAGGGGCTTTGTTGTTTATTAATGCCATCTTACAAAAGTTGCCATTGGGTATTATTCCGAAAGCTTCGCAGGTGGATGCCGAACCAGTCTTTGGATTCGTCGATCCCGGAGAACGAGAAGACCTGGGGTACGCCGTTGACATTTGCCGCGGTAACGGCATTATTGCTCACGGCTCGGGCATGGAGAGCAGGGTTTCCCAATGGATGGGTTGAACGTGGAGCGTAAAGGCGAAATGCAGGGCCAACAGGAAGAGAGTAGTATAGGCATGGATATTTTTTTAGTTAGTGGATAAATAAATGTCAAGGTTTATTCTTCCAAAATTTACATTCCGAAGGATGGAACTTAAAGATGTTCTCAGTACCTTGAACCAAACCGGCCCTCAATCCGGAAATATTGATATGCGTTTAAAAATACTACATTACCTTCTCTTTTTATCATGCAGTTTGGCCTGTCACCCCGCCTGGACGCAGGAAGTTTCCGGTGATTCCGGGGCCTCCTTGATGTCGTGTTTGGAGGAATATTACGGTACCGACGACCTGCTGGCGAATGGCCGCCTCTATCGCCCCACAAATACCCGGGCAGCCCGGCATCCTTACTTTATAACGGATGAATGGCAAGAGGGCGCCGTTTATGTGAAAGGAAGATACTTCGACTCCCTTAGCTTGAAGTATAATCTGGAAATAGGGCGGCTCATCCTAAAGCAGGAATTAAAAAATGGGGTTTCAATAAATGTGGAGCTGACGGGCGTACTCGTCGATTCCTTTCGCATTGGCCAGCACTTTTTTGTCAATCAGTCTTTATTACCAGGGCCGGCCGAAGACTTTAACTTTCTGGAAAGGATCTATTCCGGCGTTTTTTCTTTTTTTACCCGGCAGAAAAAGGTATTTATCGCCAATTATTCCGGCCGGAGGCCCTATGGTAAATATTCGGAACCGGAAACCACTTTTTTCCTGCTGATCAATGGCCAGCTACAAGAAGTTTCCAACCGGAAAGCGTTGCTGGATTTTTTCGCACCCCATCAAACCAGCATAAAAAAATACATGAACCAGCAAAGCATTCGTCTAAAGAAAGCTTCCGGCGCTCAATTGGCTCAACTCATGGAATACTGCGGCCAGCTGAAATGAATATTCTTTTATGAATTGGAATCTGAGAAAAATAAAAAAAGTAGTACTCTTCCTGGGCCTGATGCTGGCGGAATGGCCTCTCCTTTACAGCCAGGACATAAGCCCTGTACTCGACACTTCTTTTAGCGGGCTGAGCTGGACGGCTTTTGTGGAAAAAGCAGAAAAAAGCTTCGGCCTGGATTTTTTTTACGATCCCGCCGATATTTCCAATATCCAATTGAGCCCTGTTACCTCTGAAATACCCCTGGTGCGGTACCTGGAAGAAAACCTGGAGCGGCTGCAACTTTTTATCACCATTGACAAAAAAGGGCGGGTTTTCCTGTCAAAGCAAGGCCCTGTCAACCCAACTTTGACCAGAGCAATTTACCCTCTGGTGAAAGAGGAACACAAACCGGAGGGGGCTGAACCTGCACAGGAAATAAGCGGATCCAATTTTCTGGAAACGACCCACGAAGTCCGGGCCGGAGTGCTGGTTATCGGCTCCAAAAAAGAAGGCCTGAAGGAAAACAAGGTTACGTTAAGCGGTTACCTGTTCGACCAGGAAAATAAAGAGCCCGTCATCGGCGCCACCCTATTTGTGGAAGGGCTTGGCGTCGGCACCGCTACTGAGACAGATGGGTCGTACAAATTGACACTCGATAAAGGAATTTACACACTACTCCTCAAGGATATCAATCACCATGAGAAAGCAATAAACGTAGAACTACTCTCCAGCGGCCGCCAGGATTTTTACCTGGAGTCCAAAAGCATTCTCCTGGAAGGGGTAGTAGTCACCTCTGATCAGTACAACCGGGTGCAAAGCACCAAAATGGGGTTTGAAAGGTTAACGACCAAAAGTATCAAAGAAATTCCGTTGGTTTTGGGCGAAAGGGACATTCTGAAAGTCGCTAATCTCCTGCCGGGTATTCAGAGCGTTGGCGAAGGCTCCGCTGGTTTTAATGTACGAGGCAGCCCGGCCGATCAGAACCTGTTTTACATCGATCACGTGCCGGTTTACAATACCTCTCACCTATTTGGGTTCTTCTCTGCTTTCAATTCGGAGGCGATCAGCGATTTCTCCCTTTCCAAAAGCAATATACCCGCTAAATTTGGCGGGAGGCTGGCCTCCATCTTTGACATTACAGCAAAGGAGGGAGACAAAGAAGAATTTAAAGCCAGCGGGGGGATCAGCCCGATCACAGGCAGGCTGATGGTGGAAGCGCCGCTGCAAAAAGGAAAAAGCAGTATTATGGCCGGTGTCCGTTCTACTTATTCCAATTGGATACTGGGCCTCATTAAGAATCCCGATTTTAACAACAGCCGCATCTATTTTGGCGACGCCATGGTCAAAACCGTTTTCACCCTGAATGATAAAGACCGGCTAACTGCCTTTGGCTACTACAGCCTCGATGATATTGATTTCGCTGAAACCACCCAATTCAACACCCAAAATATCGGAGCCTCTCTGGACTGGAACCACTTTTTCAATGACCGCAACAGCCTGAATGCTTCGGTGGCCTACAGCCAATACGGGCTGGAGGTGGAAAACCGGGAAGTGCTCTTCGATGCTTATCGCCAGGATAACCAACTGGAACATACCGAGGGCCGGCTGGATTTTACCCTCCGGCCCAACGACCGGCATCTGATCAATTTTGGAACCAATGCAATCCTATACGGCATCGATCAGGGCGCTTTCCTTCCAGTGGGAGATATCAGCCAGGTTCAGCCAAAGGACCTGGGAAAGGAAAAAGGGCTGGAAGCAGGGTTGTACCTCAGCGAAGAATGGAAAGCCTCTGATCGGATAACCATCAACGGGGGGCTGCGTTACAATTGGTACACCTACCTGGGGCCGCAATCGATATTTTCGTACGCTGAGGGAGCCCCCAAAGAAGAAGAGTCGGTGCAGGACACCCTGGATTTCGGCTCCAATGAGCGCATCGCCACCTATACCGGGCTGGATATCCGGCTCGGCGCCAAGTATACTTTCTCTCCGAATTGGTCGGTGAAAGCATCTTTTAACCGCCTTCACCAGTACATTTTTCTGCTTTCCAACACGATTGCCCTGGCGCCCACCGACAAGTGGAAACTGTCCGATTATCATATAAAACCCATGCGCGGGGATCAGGTTTCTCTGGGGGTTTATACCTTCCTGGCCCAACGGAAACTGGAGTTTTCCGTAGAATCTTACTATAAGAAAGTGGATAACCTGGTGGAGTTCAAAGACGGGGCGGACCTGCTGGTCAACGAAGTACCGGAATGGGACGTCCTCCAGGGGCGACTCCATACCTACGGCCTGGAGTTTATGCTGAAAAAGCCGGCAGGCCGCCTGAATGGATGGCTCAATTATACCTACTCCCGGGCGACGGTACAGGTCGATGGTGAACTCGAAGAAGAACGGATCAATTTTGGAAATGCCTATCCTGCTAATCATGAGAAGCCGCATTCCTTAAATCTAGTCGCCAATTACAAATTGATCCGCCGCTTTGGCCTTTCGGCCAATGTGGTTTACTCCACTGGCCGGCCCATTACTTATCCTACAACCTTGTATTACCAAAACGGAGTTCCCTTAATCAACTTTACTGCCCGAAATGCATATCGGGTCCCCGATTACTTCCGGGTTGACCTCTCGGTGAAGGTGGAAGGCAA
>JAGQXQ010000072.1:3833-11341 GCA_020436535.1 Phaeodactylibacter sp.
AATGTTTATTTTAAAACCTCAAAGAGCGGCAGGGTTCAGGGGTATAAAGTGTCTATTTTCGCTAACCCGATTTTTTCGGTTAGCTATAATATTAAACTCGGTAGTTATGAAGAGTAGCACAGGGGTACTCCTCCTCTTTTTAGCCATAGCAAGCACGTCCTGCATCGAGGAATTTCGCCCAGCGCTGAAAGACTTTGACAATCTGTTGGTTGTAGACGGCCATATTACGGACAAACCAGGCCCCTATACGATCAAATTATCTATCTCCGCCAACCTGGATATTACCAAATACACGCCCTTATCGGGCGCCACGGTAACCATCGAAGAAGAGAATAGCGAGGCGGAAACACTAACGGAAACCGAATCTGGCGTGTACCAGACATCTGCGAACGGAATTCAGGGAAAGGTAGGCAGGAAATACCGGCTCCGCATTGCCACTCCGGACGGTAAGGCCTACGAATCTGGTTTTGAAGAAATAAAAGAACCAACGGATATAGCATCCGTAAGAGCCGAATTTGATACCCGCTACTTCGATGAGGAAGAAGACCCCATACCTGGTTACCAGTTTTTTGTCAGTACCGGGCCCTCTCCATACGAAAAGGATTATTACCTCTGGTTGATGGAAGGTACGTTTAAATACAGGGCGGATCTCGACATCACCTATATCTATGAAGGCCGGTTTATTCCATTCGAAAATGCGGATTCTCTGAAGACCTGTTGGCTGACCTATTCAGTCGAAGAAGTGGTGACGGCCAGCACCGCCAATCGGACAGAGCGGCAGTTGAACAACGTCCTGCTCCATTTTCTTCGGGGCGATGATAAAAAACTGTCGATTCGCTATAGCCTCCTGGCCAAACAATACTCCATTAGCAAAGAGGCCTATTTATACTGGAGTGATATTGAAGATCAAAGCGCGCAAGACGGCTCCCTTTACACCTCCCAGCCCTTCCAGATCCGTGGAAATATTCGCAACGTTCAGAATCCCGACGAGCCGGTGCTGGGCTACTTTTTCGCTGCCGGCGTCACCGAGGACCGTTCTTTTTTCAATCCGCCCCCTGAACTAAACGTTCAATTGCCGGTTTGCGGCCTGGATTACGAAGGATTGCGTTTCCCTCCTCCTCCTGAAGAATGGCCCGTTTATATTACGACCGGCGAGGAAGGCTTGGCCCTTTCCGGAAGTGCCTGCCTGGACTGCCGGGAGGCAGGGGGATCGATCACCCCGCCGGATTTTTGGGAAGAGTAACTGCACCTCCGACAAGAACAAATATGAAACGAATCCATGTCCTTCTCCTCGGCTATTTTCTCTTTACGGCAGCGCTCCCCCTGTCTGCCCAGCTAACTGGAATTATCGAGGATTGCGATGCCCCACTCCCCCCGGAGCAAATCGTTCTGCATACCGATCGGGATAAATACCTGGTAGGCGAAAAAATCTGGTTTAAGGCTTATTGCTGGTTGGACGGACAGCCTGGCAGACAGCTGAGCAAAGTGCTTTACGTCGAACTGTTCGATGCTGAAAGCAAAGCGCTTATCCAACAGAAATTTCAGATCGAAGATGGTGTGGCTATGGGTGCGTTGGAGATTCCGGAAGAAGTGCAGGCCGGCCGCCATTTTTTACGTGCCTATACCCAATACCTCCGCAATTTCCCGCTTGAGCATTTTGCCCACCGACTGTTGACCATCGTCAATCCCGAATCTGAACCTACTGTTTTGTCTCGTCCAAAACAGGATTCTCTGAATTGCTTACTGGCAGATAAGACACTGGTTGCCGGGCTTCTCAACCGCCTGCTTGTCTGCTTCGATCCGGCTTTTTGCAACCAAAAGGAGCGGGTAACACTGCAAAACGAACGGGGTGAAAATATTGCCGAGTGCAGTGCATTGTATCACGGTTGCGCCCTTTTCGATTTCACCCCGGAGGCGGGTACTGCCTATCAGGCGGTTCTTATAATGGACAATGGGAAACCCCTGCGCAAAAGTTTGCCACCGGCACAAAATACAGGCCTCAGTTGTCGGATCGATGCCCTGGGAAAGAGCCCAAAAGTTTCACTCCGTCGTCATCCGAAAGCCAGTCCAACCACAGTGTCCGTTCGCATTTTTTCCGAAAGCCTCCAACTGCTGGATAGCCGAATCATTGATATGCAGGAACCTGCCCACCACTTCATGCTCCCTATGGAAAATCTGAGCCCGGGCATTTATTATGCAGTGGTAGGCAATCAGGGAGAATCAACCCCCCGGGTTTATCCTTTTTATCACGAAGGGCCGTCTCCGCTTCCGCTGACGCTAATGACCGATCAAACAAGCTATGGCGCCCGGGAAAAAGTGACTTTGAATATAGAGGGCCCGGCGGGAACGAACTGCCAACTTTCGGCCAGCGTACGGAAATCAGGACTGGGAGTGGGCCTGGCCTCTTTCCCCGACTTCCTTTGGGGAAATACCTGGCTGCTTCCTTCTTATTTACCGGATGGGAGGAATTGGAAAAAAAACCAGATGGAAATGGCCCTGATGTTACTGGCCGATCAACTGAATAAGGAAAATCGCGTTTCCTCGTTTGGGAAATCGGGCCTTCAGTGGATACCGGAAATACGTGGCCTCACGCTCAGCGGGCTGATGCGAAACAAAGAAAGCGGGGCCGCCGTTGACGGCGAAATAGGTATGGCGGCAGTGGTAGGGAAAGAGCCTCAGGTACACCTGACAGAAACCAAAGCCGACGGTTCATTTCTTTTTGCGCTCCACAACCTGGAAGGCAAACAAAACCTCTTTGTCGGCTGGAAAGGCGCCGGAGGAACGCCTCCGGAAATCCTGATCAACAATAATTTTTCAAATCGCTTCCCGGAGATAACTCCCGTTCCATTGATCTTTGAAGCGGAGCAGCACGATCTTTTCGAGGAGATGTATCTGCAGGCCCAATTAAGCGCCGCCTTTGAGCCGGACACTCAGGAGAACGCTTTCGCCGCCATTCCCCCCATCCTTCCGATCACCAATATCGACGACCCGGATTACACCGTTGAAGTCACCAGTTTTGTGGCTATTCCCACCCTGGAAGAAGTGTTTCGGGAGATCGTTCCCTATGTACTCGTCAGGAGGAAGAAAGGGAAAGCCTATCTGGAAGTTTTTAACGAAAGCGCTCAACAAGCTTACGATGACCCTCTGGTTCTTTTAGACAACATCCCCGTATTTGATATCGGCCGGTTACTGGAAATTAATCCGGGTAGTATAGAAAAAATTGAAGTCATTAACTCAAACTACCTATTGGGGGACTACCTCTTCGGAGGCCTGGTCTCCATTCATACCAATACGGACGATTTTGCCAGCTACCAGTGGACGGAACAATCTGTATTTATGAGCTTTCAGGCGATTTCCCCCGGCGTTGATTTTCAGCATCCGGTTTACCCTTCCAGCGAGGCCAGGGCCAGCCCTAAACCGGATTTCCGCCCCATGCTATATTGGAATCCATCGGTGCAAACAGGAGCTGAAAATACCAATCTGGAATTTTATACTTCCGGCCTGTCAGGAACTTTTGAGGTGATCGTTCGGGGTTTTACAGGGGATGGGAAACCATGTTTTGGGAGTACCTTTTTTGAGGTGAGGGAAAGGCAGTGAAAAGTTCTCGGACAGATCAGTTACTTAACGCATTGCTTTATGAAAACGCTTTTGTTCGCTTCCCCACTTTACAGGAACCTATCCTTTATTCTCTTGTTTCTGGGCCTGGCCTCTGTGCTTTCTGCTCAAATACCAGCCAATCCGATCGGAGCCAACCCGTTTTCGCTTCAATGGAACCAGATTCATACGGACCGGGTGCAGGTGATCTTTCCACAGGGCCTTGAAACAGCTGGGCAGCGGGTGGCGAATGTGGTGCACTATCTGTGGAGCCACCATACCGAATCCATTGGAGAAAGCCGGCAGAAAGTGACGATCCTGCTACAAAACCAAACGACGATCCCCAACGGGTTTGTCACCGTCGGCCCTTTTCGGTCGGAATTTAATATGACCCCGCCCCAGTTTAATGGTACGGCCGATTGGCTGGATGTACTGGCCATTCACGAATACCGGCATGTCCAGCAGTTTGGAAATTCAAAAAACGGATTGACCAAATTGGTGAAAACGATCTTCGGTTCCTGGGGCTGGGGGGGGATGTTCGGATTGGCTTTGCCGCGGTGGTACCTCGAAGGAGAAGCCACTGCGATGGAGACGGCCCTCACTGCTTCCGGCAGGGGGCGCCTGCCTGCTTTTGATATGGAATACCGCTCCCTGATCCTCCATGATCTTCAATATCCTTACGAAAAGGCGGCCGCCGGTTCTCTGAAGGACTTTGTTCCCGACTGGTATAGCCTCGGGTATTACCTGACGGCCTACGCCCGTAGTGAGTTTGGAAAGGACGTATGGGCGGACGTAATAAATGACGCCACTCGTTACCGGGGGCTGTTGTACCCGTTCAATAAAGGCCTGAAAAAGAGGACGGGGCTGAGCACAAAAGAATTGTATCAAAAGACAATTGAGGATCTGGCAAATGACTGGAAGGCGGAAGAAAAAAATAAGGCCTTTACTGCAGGCACGCAGGCACATACCCAACCCAAAAAGAATATTACCCATTATACCAATCCGTTGTATCTGAATGAGGAAACGCTTGTCGTGGCCAAAAGTGGTTACGATCAGATACCGGTGTTTATTAAAATGGGCCCCGGCGGCCAGGAAGAAAAACTCACCGAACCGGGAATCATTCCGGGCCCTCTGAATTCCACCTTGTCGCTGGCCGGCGGCCAGCTATGCTGGGCAGAGATCGGTTATGACCCTCGCTGGAGGAATAAGAACTTCTCCATCGTTCGCAGTTATAATGTGCTCACAAAGCAAAAGAAAAAGCTGACTGCCCGCACCAAATATTTTTCCCCGGCCTTTTCTGCCCGGGCAGGGCGGATCGTAGCGGTTGAAGCGGCCGATAATGAAGTATATAGCCTGGTGATCCTGGATGCAGAAACCGGAGCGCTGATCCGCAAATTACCCAATCCGGATAATTACTTCTACGCTTTCCCCAACTGGACGGAGGATGATCAACACATCGTCGTCGTGGCCCAAAAAGGGGAAACCAATGTGTTGCAAATGATCCATTGGGAAACCGGAGTCATGGAACCGCTAACCCAACCCTCCAACCTGCAGGCCAGCCACCCTTTTTCAAAAGGGGAATACCTCTATTTTTCCGGCGCCTTCACCGGAATAAACAACATTTTTGCGCTCAACCTAAACGACAAAACGCTTTTTCAGCTGACTTCATCCCCCCTGGGGGCCTTCCAGCCGGCTGTTTCTCCGGACGGCAGGAAACTGGCGTACAGTGAATTCAGCTCCCGAGGTTATAACGTCGTTGAAATGAACCTGGAGGAAGCTTTATGGAAGCCTTACGAAATTAGCTACCCGGGCAGTTTCCGGTATGCGGACACGCTGGCCGCACAGGAAGGCGGTACCATAGTGGATAAGGTGGGAACAGAGGCGTTTGCGATTAAAAAATTCAACAAATGGAGCGGCATCGTCAACCCGCACAGTTGGCTGCCTTATGTCGATCATCCAACCTATGGCGCCAGCATTCTTTCCGATAATAAATTCGGCACGCTTTCCATGGAAGCCGGCGCCTATTACAATGTCAATGAAAACGAGTGGGCCTATTCAGCGGGCGCCACTTATGCTGAATTGTATCCCTATATCAATGCCAGTTATCTTTATTCCAACCGCTCGGCTGTTATTTACAATTTCGCTCCTGGAAACGATACCACTATTTATTCCAATGCCTATGTCGAAGGGTGGCGGGAAAGCCGGGCCTCCGGTGGAATGGCTCTTCCATTAAATTTGACAAGAGGCAATTTCTTTAACAGGCTGACGCTGCGGGCCGATTACCAAAACATAGGATTGAACACAGAGGGCAATTTTGATAGCCCGAATAATTCCCGGGACACTATTACGGTTGGGGCCGGCAGGCTGGAAGGCCTTGATTTCCTTTTCCGGGAACCCCTGCGGAGCACCACCCTGAACGCCATGGACCTGCGCCTGATCTTTCGAAGTTTTCGCCGGACGGCCCTGCAGCACCTCAACCCCCGGTTAGGCCTCAATGTCGATTTGCGTTATCGGAGTACTTTCGGCAATGATACCTACCAGGGGGATGTGCTGCTGGGTAGGGCCGACCTCTTTCTACCCGGGCTGAGCCGCAACCACAGCTTTGTGATCAATACCATGTACCAGCGGCAGGAGGTGCTCGACAATTACCGGTTTTCCAATGTGTTTGTCTATCCCAGGGGGTACGAGGCCGTTTTTGGAGACGAGGTATTCAAGTTGGGATTCAACTATCACCTGCCCCTGTTCTATCCGGATTGGGCGGCAGGCGGCCTGGCCTTCCTGAAAAGAATGAAAGCCAATTTGTTTTATGACCAGGCCTGGCTGAGGGCGGGCACTCCCTTCACCAATACCTGGATGCAGAACTCCACCGGTGTGGAGCTGACTTTTGATGTCCGCGTCCTCCGTTTGCTGGAAATTGATTTCGGCCTTCGCTACAGCTACCTATTGGGAGATGACTTCCTGCCGGATGGCGGGCGGCATCAGTTTGATTTTTTGTTGATTAGTATTACGGAGTAAAAGGACTTCACCGCCCTTATCGTAAATGACGAATGAATTTTTGCATTACTTGAAATAATAAAAATGAAACATTCTTCCATCATCCTTTCTGTTGTCTTGTTCCTAAACTTGACTGCCCACTCCCAGACCCGGCCTGAGAACCTCTTCTACATGGTTGATACGCCTGAGTCGTTCGAGAGCTTTCGGAAAAATGCCGCCCAGATCTCCATCGTCTGTCCGCAAACCTTTCTGGCCAGTAAGGAAGGAGTGCTTACCGGGTCGGTAGATCCCCGGGTGCTGGAGATCGCCAAAGCCAATGGTGTAAAGGTGATGCCGCTAATCGTCAATAAGGGCTTCGACCAGCAACTGCTGCACGATATCGTTTCCAATCCCGCTTCCCGGCGGCGCTCCATCGGGATGATGCTGGAATACGCCCGGCGATATGAACTGGACGGCTGGCAGTTCGACCTGGAAGGGCTGCACATTTCCGACCGCGACAGTTTTACGCTGTATTTCCGGGAGACGGCGGAGGCCCTGCACAAAGAAGGGCTTCAACTTTCGGCGGCAATAGTCCACGCCCTGGAAAATGTGGGCGGCCCCGGTATGTACCAGCGATTTTTGTACGAGAACTGGAGGGCGGGCTACGGCCTCAAAGAGCTGTCGGAGATCGGCGATTTTATTTCGATTATGACCTACGACCAGCATACCCGCCGTACCCCTCCGGGGCCGGTAGCCGGCATCGAATGGGTGGAGCAGGTCGTACAGTATTTGCTTTCAGAAGGGGTCGCTCCGGAGAAGATATCCATGGGTATTCCCTCTTACTCCGTCCACTGGTTCGCGGATTATACCGAGGAACGGGGCGGCTTTTCTAACGGCCGGCAGGTCGGCTACGACTGGGTGCAGCATCTGCTGGGAAAATA
>JAGQXQ010000010.1 GCA_020436535.1 Phaeodactylibacter sp.
TGCCCTGCTCCACCAGGAAGTCGTAAACCCGGCGGGGTTCTTTTACTTTCACCAGCAGGAAGTTAGCGTCGGAAGGATAGATGCGCTCCACAAAGTCCAGCCCACTCAGGTATTGCGCCAGAAGGGTACGCTGGCCGAGGATGCTTTGCACCCATTGCTGCTGTTCTTTTGGGCCGTCTAGCGCATTCAGCGCCGCTTCCTGGGTAAGCTGGTTGACGTTATAAGGTGGTTTTACCTTATTGAACAACTCAATAATCTCTTCTGAAGCAAAGGCCATCCCCAGTCGGATACCGGCCATCCCCCATGCCTTCGAAAAAGTCTGCATCACGGCCAGGCGTGGATATTGTTCCAGCAGGCTAAGGCTGCTGGCCTGAGTGGAGAAATCGATATAGGCCTCGTCCACCACCGTGATGCCGGGAAAGCCTTCCGCCAGACGCCCTATGTCTTCCAGCGGGAAGCTATTGCCAGTCGGATTGTTGGGGCTGCAGAGGAACAAGAGCTTGGAGTGGGGATCTGCCGCTTGTAGAATAGCCGCTACATCTGGCTGGAAGCGGGCGCCAAGTTGTACTTCCCGCACCTCCACATCGGCGATATCTGCCGATACCCGGTACATGCCGTAGGTTGGCGGCAGGATGATGATATGGTCCTCCTTAGGCTCACAAAAGATGCGAATAAGCAGGTCGATCACCTCGTCGCTTCCGTTACCCAGGAATATTTTTTCCCGGGAAATGCCCTTCAGCCCCGCAATTTTATCCTTCACTTTCCACTGTAAGGGGTCCGGATAACGGTTGTACCCCGTATCAAAAGGGCTCTCGTTAGCATCCAGGAAAACGTTGGCAAGGCCCTTGTACTCGCTGCGGGCAGAGGAGTATGGAGTGAGGCGGCGGATGTTTGAACGGACCAATTGTTGTATGCTCATTTTGATTGTAGTTTATTGTTTGTTTATCGTTGGCACAATCTGACAGCCAGCAACAAACGGCCAAAACCTGGCTTTCACTAAAACTACTGGACATTTCCCGAACTGTATGCCACTGATACCCTGATACACAACTTTCTGAAACCCCAATTGCCCCACAAATGTCCAGGAGTACGGCCTACATTCAGCCTTCCTTGCTCAACCGAATCGCCACCGCATGCTTGTGCGCGATTAGCTCCTCCGCTGCCGCCATTTCTTCCACTGCCGGCCCAAGCTCTTGCAGGCCTTCACGGGTCAGGCGTTGGAAGGTGATCTTTTTGATGAAACTATCCAGGGACACGCCGCTGTACATGCGGGCGTAGCCGTTGGTCGGCAGAGTATGGTTGGTGCCGGAGGCATAATCGCCCACCGATTCCGGGGTGTAGTTGCCCAGAAAGATGGAGCCGGCGTTGACCACTTCTTCTCCCAGGTTTTCAGCATCCTTTATGGAAAGAATGAGGTGCTCCGGGGCATAGGTATTGATCAGTTCCAGCGCTTCTTCGCGGCTGCGAACGATGATGGCGGAGCTGTTCGCCAGCGCTTTGGCGGCGATATCCTTCCGGGGCAGTACCGCCAGTTGTTCCACGAGGGCTTCCTGCACCTGGCTGGCGAAAACTTCCGAAAAGGTAACCAAAACCACCTGGCTGTCCTCGCCGTGTTCGGCCTGCGAGAGCAGGTCGGCCGCTACAAAGGAGGGGTCTGCGCTTTCATCGGCGCAAACGAGCACTTCGGAAGGGCCAGCCGGCATATCGATGGCAATGCCGCGGCGGCTCACCAATTGCTTTGCGGCGGTGACGTACTGGTTGCCCGGGCCGAATATCTTGTAAACAGCAGGAACCGTTTCTGTACCATAGGCCATCGCCGCCACCGCCTGAGCACCTCCCACTTTAAAGATGCGGGTTACGCCCACCAGATTGGCAGTATAAAGAATGGCCGGATGAACTTTGCCATTCTTCTGTGGCGGGGTACAGAGGACAATTTCCCGGCAGCCAGCCAGTTTAGCCGGCGCCCCCAGCATGAGGACGGTGGAGAAAAGCGGCGCCGTGCCGCCTGGAATATAGAGCCCTACCTTTTCTATGGCTACGCTCTTGCGCCAGCAACGAACGCCAGGCATCGTCTCCACCACCTTTACCGGTTCTAACTGCCTGCTGTGGAAACACTCAATATTGGCCCGTGCCGTCTGTATGGCGCTCTTGAGCCCTTCGCTCATTTGAGTTTCAGCCTCCGCCAATTCGGCTGCGCTAACCTGTATTTCATCCAGCAGTACCCCATCGAAACGTTCGGTGTAAGCGCGCAGCGCGGCATCTCCCTTTTGCTGCACTGCATCGAGCACTGCTTGTACGATGGATTCCAGGCTTTCCACTTCCATGGCCGGGCGCTGCAGGATAGCCGGCCAGCTTGCCTTATCGGGATGGGTGAACAGTTTCATGGTTGTTAAATTATCATTTTTTCAATTGGCACCACCAGAATACCCTGGGCGCCGCTACCTTTCAGCTGGTCGATGATGTCCCAGAAGTGGCTCTCCTCGATGACGGTGTGGATGGAACTCCAGCCCTTTTCCGCCAGGGGCATCACCGTGGGGCTTTTCATCCCTGGCAGGACCTGGATGATATCCGCCACTTTTTCATCCGGGGCATTCATGAGGATGTACTTGTTGTTGCGCGCTTTGAGGACTGCTTCGATGCGGAAAACCAGCTTGTCGAGGATGGCCTGCTTCTCAGTTTGGAGCTGGGGTTGGGCTACGATGCAGGCTTCCGACCTCAGGACGACCTCCTTTTCTTCAAGTCCATTCTTGAAGAGGGTGCTGCCGCTGCTGACCAGGTCGCAGATCGCGTCTGCCAGGCCAATATTGGGAGCAATTTCAACGGACCCTGAGATCTCATGGATCTCTGCATTCAGTTGGTGGGCGTCGAGGTAATGACGCAGGGAATTAGGATAGGAAGTGGCAATGCGCTTGCCATTGAGAAATTCGGGTCCGGGATAGGCGGTGTTTTTTGGAACGGCGATAGAAAGGCGGCATTTGGAAAAACCCAATGGCAGGACGGTACTGATCCGCTTTTGCTTTTCAAAGGCCGTATTTTCACCAATGATACCGATATCGGCTACCCCATCTTCCACATATTGAGGGATATCAGAATTGCGCAGATAAAGAATGTCTATAGGGAAATTTGCAGCGGAGGCCTTCAACTGGTCCTTTCCGTTGTCGACTCTTATGCCACACTCTTTCAGCAGCTTGAGCGAGCCTTCCAGCAGCCTGCCGGATTTCTGAACTGCGACCTGAAGCCTGGTTTTCATAGGGATCTTGGTATTTTAAAAATTTTGACAAAAAAAAAGAGGTTAACCGACATGATGGTTAACCTCTTTTATTCGCTATTGTTTAAGCGACTTTCAAAACGGTTACATTGGATCACCATCTGCCCGGAGGAGCAAATTCAAATGATGGTGATGATGTACCGTTTGAAACATAATTTGTTCTTGATGGTGGTGCGGGGCGGGGTCGAACCGCCGACACCAGGATTTTCAGTCCTGTGCTCTACCAACTGAGCTACCGCACCTTTTGTTTGCCTTTCCTTTTGAAAGCGGATGCAAATATAAACGGATTTTCCATTCCTCACAAGAGGCGCTGGTTTTTTTTTAGATTTTTCCAGGCATCCCGTTGCGCAACGTACAACAATCTTTAGCCTGGCCATGGTTCCCGGGAAGGAGTGGCTTTCGGAAATTTTATACTGCTTATTGATCCCGTTACCCCTAAGACCCCTTTCCGGTCAATTCAAAAACTTCAACTGCACCCTTCCCTTTTAGCAATATTATCCACTACCCCCATTACCTCTGCCTTCTACCTTTGCGTTAAAAACCATGAAGCTGATATACACACTGTCCTTTTTACTATGCTCTCTCCACCTGTGCCAGGCTCAAAACATCCAACGCCGCGGCCGCCTGGGGGTAAGGCTGGAGCCGGCAACTGACAGCCTGGCGGCTACGCTAGGGCTGAAAGAATCCCGGGGCATGATCATCCGACAGGTGTTCCCTGGCGCCACTTATGCCAATGCCGGTGGGCAGGAAGAAGATATACTGTTGGCCATCAACGGCATGCCGGCTAACCCCGGGCCGGCTTTTCAGGAGGCCATGCAAGGGGTGAGGGAAGGACAAACCACACGCTTTACGGTTTGGCGTGATGGTGAAAAACTGGAACTGGAAGTAACCGCAGCACCTATTCCCCTTGAAACGTCTTCCTCCTCGGAAGTTATTTACGGTGAAGTGCCATTTAAAGGGGGCTACCTACGCACCATCGTCAATAAACCCAATACTCCCGGGCCGCACCCTACTATTTATTTCATTCCAGGTTACACCTGCAGTTCGGTGGAGGGTTTTTCGCCTATTCATCCTTACAAGAAGTTGCTGGACAGCCTCAGCGGGTTGGGCTATGCCATTTTTCGGGTGGAGAAGCCAGGTGTGGGCGATAATATCGGCACTGGTAATTGTCTGGAGCTGGGGTTTGACAATGAACTGGAGGCCTATCAGGCCGCCTACCATGCAATTAAGCAGTACGATTTCATCGATATGGATAACATCTTTATCTGGGGGCACTCCATGGGGGGCGTCTACGCGCCGATCATTGGGGCGAAGCACCAGCCAAAAGGGGTAGTGATTTACGGCATCACTCACGAAGTATGGGTGGAATACCTGCTCAAAATGGTCCGTTACCAGAATCCGCTGCTCGGGCACGATTATGTGGAAACAGATCGCGATGTGCGTACCCTTTACGCCTTGCTTTACGAGCATTACTACCTGGGCAAGGACTCCAAAGAGCTCTATAAAAACCCGGACTACAAAAAGATCCTGGACCGCGATTTTGCTTTCGACGGCGAGAACCAGATCCTCTTTCGCCACGAGGACTTCTGGCGGGAACTCAACGCCCACAACCTGTCCGAAGCCTGGGCGGGTATAAACGGCCATGTGCTGTCCCTCTTTGGAGAGGCCGATATGGAGGCGGTGAATGACGAAAGCCAGAAAGAGATCGCCCGCATCGTCAATGCCGGCCATCCCGGCCATGGCACGTTCCGGCTGGTGGAGGGTACCGATCATTCCATGATCGAGGTGGGGAGTATGGAAAAGGGCGCCAGGTTGCGTTCTACGCCGGAATATAGAGAGTATCTGCAGGAAAAATTCAATTACGGCATCGTGACAATGACCCATGAGTGGATACAGGGCGTAATGGAGATGACGCGATAGAGTCTGGAAGGCTCGGAATTAACCCTTTGACAAATACCAAAAACACAACCATGTCCATCACTTCCACCCGCTACGTTCTCGCCGTGCCCGGCCTGCAACGCTCCGCCAACTGGTACCGGGACATCCTGGGCTTTGAGGTCTTCGAAATAGGCGATCCCGGCTGGCGCTTCGCCCGCCGCGGCGCCTGCTACCTGATGCTCGGGGAGTGCCCGGACGCCATTCCGCCCAATGAGTTGGGCAGCCACTCCTACTTTGCCTACCTGATCTGTGAAGACATAGACGCCTTGTACCAGGAATTTATCGGCAGGGGGGCTCCTGTCCGGCAACCGCCCCAGGACAGGCCCTGGGGTATGCGGGAATTTCCCCTGACAACGATTGACGGGCACCGTATCATGTTCGGGCAGGCGGTGTGAGTGCTTTTAAACCTTTGAGGTTTCCGAAACCTCAAAGGTTTATCCCCGCTTTTCAATCCATTTCATAAACGCCTCCTTGTACGTCCGCCCAATCGGAATCTCATATTTTCCGATCTCCACATCCATGGCGGTGAAAGCGTCGATCTTATCTCTCGGGACAATAAAGGACCGGTGGATTCGAGAGAACTGCTCCGACGGGAGCCTTTGCTCAATCTCGCCTATTAGCTCTTTTGTGAGCAGGGTTTCCTGAGGTAAAATGATCTTGACGTAATCTTTCAGCCCTTCGATATAAAGGATATCGGACAGCCGCACCCGGATGGATTTGCGGTTGGCCCGCACGAGGATGCTGGCCTCAGATGGAGTAACGGCAGCGGTGGGAACGGGCCTTTGCCGCTCCAGATATTTGTCGATAGCTTTGAGGAAGCGCTGAAACTCAATGGGCTTCAGCAGGTAGTCTGTGACGTCCAGTTCAAAACCTTCCAGGGCGTAATCCCGGTGGGCGGTAGTGAGGATGACGGCCGGTTTGTGGGTGAGTGCTTTGAGCATCTCCAGGCCAGAAAGTCCAGGCATCTGTATATCCAGGAAGATGAGGTCCACCGGCTCCTTCTTGAGTGCCTGAAAAGCCTCCAGGGGCTCCTCGAAGCTCGCTTTTACTTCAAAATCATCCAGCTTGTTCAGGTAGCGCCGGATGATGTCGATGGCGATGGGTTCGTCGTCTATGATGTAGCAGGTGGGCATGGGAGATGGTTGAATGGTTATATTACTAAATGGTTAATAGGGTTGGCGATCTCCCAGGCCTACCTCCAGCCTTACACTGAAGACCCCTTCCGAATCGTCGATCGTCAGTTGGTGGCGTTTAGGGTAGAGCAGGGCCAGGCGTTCCCGAATGTTCTTCAGGCCGATGCCGCTTTTTTCTTGCTTGCTTTGTGTTCCTTTACTATTCTCAATAGAAAACACCATCCTGCCATCTACCATTTGCAGCCGCATTTTGATCCACCATTGGCCGTTTTTGCCTTTGGCGCTGTGTTTGAACGCATTTTCGACGAAAGGTAGCAGCAGCAAGGGACTGGCCTTGATGGCCTCGTCCACTTCAGGTAATTCAGCTACAAGCTGGAGTTTTTTGCCGTAGCGCATCTGTTCCAATGCTATGTAGTTCCGGATTAATTCCACCTCCTTGTTGAGGGCGATCTCCTCTTTCTGGCTGTAGTAAACCAGAAAGTCCAGTATCTTTGACAGCTGGATGATGCTGTCCGGCACCTTGTCCGATTGCTGCAGGCTCAGCCCGTAGATGTTGTTCAAGGTATTGAATAAAAAGTGGGGATGCAACTGGGCTTTGAGCAATTGCAGTTCCGCTTCGGCTTTGGCCTGCCGCAACTGCCGGTTGAGCAGCCGCTGCCGGCGCCAATCGACAATGATCTTCAGGCAAACGGCCAGGGCGATCACCGAATAGTCCCGGATGGTGTTTTTCAGCACCTTGCTGGGAGGGATGTAAATATCGTTTCCACCGTCCAGATAGATCCAGAGGTAGAGGGTGCCCAGGCGGCCCGCGAAGACGATGCCCGCCATAACGGTTATGCCCAAAAGGAAAGGAACTATCCTGTTTTGTTCCAGGTAACGGGGTACAAGCCAATAGGCGGTGAGGTAGGCGGGGATGATAATCGTTGGCAGCCCTTCAGCAATATTTATCCAAAGCCGATGGCGCTCTCCCGGCCGGTAATGAAAGACGTTGGCCAGATATTCGCTCAGCACGTACAGGCTCCAGAAGCCCAGGTGCAGAAGGATATTTTGGGTGCGGTACGACAGGATTGCAGAATTTTAGCACGCGCCACAGGCGGAGCAGGGTTTACTGGATAACGGCATTTCTATAAGAAAATTTAGTATCCAACTTTAATTGAACAAAGGTCGGAAATTCCGGCCAGGCGGCAACAGGAAGTAGAGGAGCGTTGGTTTCAGGGCTACGAACGCCGGGTTAAGTGCTATTTCCGGAGCCTTAAGGTATAAAATGGCCATTTTTCTACCTGGCGCCGTTGTTGCTCTACTTTTCCCGAAGGCGGTATCCCGGAAGCCTACTTTCGGACAAAAAAGATGAAAAATCTGACCACTCTGCTGTTCTTCGGCCTGTTCATTTCCAGCCTTGCCGCTCAGGAAAAAACGGATGCCCTCCGGTTGTATGTCGATTGCTCCTTTTGCAGCCAGGATTATTTGCGCCAGCACCTGCCTTATATAGAATATGTGCGCGGCAGGCATTTGGCCGATGTACACCTGATCGCCAGCCAGTGGCCCACCGCCGCCCGGGGCAAGGAGGTGCGGTACGAACTGATCGGCCAGGGCCGCTTTGCCGGATTGAACGACAGCCTGCAGTTTGTGCTGCCCCTGGGTTTCTCCGAGAACGAAAAGAATGAAAAGCTCACCGCTGAGCTGGAAACAGCCCTGATCCCCTTCCTCGCCCGCACTTCCTACCGGCAGTACCTTAGCTTTGCCTACCAACCCGAAACAAAAGAGAGCGCCCCTTCTTCTGACCCCTGGAAGAACTGGGTGGCCACCCTTTCTGCCAGCGGCCGCTACCGTAAGGAGGCTTCCTACCGCTCTTCCAACCTGAGGAGCACCGTGCTCATCCGCAAAGTGACGCCGGAGATCCGCCTGCAATCCTACAACTATCTGGGGTTGGATGAAAACTTTTTCCAGACGGAAGACAGCCAGGTGCGCAGCTTCTCCCGGGAACTGTATGCCTCCAATGTGGCCATTAAGAGTATCAATGATCACTGGTCTTACGGTGGAGAAGTAGAGTTCCGGGCGTCTTATTTCGACAACCTGAAATTTCAGAACCGCTACTGGGCGGCACTGGAGTATAACCTGTTCCCCTATTCCGAGTCGAGCCGCCGCCAGCTGCGATTCACATCGGAACTCGGATATGACTACCGCCATTACAATGACACCACCATCTACAATAAAATCCGGGAAGGGTTTGTAGCCTGTGAATTGCAACTTGCTTTGGAACTGAAGGAACAATGGGGAGAAGCTTCCTCCTACATCGAAGTGGTGAGCTTCCTGAATGAGCCTTCCCGCCACCAACTCAACCTGTGGACAGGCCTGAGCCTGAACCTCTTTCAGGGCCTGACCCTCGACCTGGGTTGCGATGTATCTTTCATCCGGAATCAGGTGGGCTTGCCCCGGTCGGGGCTGACCACCGAAGAGGTGCTGCTGCAGCAGCGCCAGCAGGCCACCAATTTCCGGTTGGCTAGTAGCCTGGGTTTTTCCTATACGTTCGGAAGCATATATAATAATGTGGTGAACCCGAGGTTTGGGTATTAGAATGGGGTGTAATTCTGGTTTGTACCTCTCTTAGTTTAAGGTGCCTATTGGGGCCTGGCTGGGTTGTAGAGGCTTCTAACGGGCCTTGTTTGGGGTTTTGAAAGGTTTAGGGGCGAACTCAAAGGGCTTATAAACTTGCTCATGCTCCCAAGCTGGTATCAACTCTGGCAAGCTCCAAGAAGCTATAAACCCCTGGCTGCGTACAGTTTGTGATAAACCCTGGTGGGCACAAAAGGGAATCGCACTCTTATTATATCAGTTTTAGGTGCGCTGGTGTGCTTGCTGTTGGCAGCAGCTTTCATTGCTCACCCCTACCATGCGGATAGGAAATTAAGCAGGCTTGCCCCAGCCTCCACCTCCCGGTGTTTCAATAACAATCCTGTCTCCCGCTTCGGCTTCTGTCGAATCGACCCCTTCAAGCGGCTCTTCTTTTCCATTTTTACGTTTGAGATACTGCGCTCCGGCCTTTCCTGCTTCTCCACCCTGCATCCCATACGGCCGTTCCACCCGGTGCTGGCTCAAAATAGTTAATTCCATAGGCTCCAGGAACTCCACCTCCCGAATGATGCCCTCGCCACCCTGATATCGCCCTTGCCCGCCCGAGCCTGCTCGTCGAGCGAAGCGGTGCAGGCGCACCGGATAGCGAAACTCCAGTTCCTCCGGGTCAGTGATCTTCGTATTGGTCATGTGCTGGTGGACGGCGGAGCGGCCTGGGAAGCCGGGCCCGGCTCCGGCTCCCCCGCCGATGGTCTCATAATAACCGAAGCGGGCGTTGCCAAAGAGGAAGTTGTTCATAGTGCCCTGGCTGCAGGCCGCCAGGCCGAAGGATTTGATCAGCGTGTCCACCAATCGTTGACTGGCCTCGGTGTTGCCGCCGACGACCGCAGGGCAGTGGCGGGCGTCGTCTTCGAAGTGGGGGTGCAGGAAGCTCTCTGGCAGCTTTATCTGCACCTGCTGCATCAGCCCTTCGTTGAGGGGGATCTCCTTCTTGCAAAGGAGGCGCAGCACGTAGATCACGGCGCTGTAAACGATAGAAATATTGGCGTTCAGGTTGTGCGGATGAGGGCTTCCTGTTCCGGCGAAATCGATGGTGGCGCCCATTTCCCCAATAGCGATTTTTACCCGGATGGGGCGGCCGTCGTCCATTCTTTCTTCGGCTTCGAACACTTTTCCTGCCCACGGCCTTAGCGCCTTGTGCAGGCTATCCGCCGCCTGGCTTTTTAGCTGGGCCATGTAGTAGTGCACTTTTTTCAGCCCGTGGGTGATGACGAGCCGCTGCAGGGCCGCCTCCCCGGTGCGGAGCGCGGCGAGGGCGGCGTTGATGTCGGCCAGGTTTTCCTCCAGTGATCGGGTAGGGTAGGGCGCTTCCGCCAGTAAAGCCCGGATGCTTCCCCACAGTACTTTGCCGCCTTTGGCGAGGTAGGTGGGAGGAATAGCCACGCCTTCCTCTTCCAGAGTGGTGGCGTCGGGCGGCATGGAGCCGGGGCGCTTGCCGCCGATCTCGGCGTGGTGGGCGCGGTTGATGGCGTAGCCGATAAGTTGATGCTCTTCGGTGAAAATACCGCTTAACAGGGTCACATCCGGCAGGTGGGAGCCGCCGTATTTGGGATGGTTGGTGATGATGATGTCGCCGGGCCGGAGTTCCAGCTTTTCCAGCACCAGGCGGGCACAGATGCCCAGGCTGCCCAGGTGGACCGGTATGTGGGGGGCATTGACCAGCAGCTCCGCGTTGGCGTCGAGCAGGGCGCAGGAGAAGTCGAGCCGCTCCTTGATGTTGACGGAGAATGCGGTGCGCTGTAACTGAGCGCCCATTTCCTCAGCAATGGAGGAAAAACGGTTGGTGAACAACTCCAGTTCGACGGCTTCCTTGAGGTTTTGTACTTGCCGCCCTTCTTCTTTTTGGAGTTCCAGCAGGGCATTTCCTTCTTTGTAGATAAGCAGGCGCCAGCCCGGTTCGATAAAGGCACTGGAGGAAGAATTGAGCAGCAGGGCCGGGCCTTCGAGGAGGGCGCCCTCTTGTAATTGATCCCAATAGAAAACCGGGAAAACAATGCCGGAGAGGGCAGCCCGGGCCTGCCCTTGCGGTTCGGGGCGGTAAGTTTTTTCCGGGGCAACCGTTTGGCTTACCGGTTCTTTATGGCTGGCGGCCACCACCTTCAAACTTTCCAGTTCAATGGCCCGGCCTTCGGGCCAGTGGCCGAAGAGGCGTTCGTAGTGCTGGCGAAAATCTTCTTCTAATGTATCGGGGCTATGATACGCCACTTCGAGGGTACTGTCCTGTCCCCGGAAGCGAAGGTAGGCCCAGGTGTGGCGGATTTCGGTGGCTTCCGGGGGGAAGCCTTCAGTTTGTAATTGCTGGATGGCTTGATGGCTTAATTGTTGGAGGAGGGCGGGAAGCTCGGACTGGCAATTGTCCAGCAGTTGCAGCACCTGTCGTTCCGCCAGGCGTTCCACCTGCGCCTGCCCCATACCGTAGGCGCTGAGCAGGCCGCCGTCGTAGGGCAGAATGATAGAATCTATACTGAGTAGTTCGGCGATCCGGCAGGCATGCAGGCCGCCGGCGCCGCCGAAGGCCAGCAGGGCGTAATCGGCAGGGTCGAAGCCCTTGGCTACTGAGATCCGGCGGATGGCCTCCGCCATCTTCTCGTTGGCGATCTGTTCGAAGCCCCGCAGCAGTTCTTCCTCTGTATGCGGCTCGCCGGTAGCGGACTCTATGGCGGCCTTCATTTCCAGCAGGGCCTGCCGCGCTTTTTCCCGGCTGATGGGGATGCCCATCACGGCGGGGTCCAGTTTGCCGAGCAGCAGGTTGATATCCGTAATGGCAAGCGGCCCGCCTGCTCCGTAACAGGCAGGGCCGGGGGAAGCCCCGGCACTCTCCGGCCCCACCGTCAGCTTTTGTCCGTCGAAGGAACAGATGGAGCCGCCACCGGCCGCGACGGTCTCGATGGCCAGACAGGGGCTGAGCATACTCACATCGCCCACCCGGGTCGTATATTTGTAATCGTACTGCCCGTCGTAGCGGGCGGCGTCAGTGCTGGTGCCGCCCATATCCAGAGTGAGCACCTTGTCGAAGCCCAGTTGCTGTGCGATGGCTGCCGAACCGGCCACCCCCCCCGCCGGGCCGCTGAGCAGGCTGTCTTTGGGGTTGAACAGATCGGCGCTCACCAGCCCGCCGGCGCTCGTCATGATGCGGAGTTGCTGATCTTCGCCCAGCCGCTCGCGGATGTGGGAAAGATAATCGTGGATGACCGGTGATAGGTAGGCGTTCGTCAGAGCAGCCTGTGCCCGGGGCAGCAATTTGATGGAAGGGGTTAGTTGCTGGGACAGAGATAGAAAGGGGATGCCCGCCCGACGGAGGGCTTCGCCGAGCTGTAACTCATGCACCGGATTGCGGTAGGCATGTAGCAGGGCGACGGCCACGGAGCGGCAGCCGCTCTGCCGGACGGCCGCCAAGGCGCGGCCGATCTCTTCTTCGGCCAGCGGTTCGATCACTTCGCCGTCGGCGCCCAGCCGTTCGGCCACTTCGATCACGGTATGATAAAGCTTCGGCGGCTCGGGAATATTCAGTTGGAAGAGATGCGGCCGTTGTTGAGTTCCGATATAGGGCAGATCCCCCAACCCTTTTGTGATGAGCAGGGCTACCTCGGCGCCCTTGTGTTCCAGCAGGGCGTTGGTGCCCTTGGTGGAACCCAGGCGCATGCGGATGGGGGGTAGGGGGTGTCCCATTGGCGTAGCTGTAGCCAGGCGGGCGGCCAGAATGGGCGCTTCTTCTTCGGCGGTGATCTCGAAGGCGGCGGGGCTGGAAATCGGAATGTCGCCCGAAAGGCGGATGCGGTTCTTTTCAAGCCTCGTTTCCAGCACCTGCAATGGCTCTGCCGGCTTATCGAGCAGGTAAAAGGCATAGCCTTCAAAAATATCCTCCACCACCGGCCAGTTACAGCGCAGGTGGAACCATCCGCCCCCCAGCCTTTCCAGCAGTTGCCCGCGCAGCCGGCTGCTGCTCAGCACCTTGATGCGCCGGGTGCGGCTGTCCGGCCCGGCGGCGATGCAGTCGGTAAAGGTGCCGCCGGTATCAATGTACAGGCGCCAGGGTTGGGTAGCGTTGCTCATGGGGTAAAAATAAGTAAACAGGATGGACCTTCCTTTTTCGCATCCATTTTTCAAAAAAAATTGCGGGCCTTGTCTTGAGTTGGCCTTCCGAAGGACTAAATCGCTAGGAGAGCCTGGCCGAGTGGCGGCAGCCAAATTGAGAAAAAGTAAATGTCCAACATATTGTAAATTAAGTTTATATGCACTTTGTCGGCTGCCAAACAGCAATCGGCAGAAAACAGCTTGTTAACTTGCATTCTATTCCCGGGCTTAGTTATATTTGTTGAGTAAGCCTTAAAAAATAACCCAAACAGAGAAGTCATACCGTGAAGTAACCCTTCGATTTTTTTTAATCTGAGTACTGTAAAAGAGAGCGTTATGCAAGAACCGTCCCCCGAGCTGAGAGTGCTATACGAGAAGGCCCGTCAATACGAGGCAGCCCGGGATCACTACAATGCCGTGAAATTATACAAACGCATTGTAAAGGAAGCCCGTGATTGGGCGCCGCCCCTGGTCCGCCTGGGCGAAATATACAAGTATCGCCAGGAGTGGAAACCGGCGCTGTACTACAATAAAAAAGCCGTTTCGCTGGACGCCGGCAACCAATCGGCTTGGTGGAATGTAGCGATTGCGGCTACGGCTATGAAAAAGGGCCGCCTGGCACGGAATGTATGGGCCAAATTCGGCTTGTCCACCGATGAACCTTCCCTCAGCCCGGTATCGGTGCGCCTTTACAGCCAGGGGCAGTTCGAGATATTATGGGTGAGCCGCCTGGGGCCGGCGCGGGGGGTTGTCCGCAATATTCCGCACCCCCATTCGGGGCGGCGTTACGGAGATATCGTTTTAATCGACAACCTAGTGCAGGGATATCACACTTCCGACGCCTACCGCCTTCCCGTCTATGAGGAATTGGGCCTGCTCAAGATCTCTCACTACCGGACATTTTCCTGTGTATTGCAATCGGCCAACTCCAAGGACATCAAAACCCTTCAGCAATTGTGCGGCGATGAGAACCTCGGCTTTGAGGTATGGTCCAGCGCCTCGCGCGCTTTCGCTTCTCCGTATTTTGGCGATACGCCGGAATATTATTTTCATAACTTTGAGCCGGATTCAGAGCTGTTGGTGGCGGTTGCCGCTCCTCACCGGGAGGCAGCACAGGAGGTGCTGGATTCCTGGAAAGTGATCAGCCTGAAAACGTATACTGATTTTAAAGTACACAAGGTGTGTTGAAAAAGCTTGCTTCCACAAAGGGGGCAGCCTGCACATCTCCATAGGAAGGGACAACTTATGAGAAAATCTGCTCTTGCCCAATGGCTGGTTATGATAGCCTTGGCGTTTTCTATCAGCGCCTGTAATTCCGACAACAAAAAAACGAGCGGTGAGGCCGCTACTTTTACGGAGGAAGTGGAACAAAAGCCTTCACCGGAAATGGACTTTACCATCGTGCCGGGCGAGCGGGTAGGGCACATCATCGCTACTTCTACAGAAGCAGATATCAAAGCGCTCTACGGGGAAGAGCAGGTGGAGTATCGTTCCGTATACATCGGCGAAGGCGAATCTCAACCTGGTATCGCCGTTTTCCCGAACAGCCCCAACGAGCTGGAGATCGTCTGGGACATTGCCGCCGCTACCGGCAATCCCGAATTCATTCGCATCAGCCAAGACAGCGCCGACTGGCATACGGTGCAGGGAGTCGCCGTAGGTACTTCCCTGGAAGAATTGCAACAGATCAATGGCCGGCCTTTCCAATTGTATGGCTTCGGCTGGGATTATGGCGGGCTGGTCAATGACTGGAAGGGGGGTAAGCTGAACAGCCACCTTATCATCGCTCTGCAGCCTGAGGACTGGGAGCAGGTGGGTACAAAAGTATCCGGGGATAGAACCTTCTATTCGGATGATCCCCAAATATTGGCGCTAAGGGCACGGGTAGCTTCGATAGTGGTGACGTTTCGGAAATGAAATCACCACTTTTTCTCCATAAAGAACGAGGCAGAAAGCAGCCACCTGTCCTCATCTGCATTGAGATAAACCAGGTGAAATGGAGGCGAAGTCAACGGATTGTTCTATTTTTAGCCAGCTTCCATAACCTCAAATAATAATATCTAATGAACGAGAACCAGGAAAGAAAGCTGCAGGAAGTACTCGAATACGGGTATGAATTTCATTTTGGAGAATATATCAGTAAAGGGTTTGAGCTCTTCCAGAAGAATGCCGGTGGGTTTATCGGTTTTGCTTTTGTAGCGGGGCTTATCGTCATGGTGGCTGGCCTGATTCCCATTATCGGTTCGATTGCCAGTGGTTTTTTCCTTTCACCGGCTTTAACAGTGGGCGCTTATCTGGTAGCCCACAAACTGAATAAAGGCGAAAGGACGGAATTCAGCGATTTTTTCAAGGGGTTCGATTTTATTGGGCCTCTGGCTACCGCTACGGCAATTATGACCGCCATCATTCTGGCCAGTCTTATTCCTATGTTCGTCGCCTGGGGCGTGACGGGTTTCTTCTCCTGGCTGATGGAGGCGCAATCTGACCCTTTCGGGGTGGGCGACCCGCCTTATTTCCCGGCCTGGTCCGTGTTGTTTGCCATACCTGCCATTTATTTTGGCGTGGCCTATGGTTGGGCTGTTATGTTTATCGCCTTCTACCGTATGAGCCCTTGGGAAGCCTTGGAAATGAGCCGAAAGATGATCTCCAAACACTGGTTGGCCCTATTCTTGTATACGTTCGTATTGGGCCTGTTGGCTGCCTCCGGGGTCATCTTTTTGTTTATAGGCATCTTGGTGACTTATCCCATCATGTTATGCTCCCAGTATACGGCCTTTGCCGATGTAACACGCCTGATGGAAGAAAATGAAAGCGATATTGTAGAGCATCTGATCGGGTAATTCAGTTCTTTGCCACTACCCCTTCCCGGTTCATCCAGTTGTGGAGGTTTTCCCGGTTAATGGCGGCGGCCATCAAACCAGGAAACTGGCCGGGGGTGCAGGCGAAGGCCGGAATATCCAGGCTCGCCATTTGGCCGGCGAGCTGCTTGTTGAAAGAGGGGGCGCCCTGATCGTTTAGCGCCAGCAGGGCAATAAACTGGACGCCGGAGGCTTTAATATCCGCCACTCTTCTGAGCATGTCCTCTTCCCGTCCTCCTTCGTAAAGGTCGCTGATGAGGATGAAGATGGTGTCGTTGGGCCGTTGGATGAGAGGCTGGGCGTAAGCCAGCGCCTTCGCAATGTCGGTCCCGCCGCCCAGTTGAGTGGCGAAGAGCAGGTCTACCGGGTCGGACAGGTATTCGGTGAGGTCCGCTACGCTGGTGTCAAAAACGATGAGGTGCGTGCGCAGCGCCCGCAGGGACGCCATAATACACCCCAGTATGCCGGCGTACACTACCGAAGTGGCCATCGAACCACTTTGGTCGGCCAGGAGGATGACATCTTTGAGGTGGGCCCTTTTTCTGCCAAAACCGAAGATCTGTTCGGGAATGATGGTTTTGAGTTCCGGCTGATAATGTTTGAGGTTGGCTTGGATGGTGCGGCGCCAGTCGACCTCGTTGAGGCGGGGGCGGCGGTTTCGGATAGAACGGTCGAGACTCCCCCTGATGGCTTGCCGCATAGGGTTTTTCAACCGCTTTTCCAGTTGCTCGACGATGCGGCGGACGACCATTCGGGCCGATTCCCGGGTTTGGTCCGGCATGGCCTTGTTAAGGGAGAGGATGGCGCCTACCAGTTCGATATCCGGTTCGATGGTTTCCAGCAGTTCGGGCTCCAGGAGCATGCGCTCCAGGCCAAGGCGCTGCAGGGCGTCGCGTTGCAGCAATTGTACGACCGGGGTGGGAAAGTAGCGTCGAATATCCCCCAGCCAGCGGTTGACATTGGGGGAAGAGCTGCCCAGGCCCGCCTTGCGGTCCGAATCGTAGAGCGCTTCCAGCACCTTGTCAACGCCCTGGGCTTGCCCCTGCAGGCGGACGTCCCCTTCCGGATCGGCTTGCTTGCCCAGGATCAGGCGCCAGCGTTCGATGCGTTCTTCCATCCACACCTGCTTTTGAAGGTTATTTTTTCAGCAGGCCGGCAATCCAAAGCAACACGACTGCTCCGGCGGCGGCGGTGATGATGGAGCCGATCAGCCCACCGCCGGCACTGATGCCCAGCAGGCCAAACAGCCACCCGCCGATGAGGCCGCCAATAATGCCGATAACGATGTTGCCAATAATGCCGAAACCGGCGCCGCGCATGATCAGCCCGCCCAGCCAGCCGGCAATAGCACCAATGATCAAAAAGTAGAGGAGTTCCATAATCTTGTATTTAAAGTTAGTTCATCCTCAGAAAGATAGCCAAAATTGACTGCTTTTCTGCAACTTTGCGGTAATAATTGAAAACAGCCAAACTCTGACCGGAGACATTTGTTGCCAATGAACAACCGGCAAAACTGAATTTTCGTGAAGCACGACACGCTAGAGCAATTTGATGAAGAACAGCAGGAAGCGCTCAAGTCGATACGGGTGTCCCGCATCGTCCTGCCTGTTCTGTTGGGGATCGTGGCGGTAGGATACCTGCTAAGGCGTCAGTTTGACCCCCATGAGTTTGCTAAAATAGATTGGACGGCTCACACGCTGTTTTGGATTCTGGCCTGCGTGCTAATCCTGGTTACCCGGCATCTGGCCTACGCCACCCGCCTGCATATCCTCTCGGAAGGGGAATTCAGCTGGCGCAAATGTATCGAACTCATTTTTATCTGGGAATTCAGCTCGGCAGTTTCGCCTACCGCCGTTGGCGGTTCAGCCGTGGCGTTCTTTGTACTGGCACAGGAAAAATTGTCTACGGCAAAGACCGCCACCATCGTCCTGTACACTATTGTTCTTGACAGCTTTTTCTTCATTGGTTCTCTACCTGTCCTGTTCCTCTTTTTTGGAACTAAAATGATCCGGCCCGAAGTAAAAACCATCGATGATATTGGAGCCTGGGGCTTTTACTTCCTCTTCGCCTATTCTCTGATGGCCGTATATAGTAGCATTTTCTATTATGGCCTGTTTATCAACCCCGAACAGATGAAACGGGTGCTGGTAGGTTTTACCCGGATCGGCTTTCTCAAACGCTATCGCCGCAAGAGCGTCCAGTTGGGCAATGAGATGATCCTGGCATCTACCCATCTGAAGCAGCAGAACTGGCGCTTTCACCTCGGGGCTTTTCTGTCTACTGCTACGGCCTGGTCCTGCCGCTTCCTGCTGCTCAATTGTCTGATCATCGCTTTTATAACGGCCTTGCCGGTGGCCTTCTGGACGCAGTTTGAACTTTACGCCCGGCTGGAGACCATGTTCGTCATCATTGCCTTCAGCCCCACTCCGGGCGGCGCCGGTTTCGTAGAAATCCTCTTCGGCGGCTTTCTGAGTGATTACGTCATCAACCCTACTTACGCTACGCTCATTTCCACCATCTGGCGGCTGCTGTCCTATTATACCTACCTGTTGGCCGGCGCGATCGTTATACCCAACTGGATAAGGAAGGTTCTCAATGAACGCCGTTTGCATCGGCAGGAGGTGGCGGAGGGATTAGCCAGTCAATAAACTCGGTGTACGGGTGAAGCAGCCCGTCAATGATGCCTGAGCCTCTTCTTAAATCAGGCCCAGTATCCGCGTATCCCGTTTCAATTGATAGAAAGCATTGGGCTGGGCGCCAAATTGCTCTGCCAGTTCATTCTTCTTCCGGGTGTTAAAATCCAGCAGGAGGGGGCGCCCGGCATGGCTGCGGATGAGGGCATTGAAAAGGTAGGGCAAGGCGCCAAGTTGCTTGCCCTGCGGCGATTCTACCGGCGACAGGCTGAGGGCTTTGCCGTGGCTGTAGATAAAAAAGTTGGCTGCATAAAGGTTCTGCTCGCTGTCCATGGCGCCGGATGCAAAGCCCCAGCCTCGGTGCAGAACGTTGTACATGATGCGGTGCAAGGCATGGAAGTCGCGTTCCAGGCCCCGGTGGTTCGGTGTGTGTTGGCGATAAAAATTGGCAATAGTTTCCGGTTTGAGGCTGGAAGTGAGTAGGAGGCCGGAGTCTTCTGCCCGCTGCAGGGTGGAGGCCAATTCTGTAGAAAATCCATCGAACAGGTCTTCGTAAGGGCGGCCCAGATACAACTGGTGGTTGATTTTTTCTTTCACCTGAAAGGACTTCCCGTCCGGAGGGGTATTTTGTTCGTTGACAACAATATCGATATTTTTGAATTCAGAGGGAATGGCCTTGAGAAAAGCATTGATGCGGGCCTGCGAAAGCAGGTGTATGGAGTAGATGCCCATTTCCCGCATCAGGCTGGGCTGATAGAGCTCTTTTCTTCCGAACAGCCCCTCTCTCCATACTAGTGGGAAAACGGATTCATAGTCACCTTCTACCAGTGCATCCCAATCTTTGGCAACGAAATCCAGAAACCACATATACCCAAAAATGTTGCCGTTATTGGCGTAATGCACACAGCTGTTCCATTTCACCTTGTCGATGTCGGCGCTCTTGAGATATTGGATGTTCATATTCTGGTATTAATGATAAACAGCATTCTTAATGCTTTTGTCAGTTGCATTGTTCATTTATGTTGATAGATAGGGCCGTTTGAAATCATAACCTTAGGCTATGTAAATCCCGGATAAATTCGAAGCAAAAAAAGTGGCTACTATTATTTTCCATACAAAAATCATACGATTTTTGTATGTTAGAGCAGCTGCCGGTAAGCAATAAACAACGGTAGTTAACCATAAAGTAGTTTAGAAATAACGAACAACACTAGTTGGTTTACAGTATTTTCCTGTCCTGTATGTAGAAATACGCTTCTTAAACAAACACAAACAAGACTGGTGGCAAGTCATGGGTTCTACAGTATAGCCAGCTGTTAGCGGATAAATATTATTCCAAACAATAATACCACATGACTATGAGTATCTT
>JAGQXQ010000416.1:0-4815 GCA_020436535.1 Phaeodactylibacter sp.
ATATTTATTTTACAGAGTACTAAGCTGCCTGAATCAATCACGGGCGGGCCGGCCATACTGGCACAGTAGGCGGGGACGCCTGCGAGTGCAACATGATGTTTGTCTCCATTTAGTGTCCAAACCGGATGCTGGTCAAAGTTTCGTGCCGAAACTTCGACGATGCTACGCCCTTACGGGCGGCGGATGCTATAGATGCTCATAAAGGGCGGCCAAACAAACGCGCTATCTACCGCACTAATAGCACCTCCCCTTTAAACACTTTCGTTCTGCCATCCAGCAGTTCTACTACTGCTATCCAGGCATATAAGCCCGGCGGGGCGGGATCGCCATCAACTTTGCCATCCCAGCCGGCTGTAGCAACATTGGGCAGTATGCTTTTGCCAGCAAAGACTCGCCCACCCCAGCGGTTGTACACTTCAAACCGGTGCACTTCAATGGCTTCTTCGCCTGCATACAAGATAAGCCGGTCATTCACCCCATCATCGTTCGGGCTGAAAGCATTGGGCACATATACCCGCTGTCGGGGGAGCACTACTACCCTTACTGCTGCAGAGGCACTACAACCGTAGGCATCGGTTACCATCAGGTTATAAAGCGTAGTAAGCGACGGGGTAGCTAAGGGAGAAGGGCAAGTGCTACAACTCAGCCCATCGGCGGGCTGCCAGGCGAAACGCAGGCCATCAGCCTGACTAATCTCCGGTGCCAATGTGACTGGCTGCCCCAATGGTGTTTCCAGTCGAGCAGGCAAATCGGCTTGGAGCAGCGGCGGCGGCAATACATTTATTACCGCCGACACCTGCCCACAGCGGTAGCTGGCTTCTAGTTCATACGTACCGTAAGCCGTAACCGCTAGGCCTGGCCCGGTAGCTCCCGTATTCCATTGGTAATTGTCAAAACCGGAAGTGGCCGACAAAAGCAAAGGCCCGGTTTCCAAACAGGCCAACGTATCGGCTGGCAAGCCCAGCGCAAGCAGTGGCTGTTGCTCGATGCGTATACTATCCCGCACCGTGCCGCAGCGATGGGTTGCCGCTACCCAATACACACCTGGAGTAGTTACCTCTATTTGCAGGCCGCTGGCGCCAGTGCTCCATTCATAAGCGGCATAACCTTGGCCAGCGCTGAGTTGCTGCCGAATGGCCTCAGAAGTGCAGTGGATGGTATCCGCCCCCAGGGTGAAAGGTTCGGGTTGCTCTACCTCAATGCGGATCGTATCGCGAATTAAGCCACAAGCATAGGCAGCTTCCAATCCGTATAAGCCCGGGGCACTTATCTCCAAAACGGCCGCACTATCCCCCGTACTCCAGTGGTAGTACTCCATATCGGCCGGCCCCGTAAGTAGGTAGGGCAGCTCTTCGGCACACAGGACCACATTCGGCCCCAGGTTTACGGCCTCCGGCGGAAGGTACTGCACCACCGCTGTATCCCGAATAACGAATTCTTCATAGGTAGCCTCCAGGATGTAAGTACCTGGTGTTGTCACGATAATGGATGGGCCACTCTCGCCAGTACTCCAACGGTAACTGCTGTGTACGCCGGAGGCCGACAGCTCTACCGAAAAAGGAGTGGTACACAGAATGGTGTCTCGCAGGCCTAAATCGCCAATGAAATAGGGTGTCTTTTCCACGCGTACATCATCTACGAAGTAATAAACTCCTAAAGACCCCCACTGTTCTACTTCTACATAATCGACGGCCTCGTCTGGGCGGAAGTTGCCCATGGTCATAAAGGCTTCGCCACCAGAGGCCTTATACACCCAACGCAGGGGCATCCATTCTTCCTGGGAAGTAAGAAAGTTGCCAGAGTTGTTGTTCAATTGAGGCTCCGTAAAAATGGTACGGCTGGTAAATACAGTCGGTGACATGGCTACCCAAAGCAGGGTATCCGTAAATAAAATGCTAAACTCATCCGTTGCCAATTTGTAACCATCGTGCAAGGAGACAAACAACTCCACCAGGTAAAAAGAATCCTTCTGCAAGGGCTCCAGCAGACTTCCTTCCAAGTACTCTCCTGTATGTTCCGGAAGGGAAAATGGCCCTCCCCAGTGCACGGAGCCAGCATAAGCTTCTCCTGTACGCGCATATTGAAAGCCAAATCCAGGCATATTGCTGGGTACGCCAGCGCGGTCGTCCCCACAAGCATGGAAATAATCGGAGGAGACCGTTGGGGTTGTCCAGCCTACCACCAGGCTCATGGCATTGTGGCTGCCGGTATTATCCAGCCCCGTGGGGCAGGCGGTATGGTCTTCGAAGGAAGGGTTGATGACCAGATTTTGGGCAGTAAGGAAGTGGTGGCCTAAAAAAAGAAGCAATAGCATAAACCAACGCATAATGGTAAGAGTTGTTTATTTCCTAATTCCTGTTTTCTCCGCCGTTTAAACCTACCGGGTTTTGAAAACCCGGCAGGTTGGCCTCCAAATAGGCGCTATAATTTGATCAATTTTCCGGAAACTAAGGTGGCATCGGGGCGGCGAAGCCGATACCAATAAACACCAGCGGGTAAATCGGCCAGGTTTAGCTGCCAGAGGTGGTTACCAGTTTCCATATACTGCTCTTGTCGCATACTCAGCGCACCAGATTGGCTAAATACGGACAACGCTACTTGGCCTTCCTTTGCGATCTCCATTTGGAGGTTCCATTGGGTAGCTACCGGATTGGGATAAGCCGCTGTCAGCAAAGTTTCTTTCGCGAAGGAACGGCGCTGGGCGTAATCCGGCTCGCCCTGCCCCGGGCGATAAGCGCCGTCAAATTCGATGTAGGAAAAATCCTCAATTGAGCCGCAGGCATTGCCTACCTCTACGCTAGCTTTAATGCACCTGCCAACGAAATTGTTGTTGCCAAAATAAACCGTTGAACCATTGATTTCAAAGGAACTAAAACTCCGAATAAGTTGGCTTGATGTGTTGACATTTTCAACCGGCCCATCGTACAAAAAGTCTAGTATTGCGCCTGAACTACAATCCACCTCCCATATTTTTACTACGTAAAAACCTACATCTCCATTGGCATTGGAAAAATTGAGCCCGGCAGAGTAGGTACCACCCAGGCAAGGGGCGCTGATGTTTTGGCTGGCAGGGCAAAGCGGGCCAGTCCCAGAATACACATTTAGGTTAATCGCAGTCACATCTGCTGGCGCACCAAACACTTGGAAATATCCAGTAGCCCGTGCTCCTGAGCAGCTATTGCCCATGCTCAGTATCAATAAAAATGTTTGTCCCAGGTAATTGTCAAAAAGGCCGCATCCAAGCGGGTCTTGCAAACATTGAAGGTCAATAGATGGGCCGGGGGCACCCGAATAAGTGCCCTGGAAATTCAAAAATGGGCTCCCGATCAAAGGGTCTCCTGTGGCCGGGTCTACACTTACAATGGAGAGCAGATAACCGGTTGGCTGTCCGCTGTAATCTACTTCCAATTCAATGGGGTTGCAGTCGTAAAAAACTGGTGCTCCTTGTGTTATATCTTCCGGTAGGTTGGTACTGTTGATGGCCAGGCCATTGGCCACCACCGGCGGTACACCATAAAAGGAAGCATCTCCTTCTCCGTCAATTTGGTCGGGCAGGGCAAAGGCATCAACCGTGGCAGCAGCACCATCGGAGTAAACGCCTATTTCTACACCAATGGGAACGAAAGTATTATCAGCTGTTCTTAACTGCCAAAACTCACCCGCCGATTCTCCCTCTTTCACCAGATACATATAATCATCTTTCCCTACTTCCAGGTGTGTTTTGCCGAAGCCCTCCGGCTCTAGCGTTTCCGTAAAGCCTTCTTCCCCAAAATGCCATTGAATGATACCTTCTTTCGAGTGAGAAAGGTATAAGTCCTCACAATCATAATCAAACTCCAGGCCAGCTATATCTCCTTTTGGGATAGACAATTCTTCTTGTTGCCCATTTTGCAGGTTGTGTACATAGGCTGTACCGCCAATGCTCCAGGCTATATGAGTATTACAAGGAGATATTTCCACTTCACTGCCCAAGTCATTTTTTCCGTCAAATTCAGCTACCACCTGATCAAAGTGTACCCCTGTAGCATCCATGATATAGCGATAGATCCGGCCGGTTGCATAAGCAGCTACATAGATGTAACGGTCAGCGGTTGTGCCTGGTATAATTTGCGAAACCGACAGGCTACCACCATTTCCAGGATAAGCATCTGCCGTTACCGGCATACTCACATAACTGACATTGCCGTACGAATCGATCACCACTTCCATATAACCAAACCTTAAAGTGGCAGGTGCAAAGGTTTGCATATAAAAAATACAGTAAGTGCTGCACTCCCCTGGCACAGGAGCAATACCTATTTCTTTCATGGGAGCGCCAAATTCGAAATTGCCTTCCAATTGTCCGGCGGCATTATAAATGCTTCCATCCTGTATGTAAAAGAGTAAATTCCCATTTTCATCAAAGACGCTATTCTCGTAGCTGTACGGTATATCAATATCCGGATGAGGGTTACTAAACGCGAATGGGCTGAACCCTGGCCCGCTATCAAAATCGACTTCCGTTGGATAAAGCAGCCATTTGTCTTTTTGGGCCTGGGCGGGCCATACGATTGCGGACATAAATACCAATGCTAAAAAAATTAGGATAAGGTTTTTTGACCTACAGAGGCGGCCATTCCATTTTTTCAGCCATTTTCTGGCGATAGCGTTAGCAGTTTTGTGGAATAAATTGGTTCCTAAGCCCAGGTTTCGCCGGCCAGAATCGGCTTGAACCTTCGCTGAACCTAAGAAATGTGTGTGTGTGTGTGTAAACCATCAGAGTGAACTGTTCTCATAAAGCATTTGATATTTTAAGGGGTCAGAGAAGAATAAGTT
>JAGQXQ010000416.1:4932-5593 GCA_020436535.1 Phaeodactylibacter sp.
AAGTTATTCTTCTCTGGGCCCTAAGTGAAGAAAATACGGGTTAGCAGATACTACGGAGAGCTGGAAACTCTTTGTAAAGTTCCTCCGCAATAGGCAGTTGCCTTTAGTACCCTGTAGTGTAAATTAGTGTTTGTTTTGAGCAATCGTATACCAATGATAAATTGTCGCCCAAGTGGTATTTATTGCTCGGTTAGAATGCTGTAGAAGTGATGTTGAACGCTAGTGCGCTTCAATATAGAACAATTTACGGAGCGAAGCAATGTTTTTAACATTTGCTGATGATAGCGAATTGCATAGCTCACAATAAAAAAAGATCGCGCCTGGCAGTGACTAACTCACTCCTCCTCAAATACCTCTATCCTTAATTCGTCTACCGCTAGAGGTTTGCCCCCATCCGCATTCCAGCAAAAAACCATTACCTTATCAAAGGGTTGTTCCGGAAATTCGCTGTCGATGTACAGCCGTTTGGTTTCGCCACTGTCTAAAAACCGGTACACGCGGATGGCACGCTCTTTGACCACCTCTTCGCCGTTGACAAAGCGGACAATGAACTGCGTCATCTGCCAGAAGTTCCACTCCTTGTACTGGCAGCGGAAGGTAGCCTCGGCGCGCACCCATTGCCCGTCAGCAGGTGAGAGAGGAACCTCCACCGGCAGACTGT
>JAGQXQ010000416.1:5706-9027 GCA_020436535.1 Phaeodactylibacter sp.
TTCGTTCCCCTTCAAACAACTCATCCGTATCCAGCAGTTTGGATACATCCTCCGGCGCCTCATTGCGCAGGAAGATACGCTGGAAGTAGGGGCGGTTCATTTGCTCGGAAGCAAACAGGCCGCCGCGGTGCGCCTGATGGGTCCACCAGAGGTTGGCGTAGGCGAAAAAGAGGCAGAGGGCGGCAAAGAGGTAGGCAGTCCAGCTTCTGCGGCCGGCCCAGGCCACGAAGCTCGCCAGGGGGACGGCCAGCACAGCGTAAGCCTGCACCATAGAACGCTGCCCCAGGCTGCCGCCGTACCACCAGATGTCCCAGGCAAAGGCGATGTAGATGAAAAGCAGGGAGAACAGGAAGGTGGCCCAGAACAGCGGCCGCTGCTGCCGGAAGAGGGTGATAAACCCCAACAGGGCAAAGCCCATCACCGGTGTATACATCAGCCAGCCGGCGCGGTAGCTAAACAAGCCGTTCCGGATGTGGGGCTTTAGCCAACTGAAGCCCTGGTCCTGGTAGCTGTAGACGATCCAATCGCCGGAAACGTATTTCCAGTAGAGGAGCTGAATGCTTCCGACGGCGATGCAGGCCACCGCCGCCACGGCCAGCTTGCGCCAGTGATGGCCAAAAAAGGCTAAACGCTCTCTTGCCTGCCGGCCACTGCCCCCCCCCCAGAGGACGGGAATGAGAACAGCAATGAGTTCCGTAGGGCGGGTAAGCGCGGCCAGGCCGATCAGCAGCCCGATAGCCAGGGCTTTGAAATAAGTGGGCCGTTCATAAAATTTTATAGTAGCCCAAATGAGCAGGGCATATAGCGTGAACAGGTAGTTGTGAGTCATCGCCCCGTTGATGGCGCTGTAATCCAGATAGTTGGTGGCAAAAACCAGAATAAGCAGGGTAACCGCAACTACCCTATCCTTAAAATACTGTAACAGCACCCACCGCATAAACCATAACCCCAGAATAGCAACCAGCACGCTTCCCAGGCTGATGGCCACCTGATACGGGCGGGAGAAACCATCGGCTGGATACCCCAATGGCGCCGCCAGCGCATGCGCCACCAGGAAAAAGGGCAGGTACTGCACTGCCATACCGGCGCTGTACTTCATTACATAATTCCCGCTTTCGTGCTGAAAGGCCTGGTAGGGGCTACCCGCCGGCTGGTACTTCTGGTGGACATCCTCCCGGAAGCCCACCTTTTTAAGGTCTTTGTAAATAAAAATAGCTGGCAGGTAGAAATAGTAGCCGGAAACATCCCAGCTGATAGCCGCCTCGGCGCCGGGAAGCTTCCACTTCGGATAGTAAAAGAGGTTGACCACCAATAGAAAGGCGGCGGCAACCAGCCAGGCGTAAATGGAAAGATGGTTTTTCATAGCCGATTGGGTATCAGGCGGGCAAGATAAGCATTTAGGTGCGATTCTGCTTTGTCTTAGCAGATACCATCAGGTTATACCCTGATTAGCTGGGTTTAGGGCTATTCCTGAACTAATCTGGGTTTAGAACAGCCGTGCCCCGGAGGGGTTTGCAGGAGCTCATAGGGGTTGAGAACCCGGTGAGTAGCCTCTAAGGAGGCATCTTAAACCTTTCTAAACCCCAAACGAGGCCCTAAATAAGCCTCTAAATAAGCCTCTAAACTCCCGCCAGGCCACAATAGGCCCCTAAACTAAGGATGGCGCACTAGAATCGCACCCAACTTACTCTCCAGGGATAGCCGCTATAATCACATATTTTTCATATTTTGAGCCCACACCTTTTTCAACCCTAGTAAACATGGCATTACACCAGGACTTTTCCAATCTGCTCGAAGCAAAAAAAACGGAATCCACACTGAAAAAAGGCGCCAAAGGCGCGCCGGTAGAGACGCTGCAACGCATGCTTTACCAAATGGGTTTTGGAGACGAGTTGCGCTGGCGGGACTTTGGTGCCGACGGCGACTATGGGGGCGCCACGACTACTGCCGTTAAGGCTTTCGCCAAAAAAAACGGGCTGGAACATGACGGCCTGGCCATCAGCCTGGAAATTGGCGCACGTATTCTGGAGCGGTTCCTGCTCATCCCCCGGATCAAACGGCTCTTCAAGGCGCTGAAGGACGGAAAAGTATCCGAAGCGTTTCCGCTGGACGGCACGGAAGAACACTCTCTTGCGCCTTTGCTGCAGGCATTGGGGATTACTGCCGCCAGTGAGGCAATGGCATTAAAAGACTTCGCTCAGCAGCACCATATACCGTTCGACGGGCAGCACTTTTCGGAGCCGCTGGCCCGCAAGCTGCTCGAAGAGTTATCCGGGCTCTATGGCGACGGCTTACCTGCTCTGCTGTCCGCTGTTGCGACTTCCTCCGGACTGTCGGTCGAAAGCAAGCAGTTTGTCAAGAAAGGAAAAAAGTTAACCTCCCATACGGTGCGTTCTGATGGCCTGGAAGTCAACTTTCACGGCCACGGCAGCTTAGGCGGTTTCTACAATAGCGGCGGCCTGGCCCCCAAAGACTTCATTGAGCAGCACTGGGATAAGTTCTTCAAAAACAGTGGCCTTACCGACAGCGCCAGAAAAGCCATCCTGGCCGTTTCCCTCAATGAAGGCAAACTTGACGCCATTAATACCTGGGACGGCGCCTTTCTCAGTTTCGGTATGTTTCAATGGACACTCGGCGTCGGCAGCGGAGTGCCCAACGGCATGGGAGAACTGCCTGCCCTTTTGCTCAAAGTCAAACAACAACAACCGGAAGCCTTTCAACAGTACTTCGGTGAGTTCGGGATCGACATTTTCGAAAAACGAACCGGAACGACCTACGGATTCATCACGTTGCGGGGAAATGTCATCAGCACTAAGGCTGAAAAGGAGCAATTCCGCAGCCCGGAATGGGGCTTCCGCTTCTGGCACGCCGGCCAGGACCCCCGGATACAGGCCGTAGAGATAGATCACGCGCTCAGCCGCCTCAACAACTTCTACTGGAAGGAGAATTCTAAACTCCAGGGGCACACCCTGGCCGATCTGATCAATTCCGAATACGGCGTCGCCCTGCTGCTCGACCAAAATGTCAACCGGGGCGTCGATGTTTACTTCACTGTCGGCGAGGTGCTCGACGGGTTTGACCTCAACAAGATCAGCGAATGGAGCGATGAAGAGGAAGAGCGGCTTATTAAAAAGTACCTCAAGAGAAGAGAACGGACCAAAATGCACGACCCTAAAGGCCGGGCCGGCCGCATCCACGATGTAACCGGAGAAGGCGAGAACCAACTGTCCAAGCGCCGGGGTACCTTCAGCTTAATGAAAAATAAAACCAGGGATATCTTTTCCACCGATACCGTACCGGCTCCCCCCGTGGGCTATCGGG
>JAGQXQ010000011.1:0-663 GCA_020436535.1 Phaeodactylibacter sp.
TTACCAAAATCCCGGAAAGGCGTCCAAAGGACAATGGCAAAGATGGCTGCCGAAAAAATGCCGATACCACCAAGGGCAGGTGTGCTAATGGTATGCGAACTGCGCTCGGATGGCTCGTCACAGAGGTTCTTATCACGGGCGATATTGATGATGTGAGGTATGGAAAAATAGGCAAGCGTAAACGCCGTCAGGAAGCTGAGGATAAGTATAAACATACAGAGGGGATTATGATTATTGTAGTTTTCTTATAGTTGATTACAAATATACTGTTTTTTTGGGTTCGGCGCTCATACCCGGCTCACCGAACCAGGGCAAACACATGGGGTTGGGCCGGGCGGTTTTCCGGGTATAAGCGCTGCTTACTATCTTGACATCGTATCTCTAAAAGGCTGTATCATCCACTCCGTCCAGCCATTCAGTAATGACATCGACTACAGAGGCGATACATCCATCTTCAAAAGGTGAACGCAAATTGGCCATTTGCACCAGTTCCAGGAAGGACTGGCTGCCACCGGCCTTACACAGGCGCACATAGTCACTCCATGCCTGTTGATGGCCTTCCTGATCTTTTTTCCAAAACTGGAAGGCGCAGATCTGAGCCAGGGTGTAGTCGATATAATAAAAGGGCATACCAAAGATATGGCTCTGTTTCTGCCAGTACCC
>JAGQXQ010000011.1:833-3979 GCA_020436535.1 Phaeodactylibacter sp.
AGCGCATTGGAAAGATGGCTGAATTTGTACTTATCGGTATCTTCCCTGAAGAAGAGCTGCATCCAGGGCCAGGTGAAAAACTCCATACTCATGGAGTGGATCTCACAAGCTTCGTAGGTCGGCCAGTTGTATTCACTAATACCGATATTTCGACTACTGAACACCTGAAAGGCATGGCCGGCCTCGTGGGTCAGCACATCGATGTCGCCACTGGTGCCATTGAAGTTGGAGAAAATAAATGGCGTCTGATATTTGCCGATATAGGTGCAATAACCGCCGGGAGCCTTACCGGGGCGGGTTTGCAGGTCCATCAGTTGGGCTTCACGCATAAAGTCAAAGAACTCCCGGGTTTCCTCGGAGAGCTCGCTATACATCTGCCCGGCCTGCCCGACGATCCAGTCCGGCGCGCCTTTCGGCTGAGGGTTGCCGGAATGAAAGCGCAGTTCTTCATCGTAGTATTTGAGCTGCTCCAGGCCGAGGCGCCGGCGTTGCCGTTCGTAGAGGCGGGTGGCGATAGGCACGATGTAATTCTGCACCTGGCGCCGGAAATTGGCGACCTCCTCGGGCCCATAGTCAGAGCGCAGCATGCGCGCATAGCCCAGCTCCACAAAATTTTCATAACCCAGTTCCCGGGCGATGCGGTGGCGGACCCGAACGAGTCGATCGAAAATGCCTTCGATCTCAGCTGCATTTTCGGCAAAAAAGGCCCACTTCGCTTCGGTGGCTTCCTTGCGTACAGCCCGATCCTTGTCCATTTCATATTTGACAATAGAGGAAAGGTTACATTCTTCCCCCCTGAAGTCAATCCTGGCTTTTGCCTTCAATTTGATATATTCACTGCTGAGTTTATTTTCTTCCTGCAGCAGGCCGATGACCGATTCGTCAAAAGTTTTCAAGCTCAGTTCAGCAATCGTAAAAAGCTGCCGGCCCCACTTTTCTTCCAGCTCAGCCCGAAAGGGCGAGTTGGCCAGCATTTTGTAAAGCTCGTTAACCAGGCCTTCGAAGGCAGGCATCTGCTGGTCAAAATATTCGTTTTCCTTCTCGTAAAATTCGTTTCTGGTATCCATGGTGTGCCGGATATGGCAAACATTATGCATAGAGGTAAACTCTATTCGCAGTTCATTGATGCGGTTCAGGGCCCGGGCCTGTTCTTCTGCCGAAGAAGCCTTCTGAAACCGGATTAACGCATCGCGAAAAGAGTCTGAAAATTGGTCGAATTGAGGGCGCGCGTATTCAAAGTTCTCAAATGTAAGGTTCATTATGCTATTTTCCTTTTCAAGTAATGGTTCAAAGGCGGGAAAATACAACGGTTTCCGCACATATTCAATTAGAGGATTTATGTTATCTGTAATTGCACCCTCAAAAAGTTCCTGTAGTTTCGTAAATTTGCATATTTGGCGCTTATTCAAGAATAGTCCTTAGCGGAATAAGATGGATTTAAAGTCTCAGATCAACATTGAAAAACTGCCCCGTCATATTGCCATTATCATGGATGGCAATGGCCGCTGGGCCAAACAACACGGCAAAGCCCGTGTTTTCGGGCATCGCAACGGCGTAACCGCCGTACGGGAAACCACCGAAGCCGCTGCCGAACTGGGTGTGGAATACCTTACCCTCTATGCCTTTTCCACCGAAAACTGGAAACGGCCCAAAATGGAAGTGAGCGCCCTCATGCGCCTGCTGGTCGAGACCCTCCACAAGGAGATTGATACCTTAAATAAAAATGACATCCGCCTGCAAGCCATTGGTGACATCAGCAAGCTGCCGAAAAGCACCTACAAAACACTGTTGGAGGGTATTGAAAACACCAAGGACAACAAGCGAATGACGCTCGTCCTGGCCCTGAACTACAGCGCCAAGTGGGAAATCATGGAAGCGAGCCGCCAACTCGCCCGGCAGGTGCAGGCAGGAGAGATCACTCCGGATGACATCGATGAGGCCGCCTTCTCCAACGCCCTGAACACCAAGGGTATTCCCGACCCAGAACTATTGATCCGGACCAGCGGCGAAACCAGGCTTAGCAACTTCTTACTCTGGCAAATCGCCTACGCCGAACTGTACTTTACCTCTATTTTCTGGCCCGACTTCCGCAAGGAAAACCTCTTTAATGCCATCATCGACTTCCAAAGGCGCGAACGCCGCTTTGGCAAGATCAGTGAGCAGGTGGTGCAGTGAGGGAATATGAGCGTATGAAAAGGTAAAGTTCCTTATCCTTTATACATTTGTACCATAACACACTTTCAACCATACAACCATTCTCCTCCCTCGCTCCTCTTTGTAAAGAGCCTTAATAACCAACAACTAAGGTGAGTTGCCTGAGCTTTTTTCAGCAAATTATCTAATTCATTTCCTCCTTTGGGGATTTTTTTAATAATCTGATTGCTGAATATGCGGTTATCCTGACGGCAAGCGTTATTTTTGCGGACCCAAAATTCAGCAATTCGCTGTTTTTAAGATAAATCTGACGATTGGAATGAGAGAAATTGCTTTGATCACCCTTTGCAGCTTATTGATACCCTTCTATACGTTTGCACAATCAGATACGGATACCCTCCCGGTGCTCCAGTACAGCGAGCCGCGCGACTTTGAGATTGGCGGCATTACAGTCGCCGGGGCCGACTTCAGCGACGACAACGCCATTATCAGTATTGCCGGGCTTCAAGTCGGCGATAAGATCCGCATCCCTGGCCCCGATATTCAGAAAGGTATCAAAGCCTTGTGGAAGCTGCGCCTGTTTACCGATGTGCAGATCATCAAGGAAAAGGCCATTGGCGATATCATTTTCCTGGAGATCAAAGTACAGGAACGGCCGCGCCTGTCGCGCCATACCTATCAGGGGGTGAAAAAATCCTATCATGACGACCTCAATGATGAAGTAGATAAGTACCTGCTTAAAGGCGGCATCGTCACAGAAAATGTAAAGGTCAATGCCAGCAAGGCCATAGAAGGCTTCTTCATTGGCAAAGGATACCTCGACACCCATTGCCGGGTGATCGAATCTCCGGACTCCAGCCGGGTCAATTCCGTTATGCTGACCTTTAATGTTGACCGGGGAGAGCGCGTCAAGATCCAGGACGTCACGTTTGATGGCAATGAAAATGTAAAGGACAAGAAGCTGGCGAAGCAGATGAAGGGCACCAAGCCCA
>JAGQXQ010000011.1:4034-8634 GCA_020436535.1 Phaeodactylibacter sp.
GAAAAACTGATCGCCTACTACAATACCCAGGGATATCGCGACGCCCGTATCATCAGCGACAGCCTCTGGCGCGAAGAAGATGGCGATCTGATGATCAAGCTCAATCTCGAGGAAGGTAACCAGTACTACTTCCGGGACATTAGCTGGAAAGGTAATTCCATCTACGATACGGAAACCCTGGCCGGCGTGCTGGGTATTGAAGCCGGCGAGGTTTATAATAAAGAATTGCTGGAAACGCGACTGCGCTTCAGCCAGGACGGGCGCGACGTCAGTACCCTCTATATGGACAACGGCTACCTTTTCTTCCAGGTAGACCCCATCGAGGTGGCCGTGGAAGACGACTCCATCGACCTGGAGATCCGCATCTTCGAAGGGCCGCAAGCCACTATTGATAAAGTAGTGATCAAAGGCAACGACCGCACCCACGAGCACGTCATTCGCCGGGAATTACGCACCCGCCCGGGCCAGAAATTCAGCCGCTCCGACATCATCCGCTCTCAGCGGGAGATCATTAACCTGGGTTACTTTAACCCGGAAAGCCTGGGCATCAACACCCCGGTGAACCCTCAGCGGGGTACAGTGGACATTGAATACACCGTTGAGGAAAAACCTTCCGACCAGTTAGAGCTCTCCGCCGGATGGGGCGGCGCCCAACGGGTGATCGGCACGCTGGGTGTCTCCTTTAACAACTTCTCCCTGCGCAACGTCTTTAACAAAGAAGCCTGGAAGCCGCTGCCCCAGGGCGACGGCCAGCGCCTGTCGCTGCGGGCCCAGACCAATGGAGACTTCTACCAGTCCTACAACCTGTCCTTCACCGAACCCTGGCTGGGCGGTAAAAAGCCCAACTCCCTGACCGTAGCCACATTCTTCAACCGCTTTGCCTTCGGGCGCCGCGGTACGGACAGCTACCAGAGCTTCAATATCAAGCAGGCTTCGGTCAGCTTGGGTACCCGCCTCAAGTGGCCGGATGACAACTTCGTCTCCAGCACCGCCATTAATATACAGACACTGACGCTGGATAACTGGCTGCGGGGCCTTTTCCGCTCCGATGACGGCGAAATTGTCCAGAACGGTAACTACAACAACTTCAGCCTTAAACAAACCATTGCCCGCTCGACCATCAACGACCCCATCTTCCCCAAGGAGGGCTCCCGCATATCGCTGTCCTTGCAGCTGACACCTCCCTACTCCTTATTTGACGGTAAAGATGACTACAGCGAGCAACCGGCAAGTGAACGCTTCCGTTGGCTGGAATACCACAAGTGGCGCTTCGACGCTGAATGGTATACTCCCATCGTAGGCAACCTAATCCTCAAGGCCCAGGCCAAGATTGGCCTGCTGGGCTTCTACAACCGGGAGATCGGCTCCTCGCCTTTCGAACGCTTCCAACTGGGCGGCGACGGTATCAACAACCAGCAATTCGGCTTCGCCGGGGTGGACATTATCTCCCTGCGCGGTTATGAGATCAACGAGCTGGAAGCCAACCGCGACCCATCAGGGGGCACTTCGGCGACGCCGCTTTTCGATAAGTTCACACTCGAATTGCGCTACCCGCTTTCCCTCAACCCCAGCTCCACCATCTACGTGCTGGCCTTCGCCCAGGGCGGTAACTCCTGGCGTGAATTCCGCGATTTCAACCCCTTCGATGTGAAACGCTCCGTGGGGATGGGGCTACGGGTCTTCCTGCCCATGTTTGGAGTACTCGGTTTTGACTATGGTATCGGCTTCGACAAAGTAGGTGCAGACCGCTCATTGCAGGCGTTGGGTGACTTCAACATCGTCCTGGGCTTCGAGCCGGAATAGTGCTTTCTGCCGTTTTTTCCTTCCCAGGAATTCCCAGGCAGGGAAAAACGGCAGAGCGCTTTCGAATAGCATGCACCAGGGAATAGTATATTGTCTACCAATCCAAGATTGATGAATTCTGACTTGGTAGACTATATGAACCTATGAAGGTGGTGCTCATTACCTGCCCACGATCACGCTGCTCCACGGCGCACTGCCGCTTCCCTATCGACTCTTCCACTTCCATCGATTCCATCTCCATTTCCTGTGGGAGCAAATGCTCCAAGTTGGAAGGCCCTACTACTAGGATACCTGCCAAAGAATAAGTACTACTTATATGAACAGAGGGGGCCGCAAAGTGCCGGCCACCGTTATCTGATATTTCCCTTCGCCCGTTTCCACGGCGCCAGCCTTGGCGGAGACAAGGTAATTGGCGTTCAAAAGATTTTTATCTAAAGCGGGTAACCTTCTGTATGCTGCCAAAATAGAAGCTATGAATCTCAACACCAAACCCAATTGTCATGAAGTATTTAATCAATTCTATCGCAGTATTCGGAATTATACTGGCAACCCACGCTACACTTGGCGCTCAAAACGTATGGAAAGGAGGGACGCCGGGCCAGGAGCAGGAATGGAATAACCCAAAAAACTGGAGTCAGAACCGCATACCCGGCATCACCGATATGGTTCTTATCCCCAATACGGAATCCAGAGGAGGTTTCTATCCGGTGGTCAACGGCGAGGCTGGCCCCATCTACTATCTGGAAGTGCAGGGCGGCGCTACGCTGTCTGTCACTCAGAATGGCCGCCTGACAATCGACGGGGTCGGAAAATATGAAGATGCGATTTTACTCATCGGCACTATCGTGAACCATGGCGAGATACAAATGTCTGCCGAAAAGGGACAAACGGTGGCAGGGCATCCTGAGAGTTTGCTGAATGAAGGAAAAATTAGTGGAGTAAGCCCGAGGGCGAAAAAATATTAGGATTAGGTAATTGGGAGCTTTGTTTGTCTTGACAGGGGGGCGTCCCGCCCCCCTCGTTTTATTAGCGGGCTATCACTTCCTTTACATCAAATCCGGCATCCTCCACCGCTTCGACCACGGCTTCAACCGTCACTCCATCCCCCTTAACCGTCAGTATCTTATCCGGGTTATCGGTATCGACGGCCCATTCCTGAACAGAGGGCACATCATTGAGAAAGCCCGTTACGGCGCGAACACAGTTGCCGCAATTGATATTGGTCTTGAACTGTAGTGTTTTCATTATTACCTTTTCAAAAAAGAACGCCTGAAACCCGGATCAGTTGAATTGCAGCGCATGCTAATGAAATAATTGATGGCCATTTTTACCAGACAAAGGGAATCATTTTTTTAGCCTCCTGCTGGAACGCCACATATTGCTCGCCAAATGCCTTGACCAGAGCCTCCTCCTCCACTTTTATACGGATGGAATACGCCAATAGCATCATTGCGGCAGCCAGGAACAAGCCCAGCCAGGATTGCAACAAAATGGCGCAGCCCAGTGTAGCCATAAATGCCCCCAGGTAGCTGGGATGCCGTACCAACCGGTAAGGCCCTTTCCGAACCAGCCGATGCTCGCCCATTATTTGTACCGTTGCTGTAAAAAAAGCTCCGAGCGTACGAATGGCCCATACCCGTATAGTTACCCCGGACAGGATCAGCGCCAGGCCGGCGCCCACCGCTACCGCACTGTGGCGCCCGGGATGCCAATAGGCCCATTCCATCACCGGAATGGCGGCTGAAAAAAGGGACAGCAGTAGAATGATCAGCACCGAATTTCGGTCCCGCTCTTGTTCATTCCGGGCTTCTTTGAAGTTAAAACCAGGCTGAGTCAGAAAAACAGCCAGGGCGGCGCCAAGGAGAATCACGATCTTGTAATGCACGATCAAAGCGGGGCGCCCGGCCAAAGGCAACAGGTAAGCCAGGGTGATAAAGGCCATGGTGTTGATGATTTTGCCCATACTAAACTGGTGCGTTTGTTGATTTAGCAATAAGTCAATCTTTCTACACGATTGCAGCTACTTTCGGCGCCGGTTTGGCAACGGTTGAATTACCCGGCAGCAGATAAATACCCCCATTCGCCTTATATTGCCGGGCCATAACCTCAATACCGCCGCCCCTTTGGGGAGCAATTCCGCCTTTAGCAATCCCCAAAACACTGGCACTCAACCCTCTATAATTGTTGGCGCCCCCATCCAACAACTGCTGAAAGCCATACCGCAGGTAAAAAGGAGCATGACGCGGATGGCACGCCAACAGTGCATAATCATAACCATATCGATAAAAAGTACTGGCCAGAGTGCACTCGAAAACAAACCGGGCATATCCGGAGGCCCGGATATCCGGAGAAAACACAAAACGACTACCTTCCACGACTCGCTGGCCCAATTGCTCTTTTGAACGATACCATCCGAGCAGCCGTCCCTTCTCCTGGCAACTGCCGATCATCGGCAGAGGAGCATCGGCAACAGCAGAAAAGGGCGGCGGCAGTTCAGGATAACACCCTGCCAGCCTGCTTACCAGGTAGGCCATGCGGCTGGGCTTATCCTGCACAAGCCTCATATAACCGATCGGTTGAGCCCTATATGGGCCTTCCTGAAACAACCCCAGATGATAGGCATACCAATCATAACTGTCAAACTCCAGGCCATATTCATTCTGATGGACCAGGGTAGCACAACTGCTCTTGAGGTAGCCATAATAACGAAGCCGAAAAAGAGATGCCAGTTCTGATGTTGTCCGTGCTTCTCTAAATACGAGATGGGAGTGTAAGATACTCATAGTCATGTGGTATT
>JAGQXQ010000417.1:0-1717 GCA_020436535.1 Phaeodactylibacter sp.
TGCCGTATTCCGACTTCCGACTTCGCACTTCCGACTTACGTCCAAAGTCCAGTTAATACTAATTCATGCAACGACAACTCATTTCCTCCGGCGCCCCCTGGGAAGCCACCGTCGGTTACTCCCGGGCGGTCAGAGTGGGCCATCAGGTATTCGTCTCCGGCACTACGGCGGTGGACGAACACGGTACGATCATGGGCAACGGCGATGCCTACGCCCAGGCTAAGTATATTTTCGAAAAGATCGAAAACGCTCTGCAGGAGGCCGGGGCTTCTTTCAAGGATGTCGTCCGCACCCGCCTGTTTGTCACCAATATAGCCGACTGGGAAGCCATCGGCCGGGCTCATGGGGAAGTTTTTGGCCACATACGCCCCGCCGCTACAATGGTGGAGGTGAGCCGGTTGATCGGCCCCGAACTCCTGGTGGAGATCGAGGTGGATGCTGTGATTCGCCATTCCTGATATTTCGAATTAGACGAATCACGAAAATGCCTGCCAGCCTACATCCCACCCCCCGGCCGCCGGTTTTCTACAACAATATTTTCCTGCCTGGCGTTTTATCTAAGTGCCAGGCTTACCTTGTACGTGAGGCTGGCACTTAAAAATTAATACTATGGCCCGGAACTTAACACTGCTCGCCCTCCTCATCGGACTGACTGCCGCCTGTACCTACACCATGAAAGTGCGCGACGGGCGTACCGCGGTCGATGTCAAACAGTACGCCGTTGCGGTAGATCTTTTACAAAAAGAATACGAGAAGGCCAAGAGCCGCGTAGAGCAGGGTAAGATCGCCTTTCTGCTGGGGGAATCCTACCGGCATTTGAACAAGAGCGATCAGTCTATTCGCTGGTATCGAATCGCCTACGATAACCAGTTTGGAGTGGATGCCTTAAAACAATACGCCTACGGCCTCAAACGGGCGGAACGGTACGAAGAAGCCATGCGCGCTTTCAAAGACCTGGGCATCGAGATCGGCAGCCCTTATGAGTACCGACGGGAGATCAGCGCCTGCCAGGTCGCTTTGGGATGGAAAGCACTGCCGCCGGAGTACGAAATAGAGGTGCTTAGCTTTAATAGCGGCAATTCGGATTACTCCCCGGTTGTGTATAAAGACAATCAACTCGTGTTCACTTCCGACCGGTCCGCCAGCGAGGGCGATGATACCTATAACTGGACCGGCAACGCCTTTTCCGACCTTTTCCTGGTCGACCTGAAATCGAACAGCGTAACCGGATTCGACAAGAATCTCAACACCGAAAATAACGAGGGAACGGTCGCCTTCAACAAAGACTATTCGGAAGCTTATTTCACCCGTTGCTTCAACAACGCCAAATACGAAGACGCCTACTGCAAACTGATGGTTAGCGAAGGCAGCGGGAATAGCTGGTCTGTTCCACAGCCTCTGTCTTTCATAGAAGAAGAGGTCAATTACGTTCACCCCAGCCTCTCTGCCGACGGCAACACCCTCTATTTTTCCAGCGACCATCCCGACGGCTGGGGCGGTTATGACATCTATTTCACTACCCGCCAGGGAGACGGCAATTGGAGTCAACCCCAGTTGCTCAGCCGTTCCATCAATACGCCCGGCGATGAGAAATTCCCCTTTATCGATGCCGACACCCTGTACTTTGCCTCCGATAGCCATACCGGCATGGGCGGCCTGGATATTTTCCGGAGTTACCAGATGAGCAACGGATCCTGGACCCCGGCGTACAACCTCA
>JAGQXQ010000417.1:1865-3500 GCA_020436535.1 Phaeodactylibacter sp.
CTAAGGTCGTACCTCCGGAGCCGCCGGTTGTGGAAATACCCGAAGAGATCGAGTACAAGCTCCTCCTGGAGGGCTACGTACTGGAAAAGATCTACAACAACCCTACCGACCCCAACAGCAAAGTGCTGGGCCGCAAGCCGCTGCCTGGTTCTGAGGTAGCCATCCAATTTAACAAGCAAAAAGAAACCGTCACCGTCGGTGAGGATGGGATGTTCCGCCTGGAACTGGAGGAAAATACCGATTACAGCTTCCTGGCCTCCAGGGAGAACTATCTCAACAACGACGCGGCCTTCTCCACCGTAGGCATCGGCCGCGACCCCAATAACCCGGTCCAGACCTTCGAGATCGAGATCGTGCTCGACAAGATATTCCTCGACAAGGAGATTACCCTAGAAAATATATACTACGATTTTGACAAATGGGACATCCGGGCCGACGCCCAGCCCACCCTCAATGACCTGGCCCGCAACCTGGCGCTCAACCCGGATATCCGCATCCAAATGGGCTCGCATACAGACTGCCGGGGCAATAACCGCTACAACGAGGACCTCTCCCAAAAACGAGCCCAGTCTGCTGTCGATTACTTAATTTCCAAAGGTATCGACCCGGCCCGGCTCGTGGCCCGCGGATACGGCGAAAGCCAACCTGAAGTGGACTGCCTCTGCGCCCGTTGCACCGAGGACGAACATCAGGCGAATAGGCGGACGACGTTTAAGATCATTGAGTGATTCGGAATTCATTGATTGGTGAAGAGCCAATCTAAAAGCTCAATTTCCGAATCAACGAACTACCAATCTGCCGGTTAATGTTGCACTCGCGGGCGTCCATGCCCGTGAGTGATTCAGGCACATGGGCTGAGCCTGAGCCACGCCCGGGCGTAAATTACAGTGTACTTAGCGCTGTTTGGAGCGCGGGCTTTCAGTCTTTCTACATCTTTGGACGCTAAACACATACTGAAAATCCGGAAAATCTAACCTACCTTTCACTTCCTTGCCATTGACATTGTTGCCCAATAAACGTATATTACAATCATCTCTTTTTCTACCCTTTCCCAAACGCGCACACAAACCAAACAAACACTTGCCATAAGCATAAGGCGACGCCTTCCCTCAACGTTCGCGCCCGGAAAAAGGTGTCGGTATCGAAATACTCAAAACTAAAACACAAAGCACTACAGCGGGCTACCCATTTAGCAATGGACAGTACCATTAAGATAACGTGAGGTTTGAGCATAAAGTGTTGGATTCCAGGTTGCTATCCGGATTTTTGCCCGGAATTGTGTACGGTGTACGGAGCTGGACAGGAACCTGAAAGTGTACGATGTACGATTGGGCTGGCGTCGTACACCGTACACCATGTACATCGTACACTTGCCGGCCAGGGAACCAGCTATCAGGCTAAAAGCCACCCACCTGGGGTCAAACCTCACGTTAAGATATAAAGGCCTATGCTCCCGGGACAACAAACAACCGGCAACGGCCAACCTATCCAACGCCATAATGGTAGCCCTAAAGCACCTGGCGTGAGACCCTATTTCTTAACCATAATTCCAACACCATGAGAACGTTATTTTATTTCACCCCCCCCCATTTACGCGTAATAATATTTGCCATGCTCTGGTTTAACGCGCCTGGC
>JAGQXQ010000418.1 GCA_020436535.1 Phaeodactylibacter sp.
ACGCCGAAGTCTCACGCCGAAGCCTCACGCCGAAGCCTGGCGGAGTTTTTTAGGGAGGGGTTTGAGGAGGGGGAGAGGAGGTAGCTTGGAGACAAGAGGGGGAGAGGCTGATGCAGCATACCACTATGCGATACCTTTCTTCCAAAAGAGCTTATCCTATCGGCCTCCGGTTATCCAGGAAAGTAATTATTTCCACCTCATCATTTGTTTCGTCTACCCGATAATAGGCGGTAGTTTGAGGAGTAATTACACATTTTCGGAGACCAGGGAATTTCTCGGATGGGGGAAATGCAAAAGGCATGGTGCTGATGATCTCCATAGAGCGTTCCAGTTTGTCCAGGAAATTATTACGTACACGTTCATGCCAGTTTTCTTCAAGGTAGTCAACAATATCCTGGGCCTGATCATAAGCGGTTTGAGAGAGGAAGACCTTCATCACTTTGCTTTACGAAACTGGTTCAAAGCATCTTCAAGGGGAACCCGGCGCCCCTCCTCCAGGTCTTTTATACCTTTCATGACAAGTTCCTGCTCGGCAGCATTGAGTTCGTCCCAGATATCCACTTTAGGCTGAATGAGGTTTTCGATCTGGGAGATGATGATTTCGTCCTCCATTTCCGCCAGCCGTTCGATGATTGCCAATTTTCGCGCTTCTATACTTATACTCATTATGCTGAAGTCTTTGCTTGATACAGTAAATATAACGATTTTAGATTGGGCATAGGTTCTTTCATTGCCAACTTTCCATTTAATCGTTGGCCAGGTAGTTTTCAACTGCTTCTTCAACCATATTCAGGTTATTAGGCACTGCCCCATATTTGCCCATCAGGTAGTCCTTCTCGAAGGAAGCGGTATTGCGTACGCCTTTGAATTCCACCAGGGAGTACAATTCGCTGGCGCCGCATTTGTCCTTTTTTACAAAGGTAACCTGGTCGCGGCGCAGGAGGCTGGCGTCCAACAGATTGGAATCATGGGTGACGAAGATGAGTTGCGCATTCCTGGGGTTGGTATCCGGGTTGTGGAACAGCTCCACCACTTTGCGGGTAAGGCGGGGGTGCAGGCGAGCATCGAACTCGTCGATAAAGGCGGTTTTGCCCTTATCCAAGACATCGAAGATCAGGGCGCTGAAATAAAATAGCTTTTTCGTCCCTTCCGCTTCCTGGCTGCTGAGCAGAAGAGGCGCCAGGCGACCCCTTTTCCCTTCTTTGGAATATTGGTAACGGTAAATGGCGACATCACCAGCCTTTCCTTTCGCGTTACCTGTTGGGGTTTCAGAGCCCGCAGGCATGCCTCCGTATTCCGGTTCCACCATTTCCAGCTTTTCGATGGTGGGGTCTACGCCTTTTAGGAGGCTGGTTAGCTTTTGCCGGAAGCCCTTCTCCTTCATCCTGCTGAGCGACTGATCCCGCAACAGCGGATCGCTGAAAGCCGGAACCACTACCAGGTTCTCTCCCAAATAGCGGGCGATACTCCGGGACAACGGGCCGTTGAATGCAGCTAAAACGGTGAGGAATAAAGCGTTCTCCCGATACAGAGGCAGATTGTTTTCATCCACCCGGGCAAAGCGGCTTCCCTCTTTGAACTGGCTCTCATTGGCCTGAATGCCCATCCCTTCCCGTGTAAAAAAATAACGTTCGCGGTAGGCTTTGCCATTGGCGTTCAGCGGCTTGCCGAATAACCATTCGGAGGCAATTCGTTCTTTGCCTGCTTCAAAGCCATACCGAAAAATATGGCCATTGAGCAAAAATGAAACCTGGAAGAAGCTGGGCTGGCTCACAGCTTCCTCGTTCAACTGAAAAGGGGCAATCTTTTTGGAAAGTACCTGTTCATCCTTCAGGCTATCCTGAATAATGGCCAGCATGCTGTGCATGCCCCGCACCAGGTTGCTCTTGCCGCTGCCGTTGGCGCCATAAATAGCCTTGCTTTTTAGCAAAGACAACTGCCCGTCGATGCCTGCTACATTATTGTCGTCAACCCTCGGATATTTAGACCGGATCTTTGCCGCTTGCATCTGGAGGGACTGCACCTCTTTGAACGACCAGAAGTTTCCAAGGTTGAATTCAATTAGCATAAAGTTAGAATTTACTATTTTTTTGCAAATTAATGAATTAATTTCTTAAATACATTTTTTTTAGCGTATTTAACGCATCTGCAAACATTTACGCGGACCAGCAAATGCCCAGAAGTTTGTTACACAATAGGAGCAGCCTTTTGTCGCCACCTTCCTACCTACCTCTGCTGCTGCTGGACACGCTCTTCATCGGCCTGGGCAAGACCCAATACCTGGCTTACCAGTCCATCCTGACCAACCTGGGGGTATATGGCATCGCTTATTTGTTGTACCAGGGAGCGTACTGGGCGCCTTCTTTTTTCAATATCCTGGTGCTTTTTGGAGTGGGGATAGTAGTTGATAGTTTGTTGACGGTTTGGTATGGGAGGGTGGTGTTGAGGGAGAAAGGAATAGCTTCTGTCAATATGTGAGCAGTTATATCTGTTCTTCCCAATTCTAATTTATTCTCAAGACTTCCCGATACCCCTTCTTCGGATAAAATTCATGCATAATGATAGCTGGATCTTTAGTCGGAAGAAGCACCCGTCCTGCTTCGATGGCAAGAGAGAGGGGCATAGCTGGTAAAATATTGACGGCACAATCTTTTCCATGGAGATACTGAATCTCGTTCAAAACCGATCTGTATTGCTTGCTGAATTCCTCGATGTGGGATGGGTGGCTCACCAGGTGTTGAGATGGAGATGAGCAGGAAATTTCATAAATGGTGTAGCCACTATCCAGAAAGGGCTGGTATTTGTCGGACTGGATCTTGTCGCTGAGAGAAATGACCAGCGCAACTTTTTCTTTTGATCCTGAAGCCAGTTTTCGGAAGTGGATTCCGATAGTTTTTGGAAGCATTTCCGGCCATTTCCAGGTAGCCAAAGAATCCTCTATCTTTCGCTGGGCCTGGTAAATTTCGGATGGCACAATATCGCCGATACACTTTCCGAAGAAGGCCAGCAGGGGCATTGGGGCAATAGCGAAAATGGACAAATGCTCTATCGGCCATCCGCTTAGTTGGGGCAGAAAGGCAGCCTCTACTGCCTGCTTAATGGAGGCAGCCTGTCGTTCGAATTCGGGTTTTCCCAGGTTGCGGTCAAAGTCGGGGTTTCTAATGAGGATGTCAGGTTTATGAGGAAACCTTGGAAAAATAGCTTGTTTCATCAGGCTTTCTGAAATATTAACCAGGCGGGGGCCGACTTTTATTTGCAGGGAAGCCAAAGTAGTCTTGTGAATATCTCCAGTATACTTGGTGGCTAGTTCAATGCGCTCCTCCTGTTCCTTTTTCCAGCCTCTTAGCAGGCGGGCATCGTACCGGCCCGATTTCCTCAGGCTGTCAATTTCTTTATGGCACCTGCTGCAAAGGAGCAAGAGGTTGTCGTAATCAATCTGGAGTTCTTCAGAATCGGCTAATCCTCTTGGCCCGTCTTCGCTGGCGGCGATGATGTGAGCTACTTCGCTGAAATTGCCGTCTGAAAGGGTAAGCCCGTTTCGGTAAACCACTTCATTACACCCTTTAAACTGGCATCTTCCTCCCGATCTTACCCAAAGCCTAAGCCGGACATCGGCCTTAATATTTTTTCTTCCTGACATAGATTTGTTTTTATTCGAATAGCCAATCTATCCAGTCCTTTTGGGCATGCTCATTCAACTTCCTCAATTTTCCAGTTCCGAGGTTCCCTTCGTAGACACATAGGGCACTGGTTCCTACTATTACAAAGAAAATGAATGGAAAGGGGGCGCGGACTTCTTTCATGAGTTTCTTCCAGGACTTTATATGAACATACCGGGCAGTTTTTATGAGAATAAAGGTATTCTTGGCCGTTGATTTTTTCCTGGGAAAGGGTGAACCTATCAGAAGGCGAATAACCAGCCTTTAAGAATGTCTCGCCATTTCCTTTCCAGGAAAGCAAGGGATTACCCTGGAGTTCCCCTAGCAGCAATTTAACAACGGTTCTTGTGGCCTGAATAGCTGTTTGTTGAGCATCGAGAGTGCTGTAGGGAATAAACAGCCCGTCGCATCCACTTTGGGTTTTATGAAAAGATTGCCCCGGAGCAGCAAAAGATGCTTTATTATGTCCAATGCCAGAATCTGGGTCAGTATATAGACAAGCATAACAACCTGATGGTGTATTGCCGTTATTGGTGACCAGGGTATGCCCGCCAATTCCGTAAGGGTCCAACCAAGTGTAAACGACAGGCTTTCCGGGGCATTTCTCCAGGAAGTATCCGTTCAACAGCCTGTTCAAGTTGGGAGATCCGGTTGCAACAACAATGGCGTCAAAAGCGGAGAACCAGCCGGGTCTATTCAGGAGATCTTCAATTTTGCAGTTAAGTGCTTCAGCTTTTACATGAGGCATCTGTCTGGATATTAATTTTTTAAGCGCCCCGGCTTTATGTTTGGAAATCTGTTGCCAGCCCAAAACATGCCGATAAATATTTTCGGGCATCAATTTGTCGGGATCCACCAGAGTAAGGCGCCCGATCCCGGTTTGGGCCAATTGCATTGAAAGGGCGCCTCCGATGGCGCCGCATCCTACTACCAGAACAGATGAATGCCCCAGGCAGTCAAACGCTCCTCCTCTGTTGGCTAAGGACTTGTGGTCAACTGGGGATATCACGACAGGCGTCGGTTTTCCTTTAAAACCATCATCAAACAGAGGGTGCGCATTACGGTGGGGCTGATCGAACCGGAAGCCAAGCAAGTAATGATCCCCTTCCCCAATGGGGTTCTGAATTAACAGCTGGGCTCTTGGTTTATCCGTCAAAGCGGACTTGAGTATTTCCCATTCCTTTTCGTTCAAATGGGAAAGGAGCATTTCTCTCAATTCCACAATAGACAATTCCTTTTCGTAATCAGGAGGGTACAAAGGCTTATTGTAAGGTAAGGGGATGCAGGCCCATGGCTCTTTTTTCTTAGAAGCAGGCCTGGCCCCAATATTTTTGAAAAAAGACTGGATTCCAGTTTCCTCTTCAGTAATGAAATAGCCGCGATTGGTTTTTATACCATTCAGAAGGGTGATTTGGGATAGAGGCGTGTTGATCAAAGAAAAGTACCCCTTCACCAGGTTGGGCATCAAACACCAATAGGAGGCAAACTCCTTGAGGAAATCCTGCCGGTTTTTACCTGTGGTTGAAGCTTCCAGCGTTTTTATGACCAAATCAAAGCACTCTTTGATTACCTGCCCGGCCCTTTTCGGGTCAACAACAGATTCCTGTCTATCCAAATAGCATACCTTCCCGTCAGGCTCGATATGAGGAATGAATCCAAAACACCTACGTTCAGTTAGCCGCACCTCAGGCAAAACATAGGGGAAATGAGGGTCGAACTCCCACTCCAGGCTGAACGTTCGCCCCAGGGTGTTGACTTTTACCCGCAACCGGCATCCTTCTCCAGCTTCAAAGGAATGAAGGGCGGCCTCTTCAATTTCAGGAATGGCCGACAGGTACCCAATCAGTTTATCCGTAGACATGGAATCACGCACTTTCGGTAGAAGGGATTATTGCCGGCTCCGACGACTTTTCGGAAGTGTCTTTTTTGTCCGGAACCAAGAAATCGGGGCCCAGTATCTTTTGCAATATCTCGGCGCCTGCATGGTCATCCGGCTCTGCTGCCGCAGCATCGGCTAAAGCCTGCTTCAGCTCGTCCATTTTCTTTTTGTAATCCTCAACATGATTGTTGCTTTGCTTCATTTTTTCCAATAAGTCGTTGTAAGGCTTTACGGGCAAACGGACGTCGAGGCCGTAGTTCTTTGTTACGATCTGGCCAACCAATTGCTTCATCGCCTGCAGGTCGTCGATATCCTGTGGCTTACCATTCCAGTCTATTCTTAGCTGGGGCTCAAACCAATTGTAGGCCATTGCCGTCAGCGCGATCCCGGTCGGGGCCTTATTGCCATCGGCAGAGAAATTATAGTCTTTCCAGCGTTTGAAGTACCGGATCACCCGTTTGAACTGCCGCCGTTTATGCTCATTTTCGAACCTGCCATGAAGCAGCTCCTTAAGCTCTTTAGGTTCTGCCTCTTCCCACTTTTTATTTTCGGCATTGGAATTCAACCTCCCCTTTGCCAGTTTAAGCCCTTGTTCGATACCCAGGAAGTAGTACTTTCCATAAATGGCAAAATCGACATGATAATCCTCTTCACCATCCTTATGGTATTGAACCCGGGCACAAGGTGTTTTACAAATAACGGTGCGGTTGGGGTGGTTGCTCAATGCCTCCACCACCCAGCCCTTTACCACTGTGGGATTCGGATAATCCTTTATGTCCAGCAGAAATTCCAGGGCGGTATCGATATCGTAATCTCTTCCGTTGGTAGGAACGATGCCGGTGTTCATGGCATAGCTACCCTGGTCGAACTTCACACAGAGCGGCTTATCGTTATCTTTCAGCCAGGCGACGAGTTCTGTAAAGAGCAGGTCCCGCTTTTCCTGAAGCTTCCGGTTCTCATTGAGGTTGCTCAGTCGGATATTGCCGTGGAATTTGTCAAATTGCGCTTGAAGGAAACCTCCCATTCTTGTTTTATTTATGGTTTTGAATAGTCCAATTTCAAACAAGAACCTACTTTGAAAATATATAGTTGCAAGACCTTTGCATAATTTTTCAACAAGGTGTTGATAATTTATACTGGTTGTGCTTTTTCTGATTACACATTTTTGTTTAGAGGCAAGGGCCAATAGAGGACGAAAATCCTGGACTAAATCATGCGACCGAAACTCGCCGGGTTGGTGCAGCCTAAGAGCATGTTTGGAGGTAGTCATTTGGGCTGTAAATGCCCGCTTTTGGAACCTGATTTCAGCTATTTTCTCGCCCATAGCGCTGCTATGCGCTCGAAAATGAGCCTCATCAGAACCCAAAACCAGTCATTTTCGCCTCCAAAGCACCACCTCCAAACATGCTCTAATGAATTAATGGCAAAAACATCACCCATCATGAAAACAAAATGACAATTATCCGTACAACTTTGCAGGAGTAGTAGGCCAGTAAAAGCTTTGTTAT
>JAGQXQ010000419.1:0-2898 GCA_020436535.1 Phaeodactylibacter sp.
ACCAATTGGCGTAGGAGCGGTCAAGTAAATCAATGCAAAAGCGCCCTTCTCGATTTTTGGCTTCAATCCGTGAAGCATAATTATTGATGCCCCAAACCAGGCTGTTATCTCCTGATTTGCGTACGGCGATTTGCCCGGAAGTAGCAGTTCCTTCCTCTCGTTCAATAGTTGCATAAAAGTTGCCATCTTCGGAAGATAGTCGGTCATTATTCGATAGTGTTTCATTTCTCGTTACTGAAGTTTGCTGTGCTTCCAGACTATCGAAACCCATTGTAACGAGCGTGGCTATCAAAAAAAGGGTGAAAATTTTCATTTTAAAATATTTTAGAGTTGTTTCGAAAAACCGGCTTAAACACCATTTTAATTTTTACATTCTATGCCGTTTTACCTATCACTGGGCCATCACTCCACCGGCGTCTCAATATTCGCCACCGCCACCCACTGCTGGTTCCAGTTCCCAAACGGAAACTTGGCGAAGGTCTTTTTGTATCCGCCCGGCCCGTCGTAGTTGCCGCTGGTGCGCGAGGCCGTATATTTAGAATTGCGGCCGTGCATCAGGGTGTAGCGCACCACGTTGCCATTCTCATCTTTTTCTACCTTGGTGACTACTCCCACATGATATATTTTCCCCTTTCCAGCGGCTTGGTCGTGTTGGAATACGTCGGCGTTGGTGAGTGTGGCAATGTCGGGCTTGCTGAATTTCTCATCTGTGCGGGCAAAGAACATCACACTGCCGGGGCGGATTTTGTTGCGGTCGGCCAGAGGGTCCTGCACGATGTATAGGTTGTTGTGGCGGTGGTACCAGGTGGCAATCTGACGGGTATTGCGGTCCTCGGTGTAAGTCGGATAGATGTATTTCGACTTATCGCCAAAGGCTTTGACCTTCCGCTGTATCTGGTCTTTGATCTTGTGGTAGATGCCGGAGCAGTCCTGTCCGAGTTCGCTTTTGTATTCCAGTTTTTGGGCTTCCAAATCCTGGGCGATCAGGTCGAGCACGATGGACAGCCGCTCGTCGTCTACGGCACGGTCTCTCAGCTTTTCGCCGGGGGCAGTGGTGGATGTCACGGATTGAGGGCCGGAATTGTCGATGGGGGCGACCTCTATTTTCTCCCTGGGGGCTGGTTGCTCGGCGGCGCCCGTTTGTGCGGAGGAAGCGCCGTCCGTACCGGTAGTATCGGAGTCAGCGGTATTGCCGGTATCGGTAGCATCCGCAGTGGCCGGTTGTGGTGGGTTCGGCGTTTCCGGCACTTCTGTTGCCGGTGTGGATGGCTGGGCAGTTGTAGTTTTTTTGTCGCCCTTGCAGCCGGAGAAAAATACCGTGAAGAAAACAAAGGTTAAGACGGTAGCTGAATAGATGGATATGCGTTTCATATTAATTTGGGTTTAGTCATGAGAACTAGTATTCGGTTTTATATTTAAATGGGTGGTAAAAGGTTACCTATATTCCACGTATTTACTAAGCCTGTAGCGTCAAATGTATGGATGGAGGAGATAAGCCGGTGAGCTCTTTTAGAGTTAGAGTATGTTGGTACCTATTTAGATATAATGGTATTTTGGTATTGCGGTTACCTGGAGGCCCACCGTTGAGAGCCGGAGACGGCATCCAAAAGCACCTGGCCGCAATACCGGCCTGCCTACCTGCGGCGAGCAGGCAGGAAAACGATAAAACCGGAATACCTAAACAGTTACGTATGTTTACTTTATAGCTCCAATATGATAAAAACATCTCCTGATTGCCAAAGACATTTTCAGGGGATTACCACAAAAAGAATAATAATTTTTAACAATTTTTATATTTAATCATCTAGTTATCATAACTTTACCAGCATCAATCCACCATAACAATGTCCGCTATTTTTTCTTCAAAATTCGTACGCCTGCTCCAAACCTTCGACGAGGCGGAGCTCAAGGCCTTCGACACCTGGCTGCAATCGCCCTGGTGCAATACCAATAAAGGCCTGATCCGGCTTTTGGGCCGGCTGAAAAGGTATCACCCGGACTTTGAGGATGCGAAGCTGACCAAGGAAAAGCTGTTCCGCAAGGTGCTGCCCGATGGCAAATTCAGCGATCGGAGAATGAACAATCTGATGTCGGAGGGATATCTGGCGGCGGAAAAATTCCTCATTTTCCAGCGCTTCTCCCGTAACGACGGGCTGCAAAAAGGGCTGCTGGCAGATGAGTTTCAAAGCCGGCATCTGGACGAGTGGTTCTTCAGAGACGCTGAGCACGAAATTAGCCGACTGGAAGAAAAAGAAGTTAAAGATTGGGAGGGCCACCTCGATCTGTTTCGACTGTACCGCCGAATCTACCACCACCCCAACCAGAACCCACGCATGCAGCCAGGCGGTTCCCCGATCGTGAAAATGGGGGAACAACTCGACTTGCTCTACCTGTTGGAAAAAGCCGCCGTCATCAACGAAAAGATCTCCCGCAACCGGCTCCTGCAAGGAGAAAACCACGAGGTACAAAGCGAGCTAAAAAAATGGAAGGCCGTCAGTGAAGGCATCCGGCACCCCTCCCTCGATCTTTATAGAATGCGGTTTGCCTATGCGGAAGAAAACCGCATCGCCCAGTATTGGGAACTGCGTTCAACGCTGTTGGATAGCATGGGCCAACTGAACGAAAAAGAACAAAAGCTCCATCTGTTATCCTTGCTCAACGACACCATGTCGTTCATCAAATCCGGCCAACTCGATATCACGGAATGCCTGCCGCTCTATCAGTTGGGGTTAAAGATGGGTGTACTCCTGCATCAGGGGAAACTGACCCGCAACACTTACACCACGATCGTGGCCGCCAGTAACACGAAAGGTACATTTGAATTCACCGCCCATTTCATCAAAACCTACACGAAACACCTCGATAAAAAGATACGGGCCGATTGCTCCAGTTGGGCCG
>JAGQXQ010000419.1:2991-3377 GCA_020436535.1 Phaeodactylibacter sp.
AAATGATCAGCCGGGTATTGGCCACCCAGGTGTATTTCGACCTGTACCTGAAGGATGATTCTTACCAATCCTACCTGTTCAACTTCTTTGATACGTTTGAAAAATGGCTGGGCCGGGAAAAGGTCTGGTCGAAGGCTGCTACAATCTCTTTCCTGAGGTTTGTGCAGAAGTGCCGGACCCTGGCCCGATATTATGGGGATACCAATACTGATCCCCAAAAGGTGGCAAAACTACTGGACGATGAGCACAACATTCAGGCGTTGAACTGGCTGAACCAGAAAAAGGAAGAGGTGCTTGGGTTAAAGGGGCGGTAAAGGAGTTTAAAGGTGTTGCGGGGGGGGGAGTGCTCGGAATTCGCTGTTCGCAATTCGCAAATCACTGAAAAT
>JAGQXQ010000420.1:0-211 GCA_020436535.1 Phaeodactylibacter sp.
ATGATTGAATAATTTCAATATGTAATTGATCCTGACTTTCAAGTTCAAACATATTTTATTCTTATTCATTGGGCGCGATTCCTTTTTGTGCCCCATCTGGGGTTATGGCAAACAACAGGCAGACAGGGGGTTATACCTGCTTGGAAGCTTGCGAGGGTTTATACCAGCCTGGGAACATGCGCAGGTTTTATAAGCCCTCTCACCGTGCCCA
>JAGQXQ010000420.1:278-2532 GCA_020436535.1 Phaeodactylibacter sp.
GCGCCATAAACTTCGGCCATCCCTCGGCACCCCATAAACCCCAATTGGCACTCCACAAGCCCATAAACCCGCGTTAGGCCCACAAGGCCCATAAACTAGAGGGGGCACATTTTAGCATCGCACTCTATTCATTCCCTCATTCCCTCATTCATTTGAGAGAGTTTCTCCGTAGTGGCCTCCCAGATACACTGATACACAACAACACCAATATACCCTCACCCCTACTCCTACTCCGCCACCACGATATACTTATTCTTTTTCCCGTTTTCCACCATCAGGTATTTACCGTGGAGCAGCGCCTCGTGGCTAACCGTTGTTTCATGATCGCTGATCTTGTCTTTATTCACACTAATGGCGTTGCCCTTGATGGCTCGGCGGGCATCGCCTTTAGAGGCGACGATAGCGGTGTGCTCCGCGAGCAGGTCGACGATATTGACGCCGTTGGCCAGGACATTTTTATCGATGGCAAAGCTGGGGATCTCGGCGGCGACAGTGGCCAGCTCACCTTCGCCCAATTCCAGTAGTTGCGCTTTGCCGGCCTGCCGGTTAAACAGCAGCTCTGTTACTTTGAGCACGGAGCGGTAGGTTTCTTCCGAGTGAACACGGATAGTCAGCTCCTCTGCCAGCAGGCGTTTGAGTTCCTGTGGGTTGTCGGCCAGCTCTTTCTCCCGGGCTTCGATCTCCTCGCGGGACTTCAACGTGAAGTAACGGGTGAATTTGGGTGTATCCGCATCATCGGCATTGATCCAGAACTGGTAGAACTGATAGGGGGAAGTTAGTTCCGGGTCCAGCCAGATATTGCCCTCGGTGGATTTGCCGAACTTGGAGCCGTCGGCTTTGGTCAGCAGCGGCGTGGTCATGGCGAAGGCGTGTTCCCCCAGGTTCTTGCGGATGAATTCGGCGCCGGAGGTAATGTTGCCCCACTGGTCGGAGCCCCCCATCTGCAGGCGGACGCCGTGCTTTTGGAACAACACCTGGAAGTCGTAGGCCTGTAGCAGCTGGTAGCTGAATTCGGTAAAGGAGATGCCGGTTTCCAACCGCTTCTGTACGGATTCTTTAGACAGCATGTAGTTGACGGTCAGGGTCTTGCCTACGTCGCGCAGGAAGTCGAGCACGTTCATTTGCTGGTAGAAATCCAGGTTGTTGACCAACAGCGCACGGTTGGGGCTCTTTTCAAAATCCAGGAATTTATAGATCTGGTTTTTCTGGTGTTCCAGGTTGCCGTCCAGCTCTTCGTAGGTTTTCAGTTCTCTTTCGGCATCTTTGCCAGACGGGTCGCCGATGCGGCCGGTGGCGCCCCCCATCAGTACGACCGGCTGGTGGCCGGAGCGCTGAAAGAGGTCGAGCAGCATGATCTGTACATAGTTGCCGATAGTTAGGGCCGGGGCGGTAGGGTCAAAGCCGATGTAGCCCTTCATCATGCCCTGGTTGAGGGCTTCTTCAACACCGGGTGTTGCGTCCTGCAACATGCCCCGCCACTTGAGTTCTTCAATAAAATTCATCACGTATTGGATTTTTACGGGCGCAAATTTAGTCTTTTTGGCGAGTAATATGAACTGGGTCGACGATAGGATTGGGGGAAAGGTTTCTTTAGAGTGTATCAGTGAATGTGTATTAGTGTAGTAATCCTCCAAATGCCCTCTGATAACCTGCTCTCCGATACACTACAACACCGATCCCCTGATACCCCAACACCCCATCATTTCACATGCAACACCTGATCTTCCTCCAACAGCGGCATATACTTGTAACGCAGGTAGAGCTGCACGGTGGCCAGCACATCTTTCTCACAATACAGGGAAAGGCGTTCCAGGTCCTTTTCCTCCCAGTAGACGCGGCCGACGTCACTGCCGTCGATATCGTCTTTGGGGGAAGGGAATCCCAGCACGGCCGCCAGCAATTTGAGGGAGGTATAATGTTTGCGGTCACCGAATTTCCACATTTCCATGGTGTCCAGGATGTGGTTGGTTTCCCATGGTTTTTTGCCGGAGATGTTGAAAGGCGTAGGCAATGGTAATTGGTGGACGACCATACGGCGGCAAATGTAAGGGATGTCAAACTCCTTGGAGTTGTGGCCGCAGAAGCCATGTTTATTGGGGTTGTTATAGAATTTGAATACCATCTGGGAGAACTCGTAGAGCAGTTCTTTCTCGTTTTCGCTGGCGAAGGATTTCAGTCGGACCTTGAGCCGTTGGTCTTCCTTATCCCGGTATACGACACCTACAGAGATGCAGACGATCTTGCCAAACTCGGC
>JAGQXQ010000420.1:2540-5555 GCA_020436535.1 Phaeodactylibacter sp.
AAGATGGCGGCGCGGCCCTTGTAGAGCGCTGCATAATCAGGCTCTTCCTCGTCGGTATTACGCGCCAGTTGCCGGGCTTTGATCTTCCACAATTCCTGGAAGTCTTCACCCAGGCCTTCAAATTCCGGTTTGCCGGAAACGGTTTCAATATCCAGGAAAAGTATATTGGCGATATCGATTTTTTCAGGCATGATGGAGCAGTTTTAAGGGTTTTTAAGGCGAGTGCCTCCTACAGCCAAAGCTAAGAAAAAAGCCCCGAAACCAATGGCAGATCAGCTGATGAATCCACATAAAAGCAGGATTCGCGGGGCTGAAAACAGAAAAATTATTTTGCCGGCATACAATTTTCTAAAATAGGGCGCCGTTTTAATCGCATCTTAAAACACGCATCTTAACTAACTTTTAGCTAAACAAATTTTTAAAAAATTATGGCTACTAGCAGTCCAAGTCCTACACCCACTAACTCCGGCCCTGGCAAGCAAGATAAGTCTCAACATCAACTCAAAATAGCGGCTATCGTTACCATTGCGGTGCTGGCTATCCTTTGTATTGTGTTGGTGGCTAACCTTGTGAGCAAGAACAAGGCCAACAACAACTTGTCTTACGAATTGAACGAATCCGAGCAGCTTAAAGCAGAGTTGGAGAAGCAGTACTACGAGTCGCTCTCCGAACTGGAAGAGTTGCGCGGCAGCAACGAAGAACTCAATTCACTGATCGAACAACAAAAATCTGAACTCAAGGATTCTAAAGACCGTATCGAGGCACTGTTGCGCGATAGCCGCAACCTGGCCCAGGCCCGTAAGGAGATCAAAAACCTGACCGCTCAGGTTGAACAGTATCTGGCGGAGATCAATCAGCTACGTCAGGAAAACGAAGAGCTTACTGCCCGTACTGCCGAACTCAGCGAGGAGAATATGTCGCTGAATACGAACCTGGACTCCGCCCGTGTCCGCAATATGGAACTTTCTTCTGCCAAGGCCGCGCTGGCCAGTGAGAAGGAAAACATCGAAGCGGAGCGTTCGTACCTGGCCAAAAAAGTGAACATCGCCTCGGTGATCAAGGTCAATGAACTGGAAGCGACCGGGATGAAGATGAAGGGCAGCGGCAAGGCCGTCTCCAGAAGCAGCGCCAAGAATGTCGACCAGTTGCAGGTCTGTTTCAAGACGTCCGTCAACGAAGTGGCGGAGCCGGGGAATGAACAGTTCCTGGTTCGCATCATCAGCCCACTGGGCGAAACGCTGGCAATCGAGGAAATGGGGTCCGGCATCTTCACTAATAGCGCCAATGGGGAGCAGATCCGCTATACCCAGGCAGAAGAGGTGGATTACAATCAGAACGAACAGCAGGTCTGTACGCTCTGGTCTCCCAACCAATCCTTCGCTGAAGGCAATTATAAGGTCGAAGTGTATAACAAGGGCTACCTGGCCGGCAGTACAACGCTGCGGCTGAAGTAAACTTGTTGTGAATCAAAAAAAAGCCGGAGTTCCTCCTTTTGGGGCCTCCGGCTTTTTTTTGCTTTCAACTCAAGCCGGGCTTAAAAATGAACAATTCCAACGATTCGGCAATTCTCTATAGGACGCATATATTTAAGAGCATCTAAGGCAGTCGCTAAACCATACCATGCAGCAAAAAGAGAACAATCAGCCGGAAGAATTTATCAATCCCATTGATGAGGATAAGATCACCCAAGACCCACATCTCTTGCCTTATGCCCATACCGTGGGAGGCGTGGAGATCAAACCAATGGATAAAGGGAAGGCCAAGGGGCGTGCGGTAACAGCTATGTACAAACAAACCGATATGCAGCTCGGCCAGATCAAAAAGCAGATCGAACTGCTGGCCCAACAGGCAAAAGCCATTCAAAGCCGCATTGCCATATCCGAGCTGATCTACAAGGCCGAGATGAATTTTGAACCCCTCATTGGTTTTACCTACCACCTCTACGAACGCAGTGAAGGAGACTATGTGCTCTCCATGGTTTCTCCTCAGGAATGGGGGCAGAACCCGCCCTATCGGTTTATGGCTACCGTCGAACTCCTTTCAGACCATACCTGGGAGGTACTGGAGCAGGGGGAATAAGAGGTGTATATACAGTGTGCAGTTATTCAACGCCCTACACTTTTTCGCACTTGCCACCGTTAGATATAAAAAATCAGGCAGTATGAAGGCTCGATTATTCCTACTTTCTCTTTTCTCGTTTTTGCTCCTGGCATTCAGCACTCCTTTGGGGCCGGGCCATCAGCCGGCAGCTGATCCAAAAGTCGAATGGCTCACCGAGAATACATATGATTTTGGGGATATCCCGCAAAAAAAACCGGCGAGGCACGACTTCCAGTTCCGCAACATTAGTGGCGAGCCCCTGATTATCGACAACGTGCGGACCTCCTGTGGTTGTACGGTACCCGACTGGGAGGCGGCAGCTGTTCCGCCAGACAGCATCGGCGCCATTTCCATTGAATATGACGCTCGCGATCTGGGGTATTTTTACAAAAAGGTGAAGGTGTATTTTCACGGGCAGCGGAAGGCGGAGGTCTTGTTTGTTGAGGGGTGGGTGGAGTAAAAAAAGAGGGCGCCATTTGGCGTCCCCTCTCTCTATAGAAAGTTGTTATGCAAATTCAAAGAAATGGGGGGCAATGGGTTAGAAGCTGTATGAACTTCGCCAGCGGAATGCCGTGGCGAATCCTTACGTAGTCATAGTGTTTTTTACCCCCCTTTCAGTGTAACCTAATTCCCCTTTATTTGATAAAGCCCCGATTCGTAGCGGCTTTGCTTTTTTGGGGTGAGTAGGACGCCTCTGAGTTTTAGGTGTTTGGCCTGGTGGCGCCAATGCTCCTCTCAAAGATGCAACTATATTGTTGGGAATATCTTCACTATTGTTCCAAAAATCTGGATTATTGTTCCAAATGAAGGTTTAGGAGCGCAGATCCTTCGGGTTCAATCCGAACTCTTCTTTGAAGCAACGAGAAAAGTAATTCGGGTCTTTAAAACCGGATTCATAGGCCGCCTGGGAGACGG
>JAGQXQ010000421.1 GCA_020436535.1 Phaeodactylibacter sp.
CAGCGCGAAGGGTGCCGGCCACGGTAGCCCGGAAGTTTTCTGAGGTGGTTTGCGCCGCGTCGGCGGTGGCGGAAACGAGAAAGTTGGCGTTGCCGCCTTCGGCAGCGGCCAGGCCCTCCAATTGGGGATTAGGCCGGAAGGGGTCAGTCCCCGGTGGGGCGGTAGAGGGCTGTTTCGGTTGCTGTGAAGGAATCGTCTCCGCTTCCTTTTCCTGAGCAGGTTGGACTGCCACCAGAGAATCCGAAACAGTCGTTTGCCCACCAGGGGGAGTATCGGAAACGATAGCCGGGCCCTGTTGCAGGGTGGATTGCCCGGCGCGCGGCCAGGCCCACCAGATGACGGCGGCAATGATAGCCGCGGCCACTGCTCCCCACACCGGCATCAGCCGTAAAATGGTGTTGCCCCTTTTTCTTTCCAGTGGAAACTCCTGTGCAATCTGTTGGAGCTGTTCTCTCAGTTCGGCCTTGCCGGATTTGCCCAGTTCCTGCTGCATCCTCCGGTGAAGCGCGACCTCTGTTTCGAGCAGTGGGTCGGCAGCCATTTCTTTTTCAAAAGCGCGGCGAGCTTCTGCCGTCAGCTTTCCTTCCAGGTAAGCTTCTATGGCCTCATATAGTTGCTCTTTGTTCATGTTATTTGATTAAAATAAGGCTACAGCTTCAATTCTTGAAACCGGCCGTCGGCCTTAATCAGGCTGACGAGGCGCTCTTTGCACTGAAATTTACGCTTCTTAGCGTAACTCACACTGCCGTAGCCCATCAATTCTGCGATTTTTTCCATCCTTGTCTTATCAAAGAAAAGCCGCATGAGTTTTTGGCAGTCCTCGCCGAGCTGGCCGAATGCATCCCAGAAGACCCGGTTTTCCTCCGCTTCTTCTATCGACTTTTCTATATCGTGGTCGAATCTGTATTTGTCGTCTTCGGAAAAGGTTACGTTGCTATTTGACTTTTTTTGCAGCCGGTTGCCCCATAGGTTCCGGCAGATGCCATAGATAAGGGTGTACAGGGAACTATTGAGGCTAAAACCGGGCTTGCTTGCCTTTTCGTAAATGATGATCAGCGCCTCCTGGAAAATATCTTTGGCGTCGTCTGCATTGCCGCCGTTGCGGGTGATGAGGTTGGCTGCCCGGGACAGATACAACCGATAAATCTTCCGGATGCCTTCATTGTCACCGGCCAGCAATGCTTCCAAAAGATCCTGGCTATCTTTATTCATTTGGGGATATTGTTTCCGTGGCTGCAATTTAAAAAAATCTTGCCGAAGCAGGCAACTTTACGCTCCTCGCTCATATCTGGACTGGCGCCTCTGAGGCGCCTGATCAGAATAAATCAGGGAAAATTCAGAGCGAGCTAACCGGCAATGGGAAAATGTCGATTAACGCTGGCCTCCCCGCACCACCTCAAACTCCGTCCTCCGGTTCTCCTGCCGGCTGGCCGGTGTATCGTTGGAAGCGATAGGCTTGCTTTCTCCGTAGCCTTTGTACCGCAGCCGTTCTTTATCAATCCCTTTTTCCACCAGAAAATCATAAACCGCTTTAGCCCTGTTTTCCGAAAGCAGTTGGTTGTCCTCCTCCGAACCCACATTATCGGTATGGCCGTTGATGCGGATTGTCAGGTTGGGGTTCTCCTCTAGTAGATCCTTCAGGCGGATAAGTTCAGAGGTGGACTTTGGGAGCAGGGCTGCGGAGCCAGTCTCAAAGAAGACGTTTTTCAGGATGACCGGTTTGGGTGTGGGCGCATCGGCCGTGGGTTCGGAAATAGGGATAAGCTCGATCTCCAGCAGGAAGGGTTCAGTGAGGCTGCCAGCTTCCGAGAGGGCGAAGTTTTCCGAGTGGAAGAGGTAGCCTGGTTTAGAGACGTTGAGGGCATAGTCTTCTCCTATGGGCAATACGACCAGGAATTCGCCCTCTTCATCGGTTTGGGCCTGGACATGGCTTTGGCCGCTTTTCAGCTTGATGAAGTCTACTTCGGCAATGAGCGGGCGGCGCGTGCCGGCCTCCCGGACGATGGCCTTCACGTAGGTTACCGGCTTCGGCCTGGCCTCCGGGTAGAGTTCAAAGCTGTAGATATCTGAAGCACGGCGCAGCAGCTTTCTGTCTTCGGGCATCAGGCTGTCCACCACGCCGGCGCGGTCAGTGGAAAAGTAGGCGGTGCGGCCGTCGAGGCTGACGATGAAGGCGCCTTCGTTGGCTTCGGTGTTGATCGGATAGCCCAGGTTTTGAGGAGTGCTCCAACTGCCATCGGGCTGCCGTCGGGAAAAGTAAATGTCGAAGCCGCCCAGGCCGGGGTGTCCATCTGACATGAAGTACAGCGTCTGGCCATCCGGATGAATGAAAGGGGCCTGTTCCCGTTCGGCGGTATTGATGGAGGCTCCGAGATTTGTCGGTTCTTCCCAGTTACCGGCGGCGTCTCTTTTGCTAGCCCAGATATCGATCAACCCCTGGCCTCCTTTGCGGTCACTGACAAAATACAACGTATTGCCGTCGGCAGAGAGGGAGGGTTGCGACTCCCAGCCTTTGGTATTGACGGGGCTACCCAGGTTGCGGGCGGGTTGCCACTGGCCGTTCTTAATTTCGGTGATATAAAGGTCACAACGGCCCAAACCATCCTTGCGCTCACAAGCGGTGAATACAATAGATTTCCCATTGGCGGCGATACTCTGGGCGCCCTCGCTCAATTGAGGGTGGTTAATATTCTCCAGGGGAATGGCCTCTTCCCAACGGCCGTTTTTCTTTTGGCTAAGATAAAAATCTTCCTGTCGGCCAACGACCCGCACAAAGACCAGTTTTTCGCCATCGGCGGTCAGGGAAGGCAAATACTCGGGTAGCTCGCTATTGACGCCTGCTCCCAGGCTTTGAGGGGTAAAAGGCACCGGATTATTACGGGCATTGGCAGATAGGCGGGCGTTAGCCTGCAGGCGTTCGGCTTCCGTTTTTCTATCACCTTTGGCTTTGCCAGACTGGAGGTACTGCTCCAGGTGTTGGTCGGCCTCTTCGAATTTCTGCTGTTCAAATTCCGCCTGAGCTACCAGAAAGTAAGCCAGGGGCGCATAATTGGGGCCGAGGGTAAGAGCCTGTTCGAATGCCTCCTCCGCCAGGCTGTAGCGTTCCATTTGAAGGTTGAGGTCGGCGTACATCAGCCGGGCGTCGATGAAGGCAGGTTCTTTTTGGAGGGCTTTTTCTAAAGCATCCAATGCTTCGGAGTTGCGGACAGCGTTGATATGCTGCCGCGCTTCTTCGTATAACTTTTGGACTTTGCCCGACACATCGCGCTCGGTCAGGTACTTCTGAGCGGAGAGCGTGAAGCTGATAGTCAGAAAGAAGGCCAGCATTGAGAAAAGGCGGTAAGGCATGGTTTGATTGGTTTTCTCTTCGTTATTACATAACGCTTGAATAGGCAGGAAGTTATATAACAAGAGCCACCTCAAAATCTTCTTTGAGATGGCTCTTGTACGATCAGCCAGTATTTGCCAGGGTGTCTGCTTTTTCCGGAAGGGCAGCTTATGCGGCAGCCTGCTGCAGCAATTCCGCCGCCCGTTTGGAACCGCGGTTGGCGGCCTCCTCCCAGTCCTTTTTAAACCCCCCTTTGCCGGCCTTTTTCAAGGCGATACCGCGATAGAGTAATTGTTCTGCATCGGCGATCTCATCGGGCAGGCCGTCAATGCTCATGGCTTCATCGAACGCTTTGATGGAATCCGCATATTTACCGGTTTCCAGCAGGGCGCGGCCGTAGTTGAAAAAGGAACGTTTGCGCCAGCGGTAGTTGGGGTCTTCGGCGGTAAACGCCCTCTTGGTAAAGAACTTGAGCTCCGTCGCCGCTTTTTCGTATTCTTCGAGTTTAAGGTGGCAATCGGCTTTCAACCGGCGAGACTGCCAGTACATAGGCTGTAGGGGGATAGAACCCTTGATGGCGGAAGCGAGGTCCTGAATGGCGCCTTTATAGTCCTCCATCGTTATTTTTACAATCGCCCTGCCCAGATAAGGTTCAGCGGCATCGGGATTGATATCGATACTCTTGGAATAATCGTAGAGGGCGTCTTTGTAGTTGCGCAACTGGTAGTTGACAAAACCCCGGCGTTCGTAAGCTTTGGCATGGCGGGCGAACTTGTCGATCGCACGGCTGAGCGCTTTCATGGCTTCCTCTTCCTTACCGGATTCCTTAACCAGTTCTCTGCCTCGCAGAAAGGCCTGTACAGCTGCTTTATCCCCTTTAGGTTCGACATGGCGATGGCCAATGATCTTTCCTTCTTCTACCATCCAGGCGCTGAGGTCTCCGGCAATAGCGTACTGGACGATGAATTCCAGCATATTGATCGTGTTCCGCCATTCTTTTTCTGTAGCCATGGTAATGAGGCGAGGAATTTCAAGAGTCCGGCTCTCCTCCTTGAATATATCCTCCTGTTTGACCAAAAGGACTTGCCTGTAGTAGTTTTCGGCCCGGTGTTCGAACATCTGCTGGACGCGTTCGAAGCTACGTTCGTTGCCGAATTCGAGCTGTCCGGAAAAAATAGTTTTGTAAGTCATCGTGCTGCCTTTTTTAGATTGTATGTAGTTCCCGTCATAGCCTATTCAAAACTCTCCAAAAGGAGTAGTTGTTCAAATCCTGGGCGCCAAAGGCGCTCTACTTTTGAGCTTTTTTGGCATATGGTGCGCCAACCGTTGTCCGGCGGCAAATATTGATAGGGTCAATTGGTTCAAAAATTGCGGGGCTTAGCATGGCCATCGTTGTGAGTGAAGTGAGTTGTGCCCACTCCAATGCCCGGTGTTGCTGGTCGTCTTAATACCTACGTTTAGGGACCGGGGGAAAATCCCCTTTGCTTTTAGGATACAAGTTGGGATGGCTAACTCTTCTTTGCCAGGCTATAAAAGCATGGCGAAAAAGCAAATTAGTCGCTGGTTTTCTCACGCGTCTTTATTCCAAAGAAAAAACGCATAACGCTGTGATTCAATCTGTAAGGTTGGGTTGGAAAAACTCTTAATGAGCCCGTCTTACCGTCTAACATACAAAGTTGCGAAGATTCGGGCGTAAAGGCAAGAAATCGGACTTAAAAGTTAGCTTTAAGATAAGAAAAAATATCCACATGAGCAGTTAAACTTTTGTTGATAAACCGGTGGAAATCTTCTTGGTATACGTGGAAAGGTGTTAATTTCTTCGAGAAAAAGAATAATACACCTGACGACATATTGTTAGGTTTATTTTGTTTGAGGAACTAGCCGTATTTTACACATACATTTTTCGGCTCTGTGAAAAACCTCAGCGCTTCGACCCCCCCCTCGCGGCCCACCCCTGAATATTTGACGCCTCCAAATGGGGTGCGCAGGTCGCGCAGCATCCAACAGTTCACCCAAACGATCCCTGCCTGCAGTTGCTCGGCTACCCGGTTGGCGCGCGAGATGTCCTGCGTCCAGACGGTAGCCGAAAGGCCGTAACGGGTGCCATTGGCGAAGGCGATTGCTTCTTCTTCCGTATCAAAAGGAGCGATGGTCACTACCGGCCCGAAAATCTCCTCCTGATTGGTGCGGCACTCCAGGGGCAGGCCCTCAATCACTGCCGGCCGCAGGAAATAGCCTTTCTCAAACTCGCCCTGCATCTCCAGCCGGTTGCCACCACAAAGGATGGTGCCGCCTTCCACTTCCGCGAGGGACAGGTAGCTCTGAACCTTTTCCAGGTGTTGTTGGGATACCAGGGCGCCCAGGTCCGTTACTGTAGAGAAAGGGTCGCCCACTTTCAGAAATTGGGTGCGCTTGACCAGCTCTTCGCGGAATTGCTCGTACAAAGGGCGTTCTACATAAATGCGGGAGCCGCACAGGCAGATCTGCCCGTTGTTGGAAAAAGAAGACCGCAGGGTGGCCACCATCATTTCATCAAAATTGCAGTCGGCAAAAATGATGTTGGGGTTCTTGCCGCCCAGCTCCAGAGACAGCTTTTTAAAAACCGGCGCTGCCGTCCGGGCAATCTGCTGGCCGGTGGCGGTCCCTCCGGTAAAAGAAATGGCCTTCACTTTGGGATGTTCCACGATGGCCTGCCCCGCTTTGGGGCCCAGCCCGTGAACGATATTGAGCACCCCCGCCGGCAAGCCCGCTTCAATACAAGCCTTTGAGAGCAGATAAGCGGTCATGGGCGTCAACTCCGAAGGCTTGGCCACCACGCAGTTGCCGGTAGCCAGCGCCGGAGCGATCTTCCAGGTGAAAAGGTAGAGCGGCAGGTTCCACGGAGAGATACAACCCACGACGCCCAGCGGCTGGCGCAAGGTGTAGTTGATGGCCTCTCCTGCCATGTGGTGCGACTCGGAACCAAACTGCATGACGGAAGTCGCAAAAAAACGGAAATTGGATTGCGCTCGCGGAATATCTACACTCATCGACATCGACAGGGGCTTGCCGCTGTCCATCGTCTCGGCACGGGCAAAGGCCTCCATGTTCTGCTCAATGATGTCGGCGATGCGCATCAACAACCGGAAACGCGTGCGCGGCTCTGCCATCGACCAATCGCGAAAAGCGCGCCCTGCAGCTTCCACGGCCCGCTGTACATCTTGCTCATCCGAATCGGGCAGGTAGCTGTAAACCTTGCCGGTAGCCGGGTTGGAATTGTCCAGGTATAACCCGGAGGTGGCTGGCGCCAGGGCGCCGTCGATGTAATTCTTGATGTACTTGTCTGCTGTCATGGTTGGGCTGCTGGATTGGATGGACTATAAATGTAAACCGGAATTTCGAAAAATCAAAGCCCGGCATATTGCTTCCGCTTTCGATCTGTCCGCCGTCCTTTCAGAGGGGTATAAGTGAGGGCACTCCGGAAACTCCAGGAAAGGAATGAAGGACTGAATTAGCGAATGATTGAATATTTTACATATGTAATTGA
>JAGQXQ010000422.1 GCA_020436535.1 Phaeodactylibacter sp.
CAAAAGCGGCCTCCAAACAAGCTCTTAGAAAGATAGCTTTAGCCATTCCTTGGTAGTCCATCTCGCTGGATATTTAAAAGGTGGATCATGCAGTTTTCCATGTTCCCAACAGTTAATACAAATTCCTGTTTTACTTTAATACCGTTAGAATATTCTGCTGGCTTCCAGCATGGCATATTGCGAATCGTCTCCAATAATAACTTATCTATTTTTTCATTTTCAGACGTTTGGTATTCAGAACCGAATACATGCGCATTGATTACTTCTCCTTCTTCACTAATGGTGAATTTTATGGCGGTTAAATCATAATTCCTGAAGCTGGTACCGGGAATTTTATCAATTGCTTTTTCTTTCAGGTATTTCTTTAATTGTTCCTGTCCGCCAGGATACTTTGCTTCGCTTTCAGGATCAAGGGTAAAGGTGAAATTGATTTCCTTAGGGTCATTATGCGTTAATGTGTTTTCCGGTATGTATTTAACCTTAATCGAAATGTTCGCGCCTGCATCAGACATGTTCATCCTGTTTTTTTGTTCTTGGCTGAGGGTACCATTTTTACTTACGGATTTCATTATTTTTCCATTATGACTTGTCAAAATCTCAACTGAAATATACTCTCTTATCCAAGATGATTTATAATGCCTGTTGAGGTCAGTTAAGCTATTGGCTTCATTTAACTCTTCTTTTGTAATTAAGATATAAGGATAAATTCTGTTCACTTCAAACCTTAACTCATTCGTTAAATTGTCTTGTGAGAAACCGAAATCAGGAAAGGCCAGAATGATGAAAAGAAGTGTAATTAGTTTGTTTTGGAAGTTTTTCATACGATCCAATTATCGTTAATTTATCAATAAAGCTCATCTCGAGAAAGTATATATATACTTTTCGAAGGCTTACGAAGTTAGTTTAAAATCATCCTGCTGTGCATATTTTGAATATGTTTAACAACTCAATAACAAGTTGATTTTTCTTACTGTTATTACCTCGGGAAGATGGTTTTAAAGATTAACTAATCCGTGACTATTCAGCAATTGGCTATTAGCTTTTGGCTTTTGGCGTGCAGCGCCCGTGAATGCCAGGACCTAAGCCTAAGGAATCGGTTTTTCACTCAAAACATACTCTAAGGGCGGGTATTTGCCAACCGCTAATCGCCAAAGGCTAACTGCAATAGTACCCCCCAATCTATAAAACCATTCACAGTTCCAACCCCGGCAAGCCCCAGTGCCGTCTCACCGCCAGGATGCGCAAAACGATAATAAACAGAACTGTAAAAAAGACATTGACATGGTATTCCATCCCGCCCACCCGGAGGGCCAGGAAAAGGGCCCCACCGGCTATGCAGGCCGTAGCGTAGATCTCTTTGCGGAAAATGAGCGGCACCTCATTGCAGAGCGTATCGCGCAGCACCCCGCCGAAGACCGCCGAGACGGCGCCCATCATCACAGCAATCACGGGCGAGAGCCCCAGCGCCAGGGTCTTGTTGAGCCCCAGGATGGTAAACAGCCCGATGCCGATAGTGTCGAAAAGGAACATCGTGCGCCGCAGGCGCAGGATGTAACGATGGAAGAGATAGGTGGCCAGAATGCCTCCGGTTACGACCATCAGATAGTTGAGGTCTTTCATCCAGCCGACGGGGGTGGCGCCCAGCAGGATATCCCGGACGGTGCCTCCCCCCAGCGCCGTCAGGAATGCGATCACAAACCCTCCGAAGAGGTCGAGCTTCTTCTGAGAGGCCGTGAGAAAGCCGCTGATGGCGAAAACGAAGGTACCCGCCAGGTCGAGGGCGTAAATGAGATCCATAGTATGTTGAGAGGTTCCTGCCTGTGCTTATTCGTCAAAATCCAGGTTGATGTGCGCCGGGTGGCACTTCTTACATTGGGCCTCTTCGAAGAAAGTGGTGAAGGGCCGCTTGATGGGCTCCTGGGTCATGGCGCTGTGTTTGATCAATTTGCCCAGTAACTCATTGGTAATATCCATATCCAATAGGATAGAATCTCTGGAGCGTGGGTAACTTACAAGTATGACTGGCGCCGATCCTTCCTTGTCATCACTTTGACGCTTCACCATCTTCCACTCATTTTTTGCGGTTCGAACCAGCTTTTGGTCCTGGTAAGGCACCCAGCCAATAGTTATGGAAATCTCCGGATGGAAAGAGGATATTTCTGACGGTTGCATCATTCTGCTGGTCATCGAATCAGCGGTTAATTGCTGGGTTTCACCACAGTTGACAACTACAAATGCGATCAGTAAAAAAAAGAATGCAAATCTCCAGGTCATGGCTGCAATTTTAATGGTTAATCACTTCAATATCTGCATCGATATTGAAATCAGTCAGTTTGGAAGTTGCGACGAGAACATTTTTTGTAAAGCTAGGTATTTGATGCATAACCGGGGTATCATCGAGCCATTAAAATGTGGATGCCGAAAGCAATGATTATAAATATAATAATTACAAAAGTAATTATTACTGTTGTAAGGGCCACCTTTGGGCCCTTCCTGCTGATGAGGTGCTCTCCAATACACTACCCCAAAAAAACAGTTAACGATTCCCTCGGGAAAATTAATAATTCTAACTTGCGTTTCCTTTTGGAAAGCGGCCATCCCTCCAAACATGAACTGAAGGGATTTGCCGTAAAAATTGACTGGATTCGTACGGCTTGCTACTGCCAACCGCGAATAGCCAACTGGCAATGCAGGCATTCACTACTAAGCATTATCATGAAGCACATATACACGACTGCCCTCTTGCTCGTCAGTACCTGCCTCACACTGCTCGCCCAGGAGAGCCCGCTCGCCGGCATTACCGGCTTGGTAACCGATGCCGTGAGTGGACAGCCGGTTGACCTGGTGACGGTCTATATAGATGGCACCAACCGGGCGGTAGAGACCAGCACCAATGGCCGTTACAGCATCACCGTACCGGCCGATAAGGGCCTGGTCCTCATCTTCTCCCGCCTCGGCTATCAGAAAGCACAGGCTAAGATTAGCCCTATGCCGGCGCGCAGCACCCGGCAGGTGGATGTGGCGCTGGCGCCGGCCAATTCGGAGATCGAGGTGATTGTGCGGGAAAGCAAGATCCAGGATGCAGGCCTGATCCGGGAAGACGTGCAACAGCTGAAGCTACTGCCTACCACTACCGGCAACCTGGAGAGCCTGTTGCCGCACATTGCGCTGGGCACCAGCAGCGGGACAGGCGGTGAACTGAGCTCTCAATACAACGTGCGGGGGGGCAATTATGACGAAAACCTGGTTTATGTCAACGACTTCGAGATCTACCGGCCGCAGCTCATCCGCGCCGGACAGCAGGAAGGGCTGACCTTTCCCAATGTAGACCTCATCCGCGACCTGTCCTTTTCCTCCGGTGGGTTTGAAGCGAAGTACGGAGATAAAATGTCATCGGTGCTGGATATCCGGTATAAGCGGCCGGACAGTTTGCGGGCTTCGGTAGGAATGAGCTTCCTCGGCGGCTCCGCCCATGTGGAGGGCAGCTTCAAAGCCGACAAGAGCGGCTACCGAAAGCTGCGATATCTGGCGGGCGCCCGTTATAAGACTACCCGATATCTGCTGGGCACCCTGGACGTTCAGGGCGAGTATGTGCCCAATTTTGCTGATATACAGGCTTATGTGACTTACGACCTCAGCCGCGACTGGCAGCTGGGGCTCATGGGGAACTATAATAGCAGCGTTTACCGCTTCCGCCCCACCGAACGCAGCACGGCACTGGGGTTGATCAACTTTGCCCTGGAGCTCTTCAGCGTTTTTGATGGCCAGGAGGTCGACGATTTCACGACCTCCATGGGGGGGGTGTCGCTTACCTACCTACCGGACCGACAGCACAATCCGCTCTTCCTCAAATTTCTGGCCTCTACTTTCCGAAGTGATGAAAACGAGCGTATCGATATTATTGGTAATTATAGCCTGCGGCAGATCGAGACCGGCCTGGGCAGCGAAGATTTTGGCCAGGTACTGGCCGAGTTGGGTACTGGTACGCAGCATCAGTCTTCCCGCAATTTTCTGGACTTGCAGATTACTAATTTCCAGCACAAAGGGGGCATAGAATTTCAGATCGATCACGATGACGATGAAGTGACCAGCAGCCACTTCCTCCACTGGAGCGCCAAAGTGCAAAACGAACGCATCGATGACCTGATCAACGAGTGGGAGCGGCTCGACTCTGCGGGCTATTCATTGCCATACGACACTTCAGAAGTTCAGCTTTTCAGCGTCCTGAAAACCCGAAATAACCTCAACTCCAACCGCTTTACCGCCTATCTGCAGGATACCTACACTTTCCGAAGGGAGAGCAAGGGGGAATTCCGCGCTTCCGCCGGGGTGCGGGCTTCCTACTGGGGCCTCAATGAGGAATTGCTTATTTCTCCCCGGGCTCAGCTGTTGTACAAACCTCTGGCCGGCAAAACGGACATTTCCTACCGCCTGGCCGGCGGGTATTATTTTCAGCCGCCCTTTTACCGGGAGCTGCGCCGCCCGGACGGGACCGTCAACGAGAACCTGCTGGCGCAGAAGTCTGCGCATATCGTCGGCGGATTTACCCTGGATTTTTACCTGGGTAAGGTAAATCCCAAGAAATTCCGGTTCATCACAGAAGCTTATTATAAAAAGCTCTGGGACCTGGTTTCTTATGAGATCGAGAACGTGCGTATCCGCTACTCGGGGGAGAACGACGCCACGGGCTACATCGCCGGCGTAGACTTTCGCCTGAACGGTGAATTCGTGCCTGGCGCCGAGTCCTGGATCAACCTCTCTTTCCTGCGCGCCCGTGAAAAACTCACCGGCATACAGCACCTGGTGCGTGAGATCGGCCAGGAGGAAGGGCAGCCCGTCGACGACGTATCCCGCCCCACCGACCAGCTGATGACCTTGTCTATGTTCTTCCAGGACTATCTGCCCAAAAGCGAAAGCTTCCGCATGCACCTCAATTTCACCGTGGGCACCGGCCTGCCTTTCGGCCTGCAGGGCAACAACCGGATTTATCGCAACACTTACCGGTTTTCTCCTTACCATCGGGTGGATATCGGCTTCTCCCTGCAACTATTTGACCACAATAAGTTGGCTAAACACCCCAACCACTTCCTGCGCTTTTCGCGCGGCACCTGGCTCAGCCTGGAAATTTTTAACCTCATGCAGGTGCAAAACCAGGCGGGCAACACCTGGATCAAAACCATCTTTAATCAACAGTATGCCATCCCGAATTATCTGACGTCGAGGAGGATCAATTTGAGGCTGAGGATGGAGTTTTGAAAGGAGGAACCCTGCCAGGTTTACGGACGGAATCCCAATAGAGAAACCTGGCAGGTTTAAACCCCCTCATCTCATCTGATTTTTCTAAATTTGACAAGTACTAGGTAAGTTTAACTCCCAATCACAAACTATGGCCGAACAAGGAAAACCAAAGCGCCGCCTGCTCTCCGGCTGGGACAAGCTCTGGCTCTTTATCGTAGCGATTATTATTCTTTATATGGTTCTCAAACAGTTCGGTGTCGATTTGGTGTACCGCACTGAGCAGGAAGAGCTCATCCAGCATCCACATCGGGATTAGAAGAACTTATTTTCGTATATGCTTTCGGGTTATACCGTTCCATGTAGATACCTGGCTTTGCCACCTGCTCTAAGCCTGGCTTCCTGCATTTACAGGCATGGTACTGCGAATAGCGAACCGCTAAAAGCGGAATAACTATCCGCTCAATACTTCACCACCTGTACCGTCCACCATCCTTTCGCATTGAAAAACTGCAACAGATAAGGGCCAGCTGGCCATTGCCCCAGTTCCCACTGCTCCTCCTGCCTCGAGGTGCCGCTAGCCATCATTTTTCCCTGCGGATTGAATAAGCACCACTGCACCGGGAACCATTCCGCCTGTTCACTTTGCAGCCACAACTGCCCGGTGGTTGGGTTGGGGAAAAGCTGAACGCCTGTGGGTAAAGAGTGCTCCTCTACCGCATTGGGTTGTATAAACACATTTTGGCCGTTGGCGCGGGTGCACTGTCCATTGTTGGAAGCGTTGAGGGTTACGTCGTAATTGCCCGGCCCGGGGAAAGTATGCACGGGGTTCTCCTCATTGCTGGTGGCGCCATCGCCAAAGTTCCACGTATAATCAGTAGCGTTGGTAGACAGGTTGGTGAACGTGGCGGTTAGCCCGTTGAGCTCGAAGGTGAAGGCCGGCTGCGGGCGTTCGAGTACGGTTATGGCCTGAGATTGGACCAGCGTTTCTTCACCATTTGCCCAGAAGAGCGTAAGCTGTATGGTATACTGCCCGGGGGTAGTGTAAATGACTTCCGGATTGGGAATGTCGGTGGTAGTGGGCATGCCGCCAGGGAAATCCCAGCGCAGGCTGTCGAAATCGCCGGTAGATTCATTGGAGAAGTAAACGGTATGCGGCGGGCAGCCGCTGGGCGATCCTTCGATGGCATACAGCGGAACCGGCCGCTGTACAATGGTGACGGGTACAACCATGACATCGCTTCCGCAGCCGTTCGTGACCGTAAGGCTGACTTCGTATTCGCCGGAGCTGCTGTAGGTATGCGTAGGGTCCGGGAAAGCAGAAGTATTGCCATCGCCAAAATCCCAGAGGTAGCTGTCGGCGCCGGTAGAAAGATTGATCAAAGTAATACTAAGGTCGTTATTGGCCAGGTTGAAATCGGCGGTTGGCGGGCCGCCAACCTGTATACCTTCACTTAATATCAGGGTAGAGGTGCCGGTGTTGTTGGTAGCGATAAGGGTCACATCAAATATGCCGGCGTTATTGTAATTCACGATCGGCGACCCGTCCGTTGAAGTGGCGGGGCTGCCGCCGGGGAAGAACCATTGGTAAGTGGTGCCGCTGCCGCCGGTGCTGGTGTTGTTGAACAGGACAGACAGGGGCGCACAGCCGGTTGCGGGCATAGGCTCGAAGGAAGCCTCCAGAACTTCTTGCAGGGTGATTTCCAAAGCGGTGGTATCGGTGCAGATACCGTTGCTGGCCAGGAGGGCCACCTCGTAAGCGCCGAAGGCCGGGAAGGTATGCACCGGATTTTCCTCGTTACTGCCGGTACCATCTCCAAAACTCCAGGTATAACTGGTGGCATTGGTGGATTGGTTGGTAAAGGTGGCCGCCAGGCCGTCGAGGCTGTAGGTGAACCCGGATATCGGGCTTTCCAGTATAGTGACGGCTTGTGTTTGAGACAGCATTTCTTCCCCTTCCAGCCAGAAGAGGGTGAGCTGCACCGTATACTGCCCGGGAGTGTTATAAATGACTTCCGGATTGGGGATACCAGAGGTGGAGGGCATACCGCCCGGAAAATCCCAGCGCAGGCTGTCGAAATCGCCGGTGGACTCGTTGACGAAATAGACGGTATAAGGCGAACAACCACTGCTTGAGTTTTGGGTGGAATACAGGGGCGTGGGGCGCTGAGCAACGCTAACGGGCAAAACCGAGACATCACTTCCACAAGCATTTGTCACGGTGAGGCTCACTTCGTAATCACCGGCGCTATCGTAAGTATGGGTTGGATTGGGAACGGTGGAGGTATTACCGTCACCGAATTCCCAGAAGTAACTGTCGGCATTGGAGGAGAGGGAGGAGAGGGTGATGGAGAGATTATCCTGTACCAAATCAAAGTCTGCCGTTGGGGCAGCGCCAACCTGTACGGCGCCGGCTATTGTCAGGGTATCGGCGCCGGCGCTGTTGGTGGCGATGAGGGTGACGTCGAAGGCGCCGGGGTTGTCGTAATTCACGATTGGCGCTCCGTCCGTCGAAGTATTGGGAGAGCCGCCGGGAAAAAACCACTGATAGGTAGTATTGGCGCCGCCGGTACTGGTGTTGCTGAACAGGACCGGCAAGGGAGTACAGCCGCTTGCCGGCATGGGCTGGAAAGCGGCTACCGGCGCCTGCTCTACAGTGATCTGGACCTGGGTAGAGAAGGAGGCGGTATCGCCACAGGTGCTGTTGCCTGCCAAAAGCGTTACTTCATAGGCGCCAGGCCCCGGAAATATATGAGTCGGTTCAAACACATTGCTGCCGTTCCCATCGCCAAAATCCCAGGCGTAGCTATCTGCGTTGGAAGAAGTATTGTCGAAAGTTACTTCCAGGCCGTTGATGGCAAAGGCGAATGCCGCCAGTGGGCCGGGCGCCACGCTGAGGGCCAGTGGCTCCGTGAAAACCATGCCGATGCAGTCGCCACTGATTTGCAGGCGGTACTGGTTGCCATCCATAGCGTTGGTGACGAGGTTGATGAGTAGGTTAGGCCCGTTGGTGTCGCCGTAATTCGGGCTGCTTTGCAAGTCGATGAAGCCATTGCCTTCATCCACCTGCCATTGATAGCTGAGCCCGGAACCTTGCACGGATACCGGCAGGGTGAGGGCCAGGCCGGCGCAGCTGCTGGTGTCGCCGGTTTGGGCAAGCAATTGAAAGGGTATAAAATCTTCAGTACCCTCTGGCAGGTTTTCGAAACTCTGGGCCGCTCCCTCGTTGCCGGCAGCGGCGTTATTGGTTCCTTCCCCGCAGACGTTGGAGTTGGTGCTCAGGCCAGGTTGGCCTCCAGCCAGATTGGTTGTCGCCATAGCGGCGCCGGCGCGCAGTATGCGCCCCCCACCGCCTCCGCCGCCAGGGCCGAAACATTGGTTTGTATTGTTGTTATTGGCATTACCGCCAAAGCCGCCGGTAGCTTCCAGCATCAATCCGCTGCCATCTCCGTTCTCCAGGGCGAGGACAATGGTACCGCCGCCGCCGCCGCCGCCGCCGCCGTCCCCTATGGAATTAAGGGCCCCACGCCCGTTGGTTCGGATGGGGAAGCCGTTGCTGCTGATGTCCATAGTACGGATGATGAGGATGCCGCCGCCGATGCCGCCATCCGTCGCGACGTCATTGTTGCCGTGGCCGGCGCCGCCCCCGCCGCCCATGAAGATGCGGCTGGTGGAAACGCCGCTAATGGCCTTGCCTCCTTGTCCGGGGTTGAAGCCATCACAGCCGAAAAAACTGGGGTTGTCGTTCTCGCCTCCTTGTCCGCCGGCATTGATATTACCGCCGCCCCCGCCACCCGAGTTGTGGTCGTTGCCGCCGCCGCCGCCGTTGGCCTGGGAGCCGCGTCCGCGTTCACGCCCGCTGGCAATAGCGCTGATGCCTTCCCCTTTGTGCCCCCCCCGGATGCTGGCTTCAGCGTAGGCAAAGTCACTGTAATTACTCAAAAAAACACAGTCGCCCACATAATTGAGCATGGCGGACCCTCCCCGGAAACCTTTGCCACTGACATCGATAGGCGCCTGTAAGCTGATGGTGGAGGCGTCCAGCGCCAGAACGCCGCCGGTGCTGCCATCCCAGGGCCTGGCAGTGAGGGTATCCGTAACCAGCGCTCCCGATCCGTAGTCGGGCATGCTGACGATCTGTACGGCGCCATCGGTATCGTATTGGTTGAGCAGCGCTTTATCCAGCCGGATCTCCAGGCCATTGATCGCAGCGATCACCGCCCGCTCGTACAGGCCCGCCTGCCCCAGGTCAGTGACGCTGCCATAAGCCGCCGAATTACTGACGTTTATGACGGCGCCCTGCATCTGGATGAGGATCAGCGCATCCCCTTCCGCAAAGCCGGTGGTGGTGGAAACCTGAAGGGTGTTATTACAATAATCAATGGATTGAACTGCTGCATAGGCATTGATGATGCCGGAAATGCTCTCCTGCGCTCGGGATAAACAAATGGATAGGCTGGCGAGTGCCAGTAGTATTACTTTCTTCATAGCAACTAGTTTTTGGGCAGCGGTAAAGGTAGAAAAGAATTTACTGATTTGCAGGGGCTCCTACGGCGTTAACACGACAGAAATAATTGACTACGGATTTCTGTTTCGATGGGAAAATGACAGGTGCCTGAACCAAAGTCTTATGCTTAGGCATTCAGGAGCCCCTCAACCATAAAACCACATAGCCAATGAAGCCACTCTATTATCCCCTCCTTTGTCCCTACACCTCCTCATCTTCCGGCGCCAGCCGCACCTCCAGGCCGTCTGTTTCCTCCGTCATCCGGATCTGGCAGCCCAGGCGAGAGTTGTCTTCCACAAAGAAAGCCTGGTCGAGCATGTCTTCTTCGTCGGCGCTCATTTCAGGCAGTTCATGATCGGAAAGGACGTAAGTGTGGCAGGTGGAACAAAGGGCCATGCCGCCGCAGGTGCCTTTTACCGGCAAGCCATAGGCTTTGCATAATTCCATGAGGTTGAGCCCCATATCGGTCGGGGTCTCCAGGGAGTGCTTCTGGCCGTCACGGCCAATCACAGTTATGTTGATCATGCTTTGAGAGAATTGGCTTTTGCTGGCGTAAATATACCGTACTCCCCTGGCCCGCCAAATTTATTTTGGGGCCGGAGAAAAATAAGTTCATTAGTAACTATTCAATTGGCGCTTAGCTGTTGGCCATTGGGGGCCAATGCCCATAAAAATGGGATATAAGCTTAAGCTACCTGTTTTTTGCTTAAGAAACTGGCCTTAAGGGCATGTACCTGCTAACCGCCAATAGCTAACTGCTGAATGATTGCGTTCATTATTTTAATTTGGATGGACGGATTGGCCGCCAGGAGCAACTACCTGTAATCAGGAAGTTTTTTATCTTACCAACCAGCAAACGTTATCCATGGACCTCAAACAAGCATTACTCCGGGAGCACTCCAAAGCCAATACACTGACTATCGCCCGGCATATACTGGCCGGTGTGTTTACTATGGAAGCACTCTGGGAACTGATCAGAAGCGGAGCTCCTCCTTTACCCCAACGCGCCAGCTGGGTGCTGGACGCCGTCACCGAGGCGTCGCCAGATAGCCTCCAGCCCTACCTGCCGGAGGCGGTAAGCCTGCTTTTGCAACCCAACCACAATGCCGTACACCGCAACCTGCTTAAGGCCCTGGAGCGTACGGCCATCCCGGAAGAGTTGCAGGGGGAGCTGTATGATTATTGCATCAATACCCTCCTGAACCCCAAAGCGCTACCTGCTATTCAGGCTTTCAGCATGTCTCTTGCCGCCAAAATCGCCAGGGGTATACCTGAATTGCAGGAGGAATTGGCCCTGGTCATCGAAAGCCAGATGGAATTTAATACTGCTGCCTTTAAGGCCAGAGGCCGCAGGATTTTGTCACTTCTCCGGAAAAGCTGATCTTTGCAGCTTGTTTGGATTGAATATTCAGAACTTTTCCATCCGAAAAGTGTACACAAAAAGTAAGAAGGAAAGTATTTACATGCGCAAGACAACTGAAATACAGGAAGAAGTTACTATTAAGTTTGCCGGAGACTCCGGGGACGGCATGCAGCTGACGGGAAGCTTGTTTACCGAAAATACCGCCCTGGGCGGTAGCGACCTGGCGACCTTCCCTGATTTCCCGGCGGAGATCCGCGCGCCTCAGGGTACGCTGGCCGGCGTCTCGGGCTTCCAATTGCACTTTGGTAGCCGGGAGATTCTCACTCCGGGTGATGAGTATGATGTGCTGGTGGCTATGAATGCCGCTGCCCTGAAGGCCAACTTAGGCCGGATGAATCCCGGAAGCACCATCATCGTCAATACGGATGGCTTTGACAAGAAAAACCTGCGCCTGGCCAAATATGAAGATGGACAAAACCCTTTGGAAGACGGCAGCCTCGACGGTTTTGAGGTGTTTGAAATACAGGTTACCAAGCTTACCAGGGAGAGCCTGAAAGACGTTCCGCTGAGCACCAAAGAAAAAGACCTGTGTAAGAATATGTTCGTACTCGGTTTCCTCTACTGGCGCTATAACCGGCAGCTGGATTCCACCATTGAGTACCTCAGCTCCAAGTTCGGGCGCAAGCCGGAAATCCTCGACGCCAACATCACTGCGCTCAAGACTGGCTACCACTACGGGGAAACGACGGAAACTTTCACGACCCGCTACAATGTGAAAGCGGCGCCCCTGGAAAAGGGGGTTTACCGCAACATAATGGGCAATGAAGCTCTGGTAATTGGACTCATCACCGCCTCCCAGAAAGCCGGCCTGCCTTTGTTCTATGGTAGTTATCCGATCACTCCGGCTTCCGATATACTCCATGGCTTGGCTCAATACAAGAATTTTGGGGTGCGTACCTTCCAGGCCGAAGACGAGATCGCTGCCATCTGCGCCGCCATAGGAGCGGCCTACGGCGGCAACCTCGCTGTGACCGGGACCTCCGGCCCGGGCCTGGCCTTGAAAACAGAAGCGATGGGCCTGGCTCTCATGCTGGAGCTGCCACTGGTTATCTGCAACATCCAACGTGGGGGCCCTTCCACAGGCCTGCCCACTAAGACGGAGCAGTCGGACTTGCTGCAGGCGTTCTACGGCCGCAACGGGGAAAGCCCCTTGCCGGTTATTTCTACCAGCTCCCCCGCGGATTGTTTCTTCGCTGCGTTTGAAGCCTCCCGTATCGCCCTGCAACACATGACGCCGGTCATCCTGCTGAGCGACGGCTACATCGCCAATGGGGCTGAACCCTGGAAGTTTCCTAATGCCAGCGCCATTCCCGAAATAAAAGTTGAGTTCAGTAAGCCTTCGGAAAACGGGGAACCCTTTCTGCCCTACGGCCGCGATGAGCGCTACGTGCGCGAATGGGCCATTCCCGGTACGAAAGGGCTGGCGCACCGCATCGGCGGCCTGGAAAAACAGGCGGGTACCGGTGAGGTTTCTTACGACCCGGCTAACCATGAATACATGGTGAAAGTCCGGGAGGCCAAAGTGGAAGCGATTGCCGATTTTATTCCGAAACAGGAACTGTCCATAGGGCCGGAAAAAGGCCAGGCCCTCTTCCTGGGCTGGGGTTCTACCTTCGGCGTGATCAAGTCCGTCGCCCAGAACTTGCTGGCAGAAGGCTATGAGGTGGCCCACGCCCACCTTCGGCACCTGCGCCCCTTCCCGCGCAACCTGGGCGCTATGCTGGACAATTACGATAAGATCATTATCCCGGAGATCAATAACGGGCAGCTCTCGAAGATTATCCGGGAGAAATTCCTGAAAGAAGTGATACCGTATAATAAGATACAAGGGGTACCGATTACGAAAGCCGAGTTGAATGATTTTGCGAAGCAGGTGTTGGGGTAGGGAGTTTTTTACATTCCTATGTCCAAACCTACAAACTTCAGAAAGACTATGTCTACAACGAACGGAACGATACCATTGGCAGCCAAAGATTTTGCAACCGGCCAGGATGTGCGCTGGTGCCCGGGCTGCGGAGACTATTCGATCCTCAAACAGGTGCAGACGGTATTTGCTGAGCTGGGCCTCGACCGTGACCAGGTGGCCATCATTTCAGGCATCGGGTGCTCTTCCCGCTTTCCTTATTATATGGAAACTTACGGAATGCACTCCATCCACGGGCGCGCTCCGGCAGTGGCCTCCGGGCTTAAGCTGGCCAACCCGGATCTGCACGTCTGGGTGATCACCGGCGACGGGGATGGGCTGTCCATTGGCGGCAACCACCTGCTTCACCTGTTGCGGCGCAATTTCAACGTCAACGTCCTGCTGTTCAACAACCAGATTTATGGCTTGACCAAGGGGCAGTACTCGCCTACTTCTGAAGAGTATAAAGTGACCAAATCGACTCCTCTGGGTTCTCTCGACCATCCGGTCAACCCGCTGGCCTTTGCCCTCGGCGCTGAAGGTACTTTCATCGCCCGGGCCATGGACCGCGACCCCAAACACCTGAAGGAGATGATCCATCGTTGTCATGAGCACCAGGGCACTTCCTTCCTGGAGATCTATCAGAATTGCAACATTTTCAACGACGGTGCTTTCTTTACTTTTACCGACAAGGAAACCAAACCCGAAACGACCCTCTTCCTGGAGCATGGACAGCCCCTGCGATTCGGCAAGAATAGAGAAAAGGGTATCCGAATCGATTGCTTCCACCCTCAGATCGTCGATATCGAGCAGGACGGCTATTCTCCAGGGGACCTTTGGATACACGACGAAACGGACATCTGCAAAGCCCACATGTTGGCCCGCTTCTTCGACGCTCCCGACATGCGACAAAAAACAGTCTTGCCGCGGCCTTTCGGCGTGCTCTACGCAACCGAGCGCCCCTGCTACGAGGACCTGCTCTACGATCAGCTCAAGCAGGCCGTCGGGCAGAAAGGGGAAGGGCAGTTGGATGAATTGCTGGCGGGGGGGGCGACCTGGGAGATCGGTTGAGTGAGCTCTAGGAGCCTGGCCAGGCTCTTTCTACTCCACTACCACTCGCCGGTATGCCCGCCGTTCACCCGCCTGGATTTCCAGTATATACACACCCGCCGGTAATTGTCCCAACTCCAGGCTACGTTGCCAGTAGCCGGTGTGGAAGCTATCTTCCAACCGGAAAACACGCTGCCCCACCACATTCAGCAGGTTCATCTGTAACCCATCCGCCGGTTGTCCCTGCAGGCGGACGGTGAATGTCCCGCCATTAGGGTTTGGAAAGAGGCTCAGTTCCTCCAGCCACGATTCATCTACCGCTCCGGATATAATGGCTATTACTTTCGTTTCCAAAATAGATTCTCCACAGGCATTGGAGACGGTGAGCACCACCGTGTATTCTCCCGCTTCGGCGTAAGTATGCTGTGGATTTTCCTCCTCACTGCCGTTGCCGTCGCCAAAGTCCCAACTGTAGGACAGGCCTTCTCCCGTTGAGGTATTTGCCAGCAAGAGGGATAATTCCTGGATATCATAAGTAAACGAGGCCTCCGGCACACCCACCACCGTGATCAGCCCGGTTTCTTCCTGGCTGTTCTCCCCAAAGGCATTGCCCACGGTGAGGTTCACATCGTACATGCCCGGTTGGTCGTATACCACCGTTGGGTTGGGTTCTGTAGAACTGTCCGGCGTGCCGCCGGGGAAGGCCCACTCCCAACTGGTAACCGTTTCCTGAACACCTCCGTCGAAGGTGACGGACAGGGGCGCACAGCCGTTGTCAAGGGAGGCGGAGAGGTTCGGCGCCGGCGCCGCTCCGCTGAGGGTGATCATTTGCTCCAGGGTATCGGTTCCACATTCATTGGTTGCCAGCAGGGTTATGGTATAATCGCCGCCCAAACTATAGGTATGCTCCGGATCGGGGGCATTACTGGTGTTGCCGTCGCCAAAATCCCAGGCATAACTATCGGCGTTTTCAGTCGTATTGGTAAACATAACGGTGGCCTCGTCTATGGTGTAATCAAAGCCGGCTTGTGGCGTACCGCCCACCATTATCACCTCCATAAGGGTAAGCGCGCCCGAGCCGGCGGCATTACTGGCCACCAACGTTACGGAGAAAAGCCCTGGTGTTTCGTAGGTTACCGTAGGGTTTGGTTCTATTGATGTAGATGGCGTACCGCCCGGGAAGGACCAGGAAACGCTCTCCGCATTTTCTGAGGTATTGTCGAAGCTGACAACGAGGGGCGCGCAACCCTGGCTGCCGGCTACGGTGAAGTTGGCTACAGGAGTGGACAAGTTGAGCGTTACTGTATTTGTAGTTGTAGCCATACCACATTCATTGGTAGCGGTCAGGCTGACTACATATTCTCCAGGAGTCTCGTATGTGTGCCCGGGGCTGAACCCTTCACTGCTGCTGTTGTCGCCAAAACCCCATACGTAATTCAGGCCATTGGCGGAAGTATTGGTAAACTGAGCTTCCAGTCCATTTACCTGAAAAGTGAAATCAGGTGTAGGGCCGTTGTTTACAAAAACTTCAACAGAATTCAGGCTGGAGCCGGCGGCATTACTGGCTTCCAGTGTGATAGTGTACGTACCCGGCAAAGCAAAAGTAAAGCTGGGATTCTGTTCATCGGAAGTAGCCGGCGTAGCGCCCGGGGCGGACCAGTTCCATTCGGTGGTATTGTTGCTGGACAGGTCATTTACTTGTACGGTGAAAGGCGCACAACCCTCAGTGGCATCCAGTTCAAAACCGGCCGCAGGCACAGTGATGACCGTCGCTTCCTGGTGGGTAGTGTCACTCCCGCAGGCATTGGTGGCGATGAGTTGCACGGTATAAACGCCATCCTGAGCGTAGCTGTGAGCCGGCTCCGTTTCGGTGCTGGTGTTGCCGTCGCCAAAATCCCAGGTGTAGCTATCGGCGTCGAGGCTGGTATTGGAAAGGCTGAGGCCGGTAGCTCCCAGGGTGGTGGTGGCGCCGAAGGCTGCCTCGGGAAGGCCGCCGACGTCAATGGTGCTGGAGGCCGAATTCGTCCCGGCGGCATTAGTTGCTTCCAGGGTGATGGTGTAGGCCCCCGGCGCGGTATATGTAAAACTTGGGCTCTGCCCGGTGGAGGTAGCCGGGATTGCCCCTGGCGCCGACCAGTTCCACTCCGTAGTATTATCACTGGACAGGTCTTCTACCTGTACGGTAAAAGGCGCACAACCCACAGTAGCATCGAGTTCAAAACCCGCCGTCGGTTCCGTGATGATCGTCACTTCCTGGCTGCTGGTATCACTACCGCAGCTATTGGTGGCAACGAGTTGCACAGTATAAACGCCATCCTGGGTGTAGCTGTGGGCCGGCTCTGTCTGGGTGCTGGTGTTGCCGTCGCCAAAGTCCCAGTTGTAGCTATCGGCATCGAGGCTGGTATTGGAAAGGCTGAGGCCGGTAGCACCCAGGGTGGCGGTGGCGGTAAATGCGGCATTGGGAATATCTCCGACATTCACGGAGAGGGAGGCAGTGCTCATCCCGGCGGCATTGACAGCTTCCAGGGTGATGGTGTAGGCGCCGGGGGTGGTATAAGTAAAGCTGGGGTTCTGCTCATCGGAGTTAGCCGGCGTAGCTCCCGGGGCTGACCAGTTCCATTCCGTAGTGTTGTTGCTGGACAGGTCATTCATCTGAACGGTGAAAGGTACGCAACCCGCAGCTGCATCCAGTTCAAAACCCGCTGTGGGCGCAGTGATGATCGTCACTTCCTGGTTACTGGTGTCGCTGCCGCAGCTATTGGTGGCAATAAGCTGCACGGTATAAACGCCATCCTGGGTGTAGCTGTGGGCCGGCTCTGTCTCGGTGCTGGTGTTGCCGTCGCCAAAGTCCCAGTTGTAGCTATCGGCATCGAGGCTGGTATTGGAAAGGTTGAGGCCGGTAGCGCCGAGGGTGGTGGTGGCGGTAAAGGCGGCATTCGGAATATCTCCGACATTTACGGAGATGGAAGTAGTGCTCGTCCCGGCGGCATTGGCAGCTTCCAGGGTGATGGTGTAGACGCCCGGCGCGGAATAGGTAAAGCTGGGGTTCTGCGCACCGGACGTATCCGGTGAAGCGCCTGGAGCCGACCAGGCCCAGCCGGTAGTATTGTTGCTGGATAAGTCATTAACCTGTACGGTGAAAGGGGTACAGCCCGTGACGGCATCCAGTTCAAAGGT
>JAGQXQ010000423.1:0-1035 GCA_020436535.1 Phaeodactylibacter sp.
ACTTTAAAATGATCCACCGAAAAAGGGAGCCGGGGATCGGAGAGATGAGTATAGAAATAGACCTCCTGGTATGGCCGGTTGAATTTGACGGAGATACCGATGTCGCAGTGGCTTCAACGGCTGCTTCTATTCTGGTCTCTGCCGAACACCATCTGATAAAGATCCTGAAACCCGATGAATATTCCTGTGATGAACCTTCGGTTTGTGAAGATGGTATTGGGTGCTGGTATATTGAAATTGATTTCACTGTTTCAAACCAATAATACTTATGGAAGATCCTAAATCAAGAGAAGATATAAAAGTAGCGTTCAAAGCCGGGGGAAAACCTACACAACAGAATTTCTACGACGTTTTCAATTCCTTCATCCACAAAAACGAAGACGGGCTGGCCATCAGCGAGGAGGGGAATTTGGGCGTGGGTACCTCGAACCCCCAAGCGCGCCTTCAGGTAGATGGAGGATTGAAAATTGGAGATGTACCCAATGTGGATACCTCCCAGGTGGTACAAGGTACATTGAGGTGGACCGGGGCGGAATTGCAAATCTTCTTTGGGGGCGAATGGCACAATGTCTGGGCGCCGCAAAGTGAACCGCGTAAAGAAACCTATGACCAGCTCGATATACTGGTACGAAGGAATAACAGCCCTTTGTCGCGTCCTTTCAATTTCCCGGCCAATGCGTCAAAATTATTGAACATTGAATTTCTGATGGATATAAGTGCCGGCTTATTTTTCGGCAACAATAATGAGGAACTGTTGATCTCCATGCATGATACTAACGGCAACACCCTCTGGAATACAGCCATTAGGCAAACCCCCGGCGACCGGACAGATGTAACCTTCAGCTCTCCGGTCTCCGGAGATGTTTCCATTGAGAACCTTTCTTCATTTATACTCCAGTTTGAAGTTGTCAAGCGCCAGGGTGGCGGCGGGCAACAATTAACCGTCAACATTAAACGAATAACGATCCAATACATACCAGCTTAAATGGGGCCATCGACAATTTTAAATATCAAAGAACAAGAGTTACCTCCCAG
>JAGQXQ010000423.1:1100-2428 GCA_020436535.1 Phaeodactylibacter sp.
CTGGACGGATTACAACCTCCACGATCCGGGCATCACCCTGCTGGAAGTGTTGGCATACGCCATTACCGACCTGGGCCTGCGAACCCGTTTGGATATTAAAAGCCTGATCGCCGACAAAGATGAGAAACCATTTTTTCCGGCCAGGGAAGTACTGCCGAATGCGGCCTTCACTCCATCTGACTACCACCGGCTGGCCCTTAGCCACCCTTATGTCCGCAATGCCTGGATACAGGCCTCAACCGGAGAGACAGCTGGCTTATACCAGCTTTTACTTGCCCTAAAACCATTCACTCCGGATCCGGATCAGATTCCGGTGGCAACCTCAATCGACCTGAATGAAAACTGGCTGAAAGGTACCTCCATTACAGTGGACAATCGCGACTATGCGTTCTATGTCGTTTTCCCAAATTGGGAAGATTTGCCCCTACTCTGGAAAACCGGCAATGACCTAAACGACGTAGAAATATCCGGCATTCTCTCTCTTGACGATCCGGCAAAGGCATTTATAGACGAGTATTATGTGGCGCCCAAATTTATTTTCGGGAATGGAGACAACCAGCAAACCCTCGAAGATATGGGCTTGAGGATTCGCCTGCCTGAGGGCATTCCCAAAGCTGAAGAAGCTAGTGAAAATGGGGAGGAAGTGCAACCGGGCTTCGATGAACTTTTCCGGGAAGCTCTTATCAGCCAATTCAATCCAGATTTTTTCAGGATATACCAGGCCAGAGCACGGGAACGGGAAAACCAGCTGAAGGATATTCGTCAATTTATGGCCCGGCGCCGCAATCTCTGCGAAGACTGGGTGGATATTGACACCATCCACATTCAGCACATCGGCCTGAAGATAGCAAAACTGGAGCTGGAGCCGGATGCCGCCCCGCTAAAAACACTGGCCCGTATCTATTTTGCCATCGAACAATTTATTGACCCGGATCTTCGTCCCTACCGGTATGAAGAATTGCAGGCTTCCGGCCGCTCCCCGGCAGAAATTTTTGAGGGGCCACTCCTCCAAAACGGTTTTTTGCCTGAGGAAGGTCCCGATCAGCAACGGTTGTTGAACATTGTTTACACCTCCGACCTGATCCGCATCATCATGCAACAGAGAGGCGTTATCGGGGTGGACGGGCTCACACTCGACAACTATCTCGATCGCATCAAGGTCGCTTCGGGGGTTAGAAACTGCCTTCAGCTTCGTAATCCGGAACGCTATCGGCCCAGGTTGAATTTTTATGATTCGGAGATTCGGGTATTTAAAAGAGGCGTTCCTATTCTGGTAGATCCAGAATTGCTCCGGCAGGAGTTGGCCTCTATCCGGCAGGAATTCCTGG
>JAGQXQ010000424.1:0-3088 GCA_020436535.1 Phaeodactylibacter sp.
TCGGTACGAAAGCGATCTTCCCGCGTACCCTGCAGTTTCAGAAAGATGGGAACGGCACCGACGGAGCGGCTATCGTAGGCAATACGTTGAATACCAACTCGAACTTTGCCACCTTCCTAGTACACTCTTTATTTACGGATTCCGGCATCAGCTTTACAACCCAGGCGGGGGTTACAGCCGAGAATTTCAATCAGAATACCGTCCGGACAACGGCTACCTTTCTGGTCGGTTCACAGACCAACCTCGACCAGGCCAGCTCTATTGTTGCTGATCAGAACCGCGTGATACAAAAAGACCGCGGCTTTTTTGTCCAGGAAGAAGTCAACTTCCAGGATAAGGTGATCGCTACCTTAGGCCTGCGCGGGGACAAATCCTCCAATAATGGTGACCCGAATCAACTCTACTACTATCCCAAAGCTTCTTTGGCCCTTAACCTGCATGAGTTCGGCTTCTGGAGCCAGGGCAATATCAATCAGCTCAAACTGCGCGGCGCCTTTGGCCAATCTGGTAACTTCCCCGTGTTTGGGGCCATCTACAACTCCCTGTCGGCCACTATTATCGATAGCCGTACGGGTTCTTTGATCAACTCCCGCCGGGGTAATAAGGATCTGGGGCCGGAGCGCCAGACCGAATTTGAAGTCGGATTCGACATCGGCATACTCAATAGTAAACTGGTATTGGATGCCACCTACTACATCAAGAACATCGACGATCTCGTACTGGATGTAAATACGCCGACTTCCTCCGGGTTCTCCCGCCAGTGGACCAACGTAGGCTCTCTGGGCAACCAGGGCGTGGAAATAGGGCTAACCGCCAATCCTTACAGCAGCCGCACCTTCAGCTGGCTGAGCCGCACCGCTTTTTGGTTGAACCGGGCAGAGGTGACCACCCTGACGGTCCCCGCCTACAATATCGGAGCATTTGGCGCTACCCTGGGCACCTACCGTATCGAAGAAGGGAAAAGCCCGACCCAGCTGGTTGGCATCACGGATAACCCCAATGCGGAAGGCGGACTGGAAGTGTTCGGCGACGCTACGCCTGATTTCCAGATGTCTTTCCTGAATGCCTTTAATTTCGGCAGGCTGGAATTCTCATTCCTGATCCACTGGAAGGCCGGTGGGGAAAATGTCAACCTGAGTACCCTGTTGTCTGACCTTAGTGGCACCAGCCCGGATTATGATGACGTCACCCTTGACCCCAGCGGGCAAATGTCCAATGGCGATTACCGTCAGGCCCAATTGGGCGTTACTGCCGGGCCCTGGGTCGAAGATGCTTCCTACATGCGCGTGCGGGAGATCGGCCTGTCTTATTCTATTCCCAGAGGATTACTGGGCGATATTGCCGACCTGAAGATTGGCCTTTCCGGCCGTAACCTGATCAATGTCTTTGATTACAACAGTTACGACCCCGAAGTGTCCAACTTTGGTTCTAACGCCATTTCTTCAGCAGTGGAAGTGACTCCTTTCCCTTCCGCCAAAACGTTTTATTTTAACCTCAGCGCCACTTTCTAAGGAATGAGGGCACTTTAACTATTTTCCGGGAACGACGGAATCCAAAAACGGTATTCAATCGTTCCTGCTGAACACAAAAAATAAGAACTATGCAATTTTATATAAAGAAAACGATGCTCTGCGGCCTGGCTATTCTCAGCCTGGGTTTGTTTTCCTGCGAGCTGAGTGAGATTCCCGATCCCAACAACCCCTCCCTCGAACTCATCGAGCAGGACGCCACCATCGGTGAACTTCAGAACCTGGTGGACGGTATTGAATCCTGGATCCGGGACCGTCACGCGACCTATTTTGATGGCGTCGGCATGATCGGCCGGGAATACTATCGCTTCTCCGGCTCCGATCCGCGCTTTACCTCCGACCTATTGGGTAAGGGAAGCGCCATACTCGATAATAATACCTTCTACACCACCCGCCCCTTTGAGTCGCGTTACCGGGTCGTTAAAAATGCGAATATTCTGATCTCCGCTATTCAGAACACTTCTGCAGTTGTGACGCCCGAGCAGGTGAGCTCCACCTTAGGCTACGCCAAAACCATCAAGGCGCATGAACTGCTGATGGTGCTTAACCAGCAGTACAATAACGGCGTACGTGTTGATGTATCCGATCCCGACAACCTGGGGGCTTTTCTGGGGTATCAGGAATCGCTCAATGCCATTAAGGGACTGCTGGATGAAGCCACGGAGGACCTTAGCAAGGGTGGCGATGAGTTTCTCTTCCTGCTTACTTCCGGGTATGCCGACCCAAGTGTGGCCGGCTTTACTCAGTTCAACCGTGCGCTGGCCGCACGGGTAGACGCCTACCGGGAAGACTGGGGCGGTGTTCTGTCCAATCTGGATGAGTCCTTCTTCGACTTAAACGGAGACTTCGGCCTCGGCGTTTACAACGTGTTTTCTACTGCCGGCGGCGACCAGCTCAATGACATGTGGTTTCCCCCCAATGCAACGGGCGAATTGCGGGTTGCACACCCTTCCTTCCTGGCAGACATTCGTACCGGGGACACCCGTGCCGGGAAAGTTAGGCAAAGGGATGAAACCGCCACGTCTGATGGCCTTAGCAGTGATTATGATGTGAACGTCTACGCCAGTAACACCTCTTCCATCGCCAGGATTCGCAACGAAGAGCTGATCTTACTCTACGCCGAAGCTAAGATACAGGATAACAAACCGAATGAAGCCGTCACGGCACTCAATGTCATCCGCAATGCCTATGGCCTTGGTACTTATACCGGCGGTACAAGTAAAGATGAACTGCTGGATGAACTGTTGTACCAGCGCCGTTATTCTCTCTATGGAGAGGGACACCGCTGGATTGACATGCGCCGTTATGACCGGCTCGATGAACTGCCCATCGACCGCGCCGGGGATGATGTCTGGGTTGAATTCCCACGCCCGATGACGGAGAACGAAGGCTAGGGCTGTAAACGATAGCCTACAGGCCCGGAGTGGTAAATCCCTCCGGGCCTTTGTTTTTAACAGGCCCATTTTAACACAAGTATACTCAGGAATTCCTATCTTTGCCCTGTCCGGGGAGGCACAACCCGGGCTCTCCGCTTGCCCACACACCCTTACTTGTACTGT
>JAGQXQ010000424.1:3121-7961 GCA_020436535.1 Phaeodactylibacter sp.
CGTTGTCAGTTGTTGGTTACGCCCTGGAAATAGAGTTTACAACAAAGCGATTCGTGGCACAGTATCACTCAAGCATTGGAATAATCAAAGAACTAAGTTTTAAGCACAAAATCATCTTAGCCATGAAGAAGGAATGGATCGCCTTCGTGGGGTTGATCGTTTTGACAACGGCCAGCCTTCGCGCTCAAAACTGTAACGAAACCCTGAACGCCGGCGCAGATGCCACCATCTGCCAGGCTGGGGAAGCCGTGCCCCTCAACGCTACCTTTAGCGGCGCTACGCCCTTATCGGTTAACTGGGCGCCGGCGGCAGGTATCGCCAACCCTGCCGGGCTGCAAACAACAGCCACCGTCAACGTCACAACCACCTATACGCTCACCGTCCGTTCAGTAGCATTCCAAAACCTGATCTTCAACGGCGATTTCAGCGCCGGTGATAATGGTTTCGACAGCGATTATATCTACGGTACCGGCGGTTCGGTTGGCCTGCTCACCCAGGAAGGGCAGTACGCCATCGCCACCAACCCCCGCAATACCCACAACCAGTTTGTCAACTGCGCCGACCATACCGGCGGCAACGGCAATATGATGGTGGTCAATGGCTCGGGCGTGCCCGACAGCGTCTGGTGCCAGACGGTCACCGTTCAGCCCAATACCGAGTACGCCTTTAGCGCCTGGGTAACTTCGGTGGTCTCCCAGAATCCGGCCGACCTGCAGTTCTTCATCAACGGGTTCCCGCTGGGCACGCAGTACGACGCCACCTCAGCCACCTGCAGTTGGCAGCAATTCGCACAGTTTTGGCCCTCCGGCGCCGCCACCTCGGCCCGCATCTGCATCGTCAACGTCAACGAAAACCCTGCGGGCAACGACTTTGCCCTCGACGATATCGCTTTCAATCCGGTTTGTGAATACCAGGATTCCGTTACGGTTACCTTGTCCGCTCCGCCGCCGGTTCCGGTGGTGAGTTGTAGCAGCACCACCGGCTCCATACAGCTTAGCTGGCCGGCTATCCCCGAGGCCAGCGGATATGATGTGAACGTGTTGAATGGCCCGGCCGGAGCCTTTGTCAATGATACCACCTATCTGGTCGACGGGCTGGACCCGGATACGCCGGTGGATTTTGAAGTGATTGCGCTGAGTAGCGGCCCCTGTGGCAACAGCATGGCAAGCCTCAGTTGCAGTACGGATCCTTGCCCGAACCTGACGGTCACCATCGACGGCCCCACCGCTGTCTGCCTGGGTGATGAGGCCGCTTTCACCCTCAATATCAATACCACCAGCCTGGGGCCCTTTTCCGTTACGGTCGACAATGGCCAGTTCCCTTTCACGCTGGCGGATTTGCAGGCAGGCGTTAATGATTTTTCTTTCAGTCCGCCTCAGTCCTTTTCTTTGTCGCTGGCCTCTTTTGTGGACAGTAGCGCGCCCAACTGCGTTTTTACCGGTTTGCCATCGGCGGTGTCGGTTGAGGTCAATCTGCCGGCAAATGCCGGCCAGGGCGGCCAGGCAGAGGCTTGTACAGGCGCGGAAACTTTGTTTCAACTCCAGGATATCCTCAGCGGTGAAGATGCAGGAGGGACTTGGACAGACATTTCTACTGTCTCCAGTGGCAACGCCTTCGACCCGGCGGCTGCTACCGTCAGCCCTGTACAACTGGCGCCCGGCAATTACACCTTCCAGTACGCGGTGGCCGGCCCGGCCGGCTGCGAATCCAGTAGCAGTGAGGTGGAGATTAACGTACTGCCCGCCCCGGTGGCTGATGCCGGTATGCCTCAAATCCTCGATTGCGGCGCCACAGCCGTCACCCTGGGAGGGGCGTCGAGTAGCGGGGCTGAGTTCCAGTACGTCTGGGAAGTCATCGAAGGGGCCGCTCTGAGCGATCCGGCCGGCGCCAATCCAGAAGCTCAGGCGCCCGGCGTCTATGCCTTAACGGTTATCAACCAGCAGACCGGCTGCCAGGCCGCCGATACGACGGCCGTCGAAGAGCAGGTCACTTTTCCGGAACCCCAGCTTTCGGCCTATACCGGCGATTGTTTCATTCAGGGCCAGGCGGTGATCTCTGTCGATTCGGTCAGTAATGGAGTAGGCCCATTTCTGTTCAGCCTGGATGGGGAGAACTATTCCGCTTCGTCCCAGTTTTTCAACCTCTCGGAGGGCGCTTACACTGTGTACGTCATCGACGGCAACCAGTGTGACGGCAGTGCAGCCATAACCATTGAAGGGGGCGGCCAGCTGGGCGTCGACCTTGTCGCCCGCTCCAACGGAGGAGAAGCGCGCATTGCTTTTGGAGACAGCCTCCTGCTGGAAGCTGTTGTGAGTATAGACTCCGCCGGCATCGATTCCATCTCCTGGTTTCCGGCTCTACCGGATTGCAACAGTTGCGGGCAAGCCTTTGTCACTCCGGAAAAGACAACCACCTATACCGTCACCGTTACCGATGTCAATGGTTGCCGGGCTTCAGCCAATCTCACGGTCTTTGTGGAACAGAAGTTTCGATACTACATTCCCAATGCCTTTTCGCCCAACGAGGATGGCCGCAACGACGTTTTTTTTGTGAATACCGGCCCAGAATTCCAGCGTGTCCTCACCCTCCGCATCATGGATCGCTGGGGCAACATGGTATATAGCCAGGAGGACTTTCCGCCCAACGATCCTTCTTTCGGCTGGGACGGCTTCTTCAACGGGGACCTGGCGCCAACGGGTATCTACGCCTTCGTCGTCGAGCTGGAGCTGATCACCGGCCAGGTGATCGTGGAGAATGGGGCGCTGACGGTGGTGTATTGAAATTTAGAGTTTGTTCAAAATTCCAAAATTCAATCAATGGGCCCCTCAAGGCCCCTTCGGAGCAAGTGGCCAATTTCATCCTGCCCTGCGTTAATCCCGCTTGTCGCTATTCAGCATTGGCGCTTAGCTGTTGGTTAATGGCGCCCGATGCCCATAAAAATGGGATATAGGCTTAGCAGGTTGCTGCCATTCCCGTTTTGAAGTTTCAAGAAGGCCGTATTTCGCCCAAATCAGGAATGGCCGATTGTCTTGATTTGTCCAATATCACCACTTTTCTCTCTGTGAGCTACAAAATAAAAACCGATTCAATATCTTTAGGCTTGGTTTGATTATTTTTCTACCCACGACTCCCCCCGCACTTACCCTGAAATACCTCACAACCATTGAATATGAACACCACGACCATCTGGCTTCTCCTTTTGTTATCAGCGGCCGCCTGGGCTGGGCTTGAACCGGTGAGCGAAGAAAGCGTTACTCTGAACTGCACCATTTCCGTCGACGCGGGGCCCAACCAGACCATCTGTAACCCCGGCCAGCCGGTTAACCTGAACGCCAATGTTTCGGGCAACTACCTGAGTATACAGTGGTCGCCTTCCACCGGCCTTTCCAACCCCAACAGCCCCAACCCGGTGGCTACCGTGAACACCACGACTACCTATACCGTTACGGTCAATGCCGCTTCGCCCCAGAACCTGATGTCCAACTGGGATTTTAGCCAGGGCTTTGCCGGCTTTTCCAGCAACTATATCCCCGGCAACGGGGGCGCTTTCGGCCTGCTCTCCAACGAAGGCACTTATGCCGTGTCGACCAACCCGGCGCTGACCCATAACAACTTCGCCAGTTTCGGAGATATATCGGGCGACGGTAATATGTTGGTGGTTAATGGCGCAGGGGTGGCCAATCAGGCCATTCTCTGTCAAACGGTGCCGGTAACGCCCAATACCAATTATGCCTTCAGCACCTTTGTGGCCTCCGCCATCGCCAGCTCTCCTGCCCAGTTGCAGTTTTCGGTCAACGGGCAGTTGATCGGCAGTATCTTCAACGCCAGCGCCACTCCCGGGCAGTGGAATCAGTTTTACGCCACCTGGAACTCCGGCAGCAGCAATTCGGCCACTATTTGTGTCGTCAACCAGAATACGGCCGCCAGCGGTAATGATTTCTGCCTCGACGGCCTGTTCTTCAGCGAGCTTTGCGAGTCTTTTGATGATGTCACCATTACGGTCGTACAGCTCAATGCCAATTTCAACCTACCGGCCGGCCTATGTCCCAGCTCGCCTCCGTTCAACCTCAATAATTACCTCTCACCCGGCGCCAATCCCGGAGGCAACTGGACAATCAACGGAGTTGCCACCAATATCTTTGACCCATCGCAATGGGGCGCCGGCGTACACAACATCACCTATACCGTATCGCAACCTCCCTGCACTGAATCAGTCACTCTGCCCATCATTGTCGATCCACTACCGGAAGCCCTCTGGGCTGCCCCCTTTGGGATCTGTGAAGCAGAGCCTCCCCTGGACATGAACAACTGGCTGGCTCCCAACAGCCTGCCCGGCGGCTTCTGGACGATCAACGGGCTGCCCGCCAACGGGCAGTTCAATCCAGGCGTATTGGGGCCGGGCCTGCACCTGGTTACCTATTCGGCCGGCATTCCACCCTGCATCAACGACTTTGTTGAGTTCGTCGAAGTCAGTGCGCTGCCTTCCGCCGGCTTTACTGCCCCCCCGGAAATTTGCGACCAGGCAGCCCCCATCAACTTGAATTCTTACCTCGATCCTGGTAGCAGCGCCGGCGGCAGCTGGACGGTCAATGGCATCCCCACTACCATCCTGGACCCTTCCGATTTGGGGGCAGGCGTCTACGACGTCATTTATCAGGTGGGGAACCCACCCTGCCAGGGCATCGACCAGGGAACGATCATAATAACCTCCGGGCAGGCACCCGTGCCGTCCTGTGCCCAGGTAAGCAATAACAGCATCACGGTAGAGTGGCCCCCGGTGCCGGGCGCCACCAACTATACCGTGCAAATCCTCAGTGGGCAGAGTGGCGGTACCCTTACC
>JAGQXQ010000424.1:8067-8968 GCA_020436535.1 Phaeodactylibacter sp.
TGTACTACGTTGCAGTGTACGCCGCCCGATGTTATGATTCAGAATGAAGCCCCCCGCTGTGAGGATGCTCCTGCCTTCAACCTGATCGCCATGGTAGCCGATACATTGCCTCCGGGCGTTTGGAGCGGGCCGGGCATTATAGATACTATCAACGGCACGTTCGACCCCGCTGTCGCAGGAGTAGGCATCCATACCGTGCAATTCGTAACCAACCCAACCGGCTGCCCCGGGCAGGATGTTGTCAATATACAGGTCCTGCCGATACCAGTCGCGTCTTTTGCCATGCCAGACAGCATCTGCCTGGTTGATACGGCCCTTGTTCAGTTTACGGGCATGGCCGACAACAGCGCCACCTTTCTCTGGAACTTTGACGGTGGAAGCAGCGCCGATGCCTCCAATGCCCCCCTTCAACACCTTTCCTGGGCCAGCCCCGGGACGAAAGTCGTCAGCCTGCAGATTGGGCAGGAAGGCTGTTTATCTGAAGTGTTCACCGACACCATTGAAGTCCAGCCTCTTTTACAGCCACCGCTGGTCAATTGCCGAAGCACCGAAGCCTCGGTGGAATTTTTCTGGCCTTCGAATCCGGCGGTAGATAGCTTTCTCATTACTATCCTCAGCCCGCATACCGGTACGATGCCGTCCGATACCAGTTTTCTGGTGGAGGGGCTCACCCCCGGTGAAACCGTAGATATCAGCATTACTGCCCTCAGCGCCAACGCCTGTCCGGATACCGTGGTACAAGCCAGCTGCATCGCCGAGGCCTGTTTGGATATTACCCTGGACATCACCCCCGTAGCGGCAATCTGCCTGGATGCGGATACTGGCCCCCTAACCTTGTCAGCCACCGTCAGCGGCGGCCCGGCCGACGGCGTTTTCTCCTGGCAGGGCCCGGGTATTATCG
>JAGQXQ010000425.1:0-4731 GCA_020436535.1 Phaeodactylibacter sp.
CCCAGGAGGCGTCGACCAGCCCGATGGGAACACCCAGGTTTTCCCACAGATGCTGGCCGAAGAAATAGCCCACAGCAGAGAAGTCGCCCACCGTTGCCGGGCTGCAGCGTGCCCACTGAGCCGGCAGGGTGTTTTTCAGAGGCTTCGTATTCATATCTCTTGGCACTGTAAACAGGCGGATCTGCGGATAATCAGCTCTGCTGATTTCCTGCTCGGCATCATCAGCCAGGCTGACCGGCCATTCCATATTCGACTGGCCGGAGCAAATCCAGACCTCTCCCACCAGGACATCCTGCAGCCGGATGGCGCCGGACTGTCCGCTAACAGCCAGTTCATAGGGGCCGCCGGCCGCCATTGCGGGTAGTTCAACGGCCCAGGCCCCATCATCATCGGACCTGGCGATACTTGTCTGTTGGCCCAACGCTACCTTTATCGTTTCGTCGGGGGCCGCCCAGCCCCATACTTTTATGGCCTGGCCCCGTTGCAGCACCATGTGGTCGGAAAATATGTGGGGAAGCGAAAGCCCTTCCCCTTTCGGCTGGCTGTGGGCGGGTTGGATAGAAATTGCGGTTAGCAGGATAAGGGCGATGGCTGGCCGGAAAATGGAAAGCATAGACTTTTTGCACTAAGATAATATTCCTGGGCGATTAATGCACAGGGAGTTATAGGAAACCGAGGATGTGGACAACTCAATAGTATCCTTTCAAGTTACTTCATCACACTTTACTTATGGCCTCGATCAGCCAGTTCTTATTGGCCACTGCATTAACGGAATTCACTTCTCGCTGTATGGTTTCCAGCCGGGCGGTTAGGGTTTCCTTTCGCAGCCCGGGCGCCTCGATGCGCAGCTCGTAGATCTTTTTGGCTAGCTGCAGGAAGCTGGCGTTTGCCTTTTTGCGGTAGTCGGAAATTTCGCGGTTGCGCAGCAGGTATTTTTTAAAGGCTTCAACCAGGGCGAAAAAGGGTTCGGGTTCATCCAGTTCGTAGTAACTTTTTAGCTGTATGATCTTAGCTCCCAGGTGGTAAGAGGTGTCGGTGAATTCTACGTCCTGCAGTTGTAAAAGCGCATTTTTATAATCCGCCCGGGCATAGTACAGGGCGGCCCGGTTGTAGTCCACCGCGTTGGGGCGGCCTTCCGCCGGCAGGTAGGGCTGATAGTGGTTGATAAAGCGTTCAGTCCAGTTGTATGCCTCCATCCGGATACCGGTGGTAACGATGTTTTTAAACGACCATTCCGAGAGTTGCCCGTGGACGAACAGCAGTTCCCGTTCCAGCATGAGTTCGTAGAGTTGGAATACTTCGGCGTAGTAACTTCCCTTTCCGGAATTGATCTGCCGGATACAGTAGTTGAGCGTGTAGTGATAGAGCGTGCGCAGTTCATCTGCGGTGACTACCTTCGATTGCTCCTGCAACAGAATTTTAAGGCCGTGGTAGTGGGTTTCCTCATCGGGCTGCTCCAACATTTGCAGAGCCTGGTAATAGCACTTCAGGGCCGGCTGCTCCTTCAGGTTGGGGCTTCCTTCATAAATACGTCGCACCTCCTGTAGAAAGTGGCAATTATAACCCGCTTTGATCACTGCGTTTCGGCTGGCCATATCGCAGGCGATCCGTAGTTTATTGCACCAGTAATAGAGGTCTAGCGCGTCGTTTTCCCGCTGCAGGTGTTCGGTAAAACGGCGTTGCCGGCGGTTGAGCTCGTACTGGTCGAGCTGTTGCTCGAGCAGGGCCTGCTGCAGGAAATACTCGAAGCTGCGGCCAGCCTGCCGATCCAGCAGCTGACGGGCGCGGCGGGCGTTGCGCTGCACGTGCTTCTCGGCGTCCCGCTCCAGCAACTCGCAGATGAGCAGGCGCCGCTCCATAACAGGTTGATGCTCGAATTGGAGGTATGCCAGGAAGCCGTACAGCAGCTGCAGCAGGTCGCTGATGAAGTTGTCGAGCCGGGTAGTATTGTAGGGCTCGTTCGGATACATCGCCGCCCAGGCGGCATCCCGACTCATTTCTTCTGCTTCGAAAACGGGGGCAAAGCCGTTTATCCAATCGTACAGAACTATCACTTTTTCGTGGCGGTTGAAAAAGGGAGAGTGGACATAGTGGCCGAAGCGGGTGCGCTCTCGGGTGCTCAGGGTGGTTAGGAGTTGAATAAGGCTGGTATTGTGCATTGGAGGGGTGGTTCGAAAGTGAAATAAACCGTTATGAATATAATGATTATATTTATAATTATCATGAAAATAATTATCATTTTTATAACGATTATAAAAATGGCGATTGTAACATGGGATAATTGGCACTTTCCAGACTGCTATGTGCATCCGTATGTTTCTAACGGGGAATGGCCGGGCGGGAAAGCACCGCAGTTAGAATTTTCCAAAATTTACAATAAAAAATCTAGATTTTTTTTGTGGAACTTAATAAACATAGGTTTTAAACTCAATAATGACAATTAAAAAAACTAGAAATCTAAAAAATTGTACTTTCCTGCTTCCTTCCCTGCCCTTATTTTTGTTACAACATTTGATCCCATGAACGAACGCTAAACTCAGTTCCTATGAAATGCGCACTTCCCTTTCTTGGTTTTTTACTCTATCTGATCACGGCATCGGCGTCCGGCGCCCCATCCAACCTCTCTGTTCCATTGGCTCCAGCCGCCCTGCTCTCTCTGGATACCATTACCCTGGACACGACCATCTGCGTAGGGGATAGCGTACAGCTTCAGCTCCCCCTATCCGGCGCCACCAATATCCAATGGCAGCCCGCAGCTTTTCTGAATTGCAGCAATTGCCCCGATCCAGTAACCGAAGCGCTCTTCGGTGACCAGTTCTTTACCGCCACCGGGCTGGATGGGCAGGGTAACCCCTTTAGCTACGAATACAATATTTATATTCGCAACTACCTCGACTTCGGCCTGCTGCTCTTCTCCAACAGCCCTGTCTGTGAGGGCGACACCCTGGTGTTCAACCCCAATATCATAGGGGCGCAGTCCTATACCTGGACTACCCCGTCCAGTATGGTTTTTACAGAAGCCTTTCCCATCATCCCTAACGCTTCCCAAACGGATGCCGGCGCCTATTCCCTGGAATTGATCGACGAGCTGGGGTGCCAGGCTGGCGCTACCTTCGATGTGGCTGTACATCCCGCCTTCACCATCGACATCAGTGTCACCGGCGCCAGCTGCAACGGCTTGTGCGACGGCGCCATCAGCCTGGACATTAGCGGAGGCACGCCACCTTACCAGGTGAGTTGGGACCAGGGCCTCAACTGGAGTACTTCCACAACGCTCAGCGGCCTGTGCACCGGCGTATATCCGGTGTGGGTAATGGATGAAAACTGCCTGCAAAAACTTGAGGCTGTCATCGAAGAGGCCGATCCGCTGGGCGCCAGTTTCAACATCAGCTCGCCCAATTGCCCCGGCGATGATATCATCATTGAGATATACAACTTCACCGGAGGAGCCGGTAGCGGGCAGGAATATTTCTACTCCATTGACGGAGGGCTTACCTTTCAGCCGACTTTTGACGTGCAATGGCAGATTCCGGCCAGTACGACTTCAATCGTCATTAGAGATGATGCCGGCTGCCAGAGCGCTTATCCCATCGTTGTAACCCTGCCGGAACCGATACGGGCCGACCTCCGCCAAACCAATGCCTCCTGTGTTGCTCTAAACAACGGCAGCATTTCTATCGGGAACATCACCGGTGGCGTCCCCCCATACAATTATTATCTGAACAGTATCCTCTCCGCTCCTCTCGACAATCTGGCCCCCGGCGACTACAACCTGACTCTGGAAGACGCCAACGGCTGCAATGCCGGATATGTGGTAAGTATTACCACTTCCCCCATCGACGCCATCACCAACGACACCGTCCTCTGCGCCGGCGAGCAGGTGCAGCTGCAGGCCGATGCGCCCGGGGCCGTGAACATACAGTGGACACCCGCCACCGGCCTTTCTGCACCCGATCAGCTTACTACCACGGCTTCTCCATCCATCAGCACCACTTATGTGCTCAATGTGGAAGACGACGAAGGTTGTGTGGGCGCCGACAGCGTGCAGGTGGCGGTGCTGCCCGGCTTGTGCCGGGAGGAGTGGTACGATACCCTGGCCATCGGCCAATCCGGCCAATGGTGTAGTGTGGCCAGCATGTTCGGCTCGCCCATTCCGTATGGCATTACCGAGCTCGGCTGCGGGTTGGGGTTCGTGGAACTCGATGCCGATTCTCTGGCCACTTGCATCAACTACAGGGGGCTGCAGCCTGGCCAGGACACCCTTTGTATTACTATTTGTGAGCTGCTGGACACCACTACCTGTTGGGAAGCTTTTCTCTACCTTACGGTAACGGAGAACCTGGTGCGGCCCGGCGACACTGATTCCAGCGGGATGGCTGATCAGTACGACCTGCTCAACATCGGACTGGGCTACGGCGCTACCGGCCCACTGCGCCCCAACGCCAGCCTTGACTGGCAGGGGCAGCCGGCCCCCCTCTGGCCCCAGTACACACCCACTTCTGGTATCAACTACCGCCACATCGACACCAACGGGGACGGGCTGGTCTCCACCGCCGATACCCTGGCGCTTAGCCAAAACTGGGGGCTGACATGGGAAGAGGACGAAGGGCGCCCTTCCGGCGCCCCATCACCACCGGCCTACCGCCTGGACGCCCCCTTTTACCTGCAGCCGGACACCCTCCTTGAAGGGGCCGTGATGCAACTGCCGCTAATCCTGGGTAGTGAGGATGC
>JAGQXQ010000425.1:4849-7991 GCA_020436535.1 Phaeodactylibacter sp.
CTGATCTATATGCAGCGGCTGGACGATGCCGCCGGGCGGATCGACATCGGCATCACCCGAATCGACGGCCTCGATGCGGTAGGTTATGGCCCTATTGGCGATCTGTTTATTACGATAGAGGACGATATCCTGGCCTTCGGCCGGGGGTTCAGCCTGGAAGCCCGGTTTGAGATCCGGGATGTACGCGTCATCAGCTATGCGGAGGAAATTTTCGTGGTAGATACTCCGCCCACTGTTTCACCCGTACTGACTGGCCTGCAGGGCCAGCCACTGAGTTTGCGCCTGAGCCTTTCTCCTAACCCTGCAAGTGGCTTTTTCTACCTGCACAGCCAGGAGGTATTATTGGATGAAGTTCAGTTGCTGAACGTCATGGGCCAGCCAGTGCGGAATTGGAGAAATCCGAAGCAAGGGAAGCCGCTTTCCCTGATGGGAATAGCTCCGGGCCTCTACCTGGTGAAGGCACAGGCTGCCGCTGGGATAGGCGCCTGGTGGCTGGTAGTAGAATGATTTTGAAGAAGGGCAGGGGCAGTTTACCCGGATCAATCTTGCCTCCACTTGCAGTATAATTTGTAACTTGCTTCCCAAATTGCCCTTTTTTTATGCGAGTTATAATCCCTGTATTTTTTTGCCTGGCGGCGCTCAGTGCCCGGGCAAATATAGCGATCGATACCCTGACGCCACCCAACGGCAATATCATCTACAGCCCGGATTGCACGACGGGTGGCCTGGGCACTTTGTTTGGCTTTGTCATTCCACCTAACCCTGGCGCAACTTACCGCTGGCAAGGGCCGGATGGCTTTACCACCAGCCAGGCCAGCTTTCCCCCTGGCGATACCGGGCTGTACATCCTCACTGTCACCGTCGATAATTGCCCCTCCGTTCCCGACAGCATAGACGTTCAGTATTTCGCCCCCCCGACGGTGGTGGCCAATGCCTCTTCGGGTTTTTACTGCCCCAATGAAAATACATTCTTGTTGAGCGCTACGGCTAACACCGATGTGCTCTTCTGGCGGCGGCTCCTACCCAATGGCAATTCTATCTACCTTGGCGATGGTGATACGCTGCCAGTAGCCGGCAGCCTGCTGGGCCTACTTACTGAGCGCATACTGGTGACCGCCAACGGCGCCTATGGCTGCGAAGGGGCAGATACCCTGGTGCTACGCCGCCTGGGTGGGCTTACCGCCAGCAATACACTGCTGGAGTGCCCGGGAGATACGATTCAGCTCAGCGCCGCCGGCGAGGGTTCTTTTTTATGGAATACCGGCGACACCAGCAGTTCCATTCAGGAGGCTGTCGATAGCGCCAGCACCTTTAGCCTGCAATTTGACGATGGGCAAGGGTGTGTCGTCATGGACAGCCTGAGCATCTTCATTCAGGGAGGGGCTTACGTCAGCCTATCGGCGGATCGGCAGGAGCTGTGCCGGGGGGACAGCACCATCCTGCGCGCCGCCGGTGGGGCCAGCTATTCATGGGAGGAGGGCAGCATCAAGGACAGCCTGCCGGTTGCGCCGTTGGAGAATGACACCTTTCGGGTTGCCATCACTACAGCGGAGGGCTGTGTCGTAAAAAAAGAACAGCCCATCCGGGTTATATCTTATCCGGTGGCAGCCTTGAGTATCTCCCCGCCTGCCATTTGCCAGGGCGATACTGTGCACATCGTTCTCGCCAATGCCGACTCTACTTACTACAACTATCGGGAAAGCCCCGATACCAACGCTGTTTATTCCTTCACCATCGATAATCAGGGCTGTGCGGTTACTTTTACCGATTCTCTTACGGTCTATCCACGGCCCGCTCTGGCCATCGACGGGCCGGAGCAGGTTTGCGAAGGTGAAGCAGCGCAGTTGCTGGCATCCGTCAGCCAGGACAGCCTGTTATTCCTTTGGAATACGGCGAGTAATGACAGCATGGTCATCGAAATACCTCTGGCGCCCTTTTCTACTTATAGCGTTACAGTTACTGAACCTGTTACGGGATGCCAGGCATCTGATACCCTGAAGGTACAGGCTTCGCCTTTACCGGCTGCACCGGTTGTTCAATGCAGCACGACTTACGAGGAGGTTTTTTTCTTTTGGAATTACGACCCTGCATTGCAGTACGGCATGCAGATCCCCAGCGGCCCCGGCGGTACCCTGCTCAACGACAGCACCCTTCGGGTAGCCAATCTCATCACCGGGCAGGAGGTCGTTTTTAGCCTGACGGTGACTGACAGCCTGGGGTGCGCAGCCGGTAGCCAGCAGGCCTGCACAACGGCTGAATGCCAACTATCGCTCACCCTGGATACGTTGCGTGGCCTCTGTCTCTATCCCAATACTGAACAGATCAATCTTTCCGCTGAAGTTGGTGGAAGCCTACTTCCCGGCTCCGGATTCTGGGAAGGCTCCGGCCTGGTGGGGGATACCGGCCTTTTTGATCCCTTTGTTGCCGGCCCCGGCCAGCAGGTGCTTTATTATACCTACGAAGAGGGCCCCTGCCAGATCGGGGATTCCATCAGCCTGTCTGTCTATCAGCCTCTGTCGGATTCGATGGTAACCTGTGAGGCCAGCTCTAACCAGGCCCGTTTCAGCTGGCCGTCGCTGCCGCAGGACAGCCTTTACGAGGTACAGGTACTGACCGGGCAGGCCGGCTATTTCGTCACTCCCCATTCTTTTTTGGTGGAAGGGCTCATTTCTGAAGAAGAAGTGGCCATCGCCATCCGTGCCTACGGTGAAGGCCCCTGTGGCCTGGTAACAGTAGAAAAAACCTGCCGGGCGGCCTTCTGCGAGCGGCCCGGGCGGGGTATTAGCAAGGTTATTTGCGCCGGCGATAGCACCCTCCTGGCTGCCTCCCCGGTGACTGCTGCCGCTTTCAGCTGGCAACCGGAGGCGGGCCTCAGCTGTACCGATTGCCCATTTCCCATGGCATCGCCGGCCAGCACTACGACTTATACCCGCACCGCTATTGACAGCTTGGGCTGCGTCTATAGTAGCACCCTCACACTGGGCGTTGAAGAATGGCCGCAAGCTCTGATCCCAGACACTCTTTATGCTTGCGCAGGCGAACCCTTTTTCTTTTGCCTGCCCAATGGCCGGTACCAGTGGAGCGCTCCCGATGGAAATAACTTTGACGGGCATTGTTTGTCCTTCTCCTCGCCCGGGCCGGA
>JAGQXQ010000426.1:0-16549 GCA_020436535.1 Phaeodactylibacter sp.
GCAAGCCTTCTGAATATCAGAATGAAACCAACCAGGCGGCAACCTATCAAACCACCCTTCTGGGCTATGAGCTCAACCTCCAGCTGGAGCTCACTCCCGATGCCGAGCTGATCGCCATCATTGACCCGGCTACCGGAGACAAACTCACGGCCCGTGGCCGGGCTAACCTGGCCGTTGAAATGGACCGGAGTGGCCGCCTAAGTACTACCGGAGACGTCTACCTAACGGAAGGAAACTACTTTTTCAATTATGAGGGCCTGGTGAAACGCAACTTCCAGATCAGGGAGGGCAGCCATGTGTTTTTACCTGGCGACCCACTGGAAGCCCGTTTTGACATCACCGCCCAGTATACAGCCCGCACCTCCACTTACGAGTTGATCAGCCAGCAGGCTGGCCTCAGCCCCGAAGAAGCCAGCGCCGCCAAGCGCCGGACAGAAGTGCTGATCTTAATGGCGCTGAAGGGAACACTTTCCGAGCCGGAGATCACCTTCGACATCCAGCTGCCAGACGCCCAGGCCAGTGCAGTAGCTGCTGCGGTAGAGACGAAGCTGGCCCTGCTTCGCGAAAGCAGCAATGAACTCAACAAGCAGGTGTTCGGCCTCCTCCTATTCAATTCTTTCATTGCCGAACAAAGTGGAAGCACCACGCTGGCGGAAGCAGGTGAGAACATAGCCCTGTCTAGTGTCAGCAACCTGCTCACCAACCAGCTCAACCGGCTGGCCAATCAGTACGTAAAAGGCGTAGACCTTGAATTGCGGCTGGATTCCTACCGAACCGCTAGTGATCAAGGAACAGCCAATACGGTCACCGATGTGGGGCTGGGTTTGTCCAAACAGCTGTTCGACGACCGGCTGTCGATAAAAGTAGGAGGAACAGTAGGCTTTGGAGAACCCTCCGGCCCGGAAGAATTTACGGCCCTGTCCAGTGAATTTCTGCTGGAGTATAAACTGACCGAAGACGGCCGGTACCGGGTGCGGGTGTTCCGCCGGCCGGACTATGACATCATCAAGACCAGCAATACTGTTCGGACCGGAGTCAGTATATTGTATAAAAAATCATTCGGAGGCGCCCAATCACTGAGTGACACGACAAAAACAGGCCAATGAGGAAGCTGCCCCTTTATATTATCTGCTTCGCCCTCCTCACCACCAGCCTGGCTTGCCATCCCACCCGGCGGCTCCAGGAAGGGCAACTCCTATATCAGGGGGCCAAAGCCGAATTTATGGGCGCCCCTCCCGTACAGCAAAAAAGTGTGGAAGCCCAGATACTGGAATTGGCGCGCCCGACACCCAATGAAAAACTGCTGGGCCTCTATCCCCGGCTCGGCATTTACAATACTTTTGCCAACAAGAAAAAGGGAATCGGGAAATGGCTGCGCGAAAAACTGGGAAAACCACCCGTAACCTACGATCCTGATCTGGCGGAACGTAGCCGCCTGAGGATGGAAAAATACCTCAAGGACAACGGTTACCTGCAGGCCCGTATTCAGCAGGATACCGTGGTAAAACGGAAGAAGGCGACGGCTCTTTACAAGATCCGGGCCGGCGCCCGCTACACCGTCGGTTCGATCGATTGGCCAAACGATACCAGTTCCCTGCAGCCTTTGCTGGAGCGACAGAAATCGGAAAGCCTGCTGAAACCGGGAATGCCTTACCAACTCAGTCAATTGGAAGGGGAACGGAACCGGCTTGCCCAGGCCGGCATCGAACAAGGTTTCTTCGGGCTGAGCAGCGAAAATTTCTACTATTATCTGGACACCACCCTCACTCAGCACCAAGTAGGCCTTTATCTGAGGGTAGCCCCTCCTCAGGACGGGCGGCCTTTGCGCCGGCATTATATCGGCCGGACGGCGATCTATCCCACCTACCTGCTGGAGGAGCAGGGAAGCAATTTCAGGATGGACACGCTGGAGATGGGGGAGTTCCAATTCATTCAATCCCAGGATTTCATTCAGTTTCCTGTGCTGAAGCGCGCCGTGCTGCAACGGGATGGAGCCTTGTATGTCCATTCTCTGCAACAAAAAACGGTCAACCGCTTGCTGGGGCTGGGGCCTTTTAAGTTTGTCAACCTCAAATATCAGCTCCGGGAAGAACAGGACAGCCTGTTCCTGGACCGGCAGTTGTTTCTGACCCCGGGCCTCACCCAGGATTTTTCAGCAGAGCTGGAAGCCAGTTCTCTGGAGAGCAACTCACTCGGTTCGGCCCTCAATATCAATTACACGCACCGCAATTTCCTGGGTGGCGCTGAAAATTTCTCTTTAGATCTTTCCACCGGTATCCTGACCCAATTGGGGAAAGACGTCCGCTTTATCAACTCTTTCAATATTTCGCTGGAAGGGCGGCTCAGCTTTCCCAGCTTGCTGGTCCCCTTTGGCCTGATCCGCCCGGAGCGCGCCTGGCAAGCCCGTTCCATTGCCGCTTTGGGTAGCGAATTCGAACGGCGGACGACCCAGTACACCCTGCAGTCTTTTCGGGGCAAGTTTGCCTATCAATGGCAACCCGGCCGCCTTCACCAGCACGAGCTTTCTCCTCTGCAGCTCACCTGGGTCAATACCCGCAACACTTCTTCTGCCTTCGATGAACGGCTGATGGCCAACCCCAGGTTGAGAGCAAGTTTTGGCAACTACCTTATTGCCAGTGCCGCCTATCAATACAATTATAGTGAGCAACAGCCCCAGCAGCGCGATGATTACTTCTCGATACAGGGGCGGGCCGAGGCGGCGGGCAACCTCTCCTATGGCTTGTCCAGTATTCTGAAAGCCGGCCAGGAAAAGCCCTACAAGTTTTTTGGCGTCCCCTTTGCTCAGTTTTTCCGCCTGGAGGCCGACGCCCGATATCATCATTACTTCAACGGGGGAAGCTGGATCGTCCGTTCTACCATTGGAGCCGCTTTGCCCTACGCCAATTCTGACGCCATCCCCTATATCCGGCAATTCTTCGTAGGCGGCGCCAATAGTATCCGAGCCTTTAAACTCAGGGAACTCGGCCCGGGCAGCAATACAGATGGGTTTAACCCCGGACAAGGCGTAAGTGACCAAACGGGAGACATCAAGCTGGAACTGAATGCAGAGTACCGTTTTCCTCTATTCAGCTATCTGCACGGCGCATTTTTCGTCGATGCCGGTAACATCTGGCTGACTGGAACGGCCGCCGATGGCGCCGAGGAAAGCGACGGCCTTTTCAAATGGAATAAGTTCTACAAAGAGTTAGCCGTTGGGGCCGGCCTGGGATTCAGGCTCGACATCACCTACTTTGTCCTGCGGCTGGATATTGCCTTTCCTCTTCACCGGCCATTTCCCGCTGAGGGGTTCCGATGGGTTATCGATAAGATCGCCCTGGGCTCCCAGCGCTGGAGGCAGGACAACCTGGTGTTCAACCTGGCGTTGGGGTATCCGTTTTGAGGTGGAAGTACTTAGGCAGGTTGCAATTATTCAGCAGTTAGCTTTTGGCGGTTAGCGGTTAGCAAATGCCTGAGTTTATGGCTTTAGGGATCGCCAGGTGGTTTATGGCTAATTTCGAGCCTTACCGGGTTTATTGGGGGAAGCAATAGGGGCCTCACAGGTGGGCTCCCATAGAGCTATAAACCCCAGTTGGCCCTCAATAGCCCATGAACCCCAGCCAGAACTCAAAAAGCCATAAACCTTCAACCGTCCCCGGGAAGGCATAAACTACATCGGGAATACCAAATGTACAGTAGTATGAGAGGATATGTTTATCTAAACTTAACTGCCTCAAAACAAGGAAAGTGCAATTATTCTCCGAAGAAAAAGAACATTCCAAAGAAAAAGTTGTATTCAAAGCAACGATAAACGATTTTTAAAAAAATGGCTGAAACTGGAAAGCCAAAGCCAATAAGAAGCATAAAGAGCGAACAAAAGCCTGAGCACGAATAAACAAAGTGATGTAATTTCCTTTGTCAGGGCTCCACTGTGGGCTATATTTGCTTATCTTTGCGCTCCAATATCCGAAAAAGCATCAAAAGAATGAGGACCAAACTGTCACAATTTGACTTTGAACTACCCAAAAAATTAATCGCCCAATACCCCGCAGAAAACCGGCACGAATCTCGGTTGATGGTCGTCCATCGGGAAAGTGGCAAAATAGAACACCGCATTTTCAAGGATATACTGGAGTACTTCGACGAAGGCGATGTCATGATCTTCAACAATACCAAAGTGTTTCCTGCTCGTCTTTACGGTAAAAAGGAAAAAACCGGCGCCAAGATCGAAGTATTTTTGCTGAGGGAACTCAATAATGAATCCCGCCTTTGGGATGTACTGGTTGACCCCGCCCGTAAGATACGGGTAGGCAATAAGCTGTACTTTAGTGACGATGACAACAATGATGTGCTCGTGGCTGAAGTCGTAGACAATACGACTTCTCGTGGGCGCACGATCCGCTTTCTGTACGATGGCACGGATGAAGAATTCCAGAAGGAGCTCAACTACCTGGGCAATACGCCCCTGCCGAAGTACATCGCCCGGCCAGCTGAAGAGCTCGACCGCGAGCGTTACCAAACAGTATACGCGAAGGAGCTCGGCGCGGTAGCCGCTCCTACCGCCGGCTTGCACTTCAGCCGGGAGTTACTCAAGCGCCTGGAGATCAAGGGCATTGATTTTGCCGAACTGACCCTCCACGTCGGCCTGGGCACCTTCCGCAGCATCGATGTGGAAGACCTCTCGAAGCACAAGATGGATGCCGAGTATTTTCAGATCAACCAGGATGCGGTCGATATCGTCAATAGAGCCAAAGATAATAAACATCGCCTTTGTGCGGTTGGAACGACCTCCATGCGGTCGATAGAATCCGCTGTTTCTGCCGAAGGCAACCTTAAAGCAGCCAGAGGGTGGACCAACCTGTTTATCTATCCGCCTTTTGATTTTCACATAGCCGATGCCATGATCACCAATTTCCACCTGCCAAAATCCAGTTTGCTGATCATGGTATGTGCTTTTGGCGGTTATGACCTGGTGATGGAAGCATACCAACAAGCGGTAAAAGAAGAGTACAAATTCTTTAGCTATGGCGATGCGATGCTGATCGTCTGATACCTATTTTTCCGTTTCATTCTTCACAATGCCAGGGAAGCGTATCTTTTGAAAACGGGTACGCTTTTCTCATTAAAGCCGGTAATTTATGCATCGCCTTTTATCCATCCTGCTGTTGACAACGATCTTTCTGCCGGCCTGGAAGCCGGCCAGTGCTCAGGGCAATAGTGAGTTAATCGTTCCTTTTTATTCTGAATCATTGCGGATCACCTATAACCCCAGTCTTTTATTGCCCGACAAGCCTGCTATTAATGACCGCGCTCTGTCTCAGTATTTCCACGCGCTTTCACAAACGGATTATTCCCCCCTGCTACGCAGCCTAAGCCAATCGAAGAAGGTATTTCAGCTCAACGACTGGCTGTATTATCAGTTGATGCGCAAGGTACTCGATGAATTGTACGCGAGTCGGAGTGGTGTAGAAAAGGAGCTAGCCTGCTGGTTTCTGCTCTCTCAGGCTGGCTATGACACCCGCCTGGCCTATCTGGGGGAAGAGGCTTTCGTGTATGTTTATTCGCAGGATGCAGTATTTGAGGCTCCCGTTATTGAAGACAAGGGCCGTCAGTTTGTCAACCTAACCAACATCCGAACGGCCGGAGGCCAGCAAAGGGCTTTGTACTTGCTCAATTTCCAACCCAGCGCTCAGGGCAATGCCTTTTCTTTCCAACTCAACAAGCTGCCTTTGCTGCGCCCCCGCGAGGTGCCCGTAAAAGTCCGTTTTCTCTACCGGGGCCAATGGAATGAACTGGAAGTCAAAGCAGATCAAACCATCCGCCAGTACATGGCGGAGTACCCCCTCATCGATGAAGCCCAATATCTCGATGTACCTTTCTCTCCCACCCTTTCCGCCTCCCTGCTTCCTCAACTCCGCCATTTGTTGAAAGATAAAAGTGAATGGGAAAAAGCGGAACTTTTAGCAGCCTTCACTCGTTCATCGTTTGCTTATAAGGAGGATAAGGAATACTTTGGGTACAGCAAACCCATGGTCGCCGAAGAAGTGTTCCTCTATCCCTTTTCTGACTGTGAAGACCGCTCTGCCTTGTATGTACAGCTGTGCCAGGAATTCCTTGGCTTACCAATGATTGTATTGGCTTACCCCGACCACCTGACAGTAGCTATAGCCCTACCTCAAACAAAGAGTGGGTTTGTCCGTTATAAAAGCAAAGCTTATTATATATGCGACCCAACAGGGCCTGCCAACTCGGCTGTGGTCGGTGAAATACCTGAGGGATACGAAAACACACCTTTCGATATAATCAAAGAGTATAAATAGTTATAATTCAGTCATTTACGAAATCGCGAAGCCAAAAAACGTTCCTGTAGTACTTCCAAAAAAGCCACAAAGAAGGATTGCGGAAAAATTTAAGATATAAAGTTTGGATAATAGCACAGGTTTTTTTTCATTTGCCGAAAAATTGTTCTGCAATTATTTTGTAGTGAAGTAGAACTTTTTTATAAACTGTGGGATTATCAAATATTGAACTTTATTGACAAAGAGCAGAAGAATATCATAATAATGCTTTATGAAATTTTCCTTTTCATAAAGCATTATTGTTCTTTTAAGGTACAACAAATTTCAGCAATGGCTTTTTGGAGCCAGGTTATAAACGTGAAAAATTAATTAGCTACTAATATGTATTGGACATTAGAACTTGCTTACCATCTTGAAGATGCCCCTTTTCCCGCTACCCGTGATGAACTGATCGATTATGCGATCCGCTCCGGAGCACCTCTGGAAGTTATCGAAAACCTTCAGGAAATGGAAGATGAAGGCGAATTATACGAGGGGATTGAGGATATTTGGCCCGATTATCCCCGCAAGGATGATTTCCTCTTTAATGAGGATGAATACTAATTGAGCGCTGTTCGCAGCGTATACTCAGATCTGGAACCAAACAAATAACACAGGACTGGCTTTCATTTTGGCGCTGCATCCCAGGGAAGCTTCCGCCGAAGAGCGACTTCTAAAAGAGTTCTACAGCTTGGAAAATGCTGTAGAACTCTTTTTTTTTTCGAATTGAGCCTTGATCAGAAATGCCGGCTTTTAAAAAACAGAAAAAAATGTAATTTTTACACTGTCACAATCGGCAAAAAAGCAACCAATGAAACACTTGATCGAAATTTCCAGGATCGTTACCAAAAGAAAAGTGCGGAAGATAGAAATATTCGACGATCATTCTCTTCGGCACAAAAACAGCAAATTCAATGAGTTCTACGAGGCCTTACGGGCAAATAAGTTCAAAACCGACCGCGATGCGGCTCAATACCTCTATGGCTGCAATCCCACAGACCCAAAATACCGGCAGCTCAAATCGAGATTCAGAAAGCGCCTGCTCAACACCCTGTTCTTCCTCGATGTCAATATGCCATCGGCGTCCAATTATGACCGCGCTTATTACTCCTGCAATAAAGACTGGACGCTGGTAAATACCCTGGCCTGGTATGATGCCCCACATACGGCTGCACAACTGGCCCGTCAGGTACTCACCACCGCCCTCAAGTTCAAATTTGCCGACCTTATCGTCAATTGTTCCCGCATTCTGAGAGCCTATTCCGCCGAAACCGGCGATCAGCACTCCTTTGAAGAATATGATCATTACATCAAAGAATATACTCAGATACTGGAAGCTGAGATCCGTTCAGAGGAGCTGTACCAACGGGTAATCATGAATAATAACCTGCCGGTTTCGAAAAACCAGGAGCTGGCCGATCAGATCCAGGGTTACTGCGAAACGCTGGTTAGCCTGTCTGAACAGTACAGTTCTCCTGTGGTCTGTTACAATATGTACCTCGTATGGGTGCACCGGTACGAAATGCAGCAAGATTTTGATGCCATGCTGGAAGTATGTGAGCAGGGAGAAAAGTACATTACCCAAAATCCTATATTCGAGCAGGAAAGTAAACTCATCACTTTTCAAACGAAAAGGATGTCGGCCTACCTTCATCTGCTTAACTACCGGGACGGCCGCATCAATGCTGAAAAGAGCCTGAGCCATTTTCCGGAAGGTACGGAACCCTGGTTTACCTTCATGGAATATTACTTCCTGCTGGCCATGCATACTGAAAACTACATCAATGCCATCGCTATTTTTAACCGGGCGGCCGACCACCCTAAGTTCAAAAAGATGGACAGCATTGTTCAGGAGAAATGGAATATTTTCGAGGGCTATGTCAATTATATCATTGAAAACGAGGGCAAAACTAATAAGGTGCTCCAAATGCAGCCCCGGAAAGGCTTCCGCGTCAGTAAGGTGCTCAACAGCCCGGTGCTCTATCCTAAAGAACAACGAATATTCTCCGTTTTGCTGATCATCCTGCAGATCCTCTTCCTGCTGGAACGCAAGACATTAAGCGGCTTGCCGGAACGCATCGAACGCCTTAAAAAATATGCCAACCGGCAACTCCGAAAGGAGGAATACCATCGCTCCGTCCAGTTCATCCGGTTACTGCAACAACTCAACAAAGCCGATTATCAATTGGAAGAATTGTCCAATACTGGAAAGTATTATTCCAGCCTCAAAAGCTACTCCTTCTTTTACCGGGGAAAGGTCTCCGGCCTGGAGGTGATCCCTTATGAAAAATTATGGGAACGCATATTATCTTATTTGAAGTGAAAACTGGAATTGGCAAAACCGATCCATCCTTCTATCTTTGGGATTGAAAATAAACCGCTTTGGATAAAATCATTATTGCTATCGACGGGTATTCCTCCTGCGGGAAAAGTACTCTTGCCAAAGGGATGGCCTCCAGGTTGAGGTACATTTACATAGATTCCGGCGCCATGTACCGGGCTGTGACATTATTTTTTCTGCGCCACAACGTCAGCCTGGACGACGCAGAACAAACCCGGCAGGCCGTGGAAAATATCACGATCAGCTTTAATGCCGACAACCGGACTATCCTCAATGGAGAAGATGTGGAAAATGAGATCCGCCAGATGGAAGTGTCCAACCACGTAAGCCAGGTGTCTGCACTTCCGGTGGTTCGCCGCGCACTGGTGCGCCAGCAGCAGGCAATGGGCCAACAGAAGGGCATCGTCATGGATGGCAGGGATATCGGCACCGTTGTATTTCCCAATGCCGAGCTCAAGATCTTCCTCACTGCCGATCCGGAAAAACGCGTCCAACGACGGTTCGAAGAACTGAAATCCAAGGGCATAAAAAGCAGCGTGGAGGACGTCCGTCAAAACCTCAGCCAACGGGACCGTATTGACTCTACCCGGGGAGACAGCCCACTGCGCCAGGCCACCGACGCAATCGTCATCGATAATACGCAGATGACCCGGGACGAACAACTTGCATACGCGCTCGAATTGGCCTACTCAGCCGGTGCAGTAGTTGAATGAAGGTTACTATTCAGCAGTTAACTTTAGGCGGTTAGCGGTTAGCAAATGCCTGCCCCTAAGGTTGTTAGGTTAAACAAAAAACCGGTAGCTTAAGCTTATATCCCATTTTTATGGGCATCGGGCGCCAATGGCTGAATAGTTACGAATGAAGAACGTTTGCAATCCAGCAATCTTATGCAAAACCCTCAACAGCCCATGCGGCGGCTCTTTAGGTACCTGGACAACTTCCGGGCCAGCCTTTGGTTTTCGATCTGTTCCAGCGTGATCAACAAGATCTTCGACCTGATGCCTCCCTTTTTAACGGCCTGGCTCATCGATTCGGTAAGCGGAAATGTACCGGCATGGATAGCACGATGGACGGGGCTGAGCGGCCTGTGGCCTACGGCCGTCTTCCTCACCGTGCTCACTTTTGTGATCTTTGGATTCGAAAGCCTTTTTGAATGGCTCTATGAACGGGGCTTCATGCGCCTGGCGCAACGGGTGCAACACACCCTTCGCATGGATGCGTACCGAAGTATGCAGGCACGGGAGCTGGCATTTTTCGAAAACCAACGCACCGGCAACCTCATGGCCATGCTCAATGACGACATCAACCAACTGGAGCGCTTTCTGAACCACGTGTTCAACGAAATCGTCCAGCTCATCACCTTGATCCTCTTCGCCGGCTGGGCCCTTTGTGCGGTGTCCCTGCCTCTGGGCCTGTTAGGTATGGCGCCGATCCCCTTCATCGTCATAGGCAGCCTGTACTACCAGAAAAAGATCGCTCCCTACTACCAAGCTATAAGAGAAGGGGTAGGCCAGTTGGGAACCAGGCTGGAAAACAACATCTCCGGCATACTGGTCATCAAGAGCTTTACCGCAGAACAGTTCGAAGCAAAACGAGTGGAGCAAACATCAGAACAGTATCGGGACGCCAATTTCAACGCCATAAACTGGAGCACTGTCTACGTCCCCCTTATCCGCATTTTTATCAGCATCGGATTTGCGCTGACCCTGCTCATTGGAGCCTATTGGGTGCTGTTCGATCCGGGCCGTTTCACCATTGGCAGCCTGGCGTTTTTTGCGATGATGACCCAACGACTGCTCTGGCCGGTTACTCGCCTGGGGGTTATCTTCGATGAATACGAACGAGCCCGCGCCTCGGCAGCCCGCATTTTTGGGCTGATCGACACCCCCGGGCAAATACTTGATCCGGAACAGCCCAGACAACTCCCGAAAAAGGTGGGTAAGATACAGTTGAAGGATGTACATTTCCATTATAAAACCGGACAGCCGGTAATTCAGGGCTTGCAGCTGGACATTCCGGCTGGACAAACGGTGGGTATTGCCGGGCCGACCGGCGGAGGCAAGACTACGCTCATCAAGCTACTACTTCGCCTCTACGATGTCACTCAAGGGAGTATCCTTCTGGAAGGGATCGACATCCGGCAGGTCCGCATTGAAGATCTTCGGCGACAGATCGCTCTGGTGAGCCAGGATGTCTATCTATTCCATGGCTCCGTCCGTGAAAACATTGCCTATGGGCTAAATGGCTGTTCGATGGAACGCATCATCAAAGCCGCGAAAAAAGCCCAGCTACACGATTTCATACGATCTCTTCCGGATGGATATGAGAGCATTGTGGGTGAACGGGGTATCAAACTTTCAGGCGGGCAACGCCAACGGCTGAGCATTGCCCGCGCCATACTGAAAGACGCCCCTGTGCTGATCCTGGATGAAGCGACCAGTGCGGTCGATACAGAAACGGAGCGCGCCATTCAACAAAATCTCAGCCGCCTGGCGGAGGGCAAAACGGCGGTCATCATTGCTCACCGCCTGTCGACCATCCGCTATGCCGACAATATTGTCGTTGTCAAAGAGGGGCGTATTGCAGAACAGGGAACTCATGATAATCTGCTACGGCTCGATGGTGAATATGCAGACTTGTGGAAGGTGCAGGTGGGAGAACAGCTTGCGGAAAAATGAGGGCCCGTGCTTTCAAAAGAGAGTGAGGCGGCAAGAAAAGGCCTTGGCGTGTAGCCAGGGCCGGGGCACAAGATTGTCTTTATTGCAAACCGGGTTTAGAGGTCCCGGATGGAATTTCTGTCAACAAGTATATCCTTGAGTTCTTTCAGGAATTGATATTGATGGGGCAATACTTTTTTGACCGCTTCTTTTAAAACGAAAAAGGTACCTTTTTCCATCTTCTCCAGCTCATCTTTCACCTGCCGGGCATCTTCGTAGAGCATGCCTTTCAGAGAAGGTATCTCATGCCAGTCCCCTTCTACTGCCCAAGCTTCTTCGGTATCACCGCTTTCCGGCTTCACGGGGTCCAGTTCTATGAGGCGGTCTTCGTTGCGCAGGGATTCCGACCGTTGCCCGTTGAATTCTCCCTGGGGAATGCCCCAGTTTTCTCCTTCTTCAGAAGAATTGACCAGAAAGACTTCCAGCCCTTTCTCACGGAAACGATAGATGATGAGATTCGCTTTCTTGAAAAGATCCATAACACTGTATTTGTAGCCTATTGCTTGAACCAGGAATCTGTTCTCTTTGAGGAATAGTATAACTCCTTTACGAGACACTATTCATTAAGGAAACAAAATTTCAGGATAAACAGTTAATTCGGGAAAAGGTTTCCAGGTTGGGCGATTGGGCAAAGATAACGAACTCAATGAGCTTTACCAATAGATTTTACCGATTAATGGACTGTTCGATCACTTCCAGCACAGCCAGAGAAAGAAAAACATCCTTCTCTTCTTTATTCATATCATCCTTGACGAATTCAAAAGCGCGTTGGCTCAGCTTGGAGCCCTCGCCCTTCTTCAGGCGGGCCACATTGGCTACTTCCCGGTCATTGACCAGCACCGGCAAGAATTCCCCTGCTTCGCGGTTGATCTGCGCCAGCATTCGGTTGCCTCGTTTATTGTACAGAACGCCATCCTCTTTCAGGGTACCGACCGGTTCGCGGTCAACGAGTATATCGATCCCTTTTTTACTGATGCGGTAAACAAACTCCTGGCTACCGGTACGCACATAGAGCAGGCCGTTCTTACCCGGCCCGAGATATTCTTTATAGCTATAAGCCAGCACCGGTTCATGATAAATTGAGGTAAAAATGCCTTTAGCTGTTTTTCCGAAGCTCTTCCGCAGTACGTGTTTTTCCTGGTTAAAGGAAAAGAGCTCTACCTCTTCACGGGTCATCGGAACCAATTCTCCAGCCCATTTGTCCATATCTTCTTTCATTTTGTCCAGGTCTTGCTGCAGTTTTCGGCTGCCGGGAGCAAGGTTGGAGAAAACGCGTACCAAGAGGACGAGGCCGGCCACCGCCAGCAGTAAGGTTAGTAATGCAAATAATGCCATGTTGTGTGGTTCTTCTGTTTTTTGAAACGGCCGGATATTGTTTTAGTGTTTATTCCACTTCATAAATACCCGATTTGTAGTTGAATCTTATGCCATATTTACCGGGATCCTCAAATTGCCGGCGCCGGGCTTCCAGGGCCTGCTGCCCATCCTCGCCAATTACCTGAAAGTTGGCCTGCTGTATCCGTTTGAGTTCCGTAAGGGCCTTTTCTCTTGATTCCCAATAAGTAACACCTGCCCCAGCTATATCGTTGAGTAGTTGCTCCCGGAATTGGCCGATCTCTTCTCCATACAAATCTCGATACAACAGCAATTTATCTAATTTTTCCAGGAACTGAAAATGCAGGCCTCTGCCAAGCAGGCTATGCACCTCTTTTTCATTGGACTCGAACTTCCATACCGGGTAAAAATATTCAATACTATCCTCGGGATACGCCATCAGGCACAACTCCAGAAAGGCATCATCTGCCGCTCCTTCCGAAGTACGGGCCAAAGACAGGTAGGGCCGGTAATCCATAAACAGATAATAGGTGCGCCCGTCTTCCATCAGATGAGGCACAAAGGCAGGGATGGCCTCCTTTAACCAGAAAAGGCTTTCCCGCTGATCGTTTTCGAGGGCCCGCAGGGCCAGCACCTGCACCAATGTATCCCTTAGCGCTCTGCCTATGGCCATGGCCTGGGCCACCATTTCCGCAGTATGAGCCTGTTCGAAAGCTTCCTCATAGATGGCAATCCTCTGCGCCAGGGCCTGCCCGAATAAGGCGTGCAGCCGCGCACCAGTCGGAAACCCTTCGCCTGTATTCAGAGAGTCCTGGAAAGCCAGGGCATAAACCCACCCCTGAGCACCATTTTCCGACTGAACCAGCAGCCAGGGCTCATCGTATAGCCTGCCGCCTATTTCAAGATGGGTGGTAACGGTACTCTGCTCTCCCAGGCTTAGCACCCTCTCGCCGGGCTCCAACCCCTGAATGGGGCTTGCTTCATTGCCAGGTGCTTCCCGAAGTTGAAAGTTGGGTTGTCTGACTTCCAGCCAATCCTCCTGACGCTGAGTCTGCTTTTCAGGTGTATTAACATTCTTACCGGAAGGCTCAGGCTGGCAGGCCCCGGCCCCCAAAAGCAGCACCAAAAAGAGGCTATATCTGATCAGATTTTCCTTCATTGGAGCAAATTAATAAAAAATCCACCTCCCCATAACTGGAGAGGTGGAGTCTTTTCTTTTCCTTGAGGAAGCGATGCCTTTTGCTTAACCGAGATAAGATTTCAACGCATTGCGGTTATAGGATTTACGCAAGCGGCGGATAGCGCGCTCTTTGATCTGCCGGACACGCTCCCGGGTCAGGCCATAAAGCTCGCCGATTTCTTCAAGTGTCAGAGATTTTTGGCCATTCAGGCCATAGTAAGAAGATAAGACTTCTACTTCCCGGGGAGATAAAATTGATAACCCTTGTTGTACCTCTTCCTTGAGCGATTGCTCCATGAGACTTCCATCAGGGCTCATGCCCTCATCGCTGGAAATTACATCCAACATCGTGGAGTCTCCATCTTCACCACTCAGGGGGGCATCTACGGATACGTGCCGGCCGTTGCCTTTCAGCATGTTGGCCACTTCTTTCGGCGTCATCTCCAGCAGTTCCGCCAGTTCTTCGTGGGTAGGCTCCCGTTCAAACTCCTGTACAAAATTCAGAAAGGCTTCGTTGACCTTATTGTAAGACCCAACCTTGTTGAGCGGCAATCTGACAATACGCGAATATTCAACAATAGCCTGCAGGATCGACTGCCGGATCCACCATACGGCATACGAGATAAATTTAAAGCCCTTGGTTTCATCAAACCGGCGAGCGGCTTTCATCAGGCCGACATTACCCTCGTTGATCAGGTCACTCAGAGACAATCCCTGGTTCTGATACTGCTTGGCAACGGAGACGACAAAACGCAAATTGGATTTGGTGAGCTTGTCCAGCGCTTCCTGGTCACCTCCACGGATACGCTTGGCAAGAGAAGCCTCATCCTCAGGAGTCAGCATTGGGATTTTGCCAATGTCGTTGAGGTATTTGTCCAGAGCAAGGCTTTCTCTGGCAGTGATTTTATTAGTAATCTTTAGTTGACGCATACTAAGGGTAGTTTAGGGACCAACCGTGTTTTGTTAAAATACGCTTTTAAATTGAAAAAGTTGCCTGCTAAAAATAATACTTGACTTTTTCCTGAAAAAGGATTATAGCAACAATTTCATTCTAAATACAACTATACCTAACTAAAAGTTCCTACTACGGAGTATACAGCAAAATGATTTTTTGTTTGGTAACAAAAAAAACCTGGCCAGCTGATGAGCATAACCAGGTATTTTATAAGGACTTGGGACGATCCGACGTCAAAGTCGGAAGTCGGAAGTCGGAAAGAGGGCCTTTTAGCACCTATCCGGAAGCCTATTTTTTATCTAATGAACAGATAGCCGGCTTCCGAATTCGCATTTCCGACTTTACAATTAGTCTGTTTAGCACTTAGTCTCTGCGCCGGTCATCACGGCGGCCACCGCGGTGGCCTCGGTCATCACGGCCCCGGTCTCTTCCATCGTCGTCGCCCCCCTCTTTTCCATTGCCTTTAGGCTTGGGAAGCAACGCTTTGCGGGAAAGGCGAAGTTTACCGGTCTTTTTATCAACGCCGATCAATTGCACCCGCACCTCATCGCCTTCTTTAAAGAAGTCTTCAACCCGGTCGATACGGGTATGAGAGATCTCAGAGACGTGCAGCAACCCGCTCTTGCCAACGAAGTCAACGAACACCCCATAAGGCATGACCGATTTAACCTTCGCGTCGTAGATATCCCCTACTGAAGGCGTAAAGGTGATGCGGCGAATGCGCTCCAGGGCAGCCTCAATAGAAGCCTGGTTGACCGCGGCGATATTGACGACGCCGGTATCTCCCACCTCTTCGATGTTGATGATGGTTCCGGTCTCGCTTTGTAATTCCTGGATCACCTTACCCCCCGGGCCGATCACAGCGCCAATGAAGCTCTTATCGATGATGAGTTCAACGATCCGTGGAGCGTGCGGCTTGAGTTCGGGACGAGCTTCGGAGATGGTTTTATTCATCTCTTCGAGGATGTGGAGCCGGCCGGCACGCGCCTGTTCGAGCGCCTGTTCCAACAGGTCATAGGGCATACCATCAACCTTTATATCCATCTGGCAGCCGGTAATGCCTTTCTCGGTGCCGGTTACTTTAAAGTCCATATCTCCCAACGCATCTTCGTCACCGAGGATATCCGTCAGGATAGCGTTCCGTTTCCCATCGGAGATCAGGCCCATAGCAATACCCGAAACCGCGGAGGTTATTTGGATACCGGCATCCATCAGTGCCAGGGAGCCGGCGCAAACGGTAGCCATAGAAGAAGAACCATTGGACTCCAGGATATCGGAAACGATTCTTAGCGTATAGGGCATTTCTTCTGGCAGGACCTGCCGAATAGAACGGGCGGCCAGGTTGGCGTGCCCTATTTCGCGGCGGCCCGGGCCTCTTTGCGGCTTGATCTCTCCAACTGACAGCGCCGGGAAGTTATAATGAAGGATAAAGTCTTCAAAATACATACCCAGGGCATTGTCTATCATCATCTTATCCTGCTTGGTGCCCAGGGTCAAAGAAACCAGCGCCTGCGTCTCTCCCCGGTTGAAAATGGCGGAACCGTGGGTTGAGGGCAAGTAGTCGATCTCGGTCCAGATAGGACGGACTTCGTCGAGCTTACGCCCATCGAGGCGGATATGCTCTTCGAGCACCATATTGCGGATCACTTCCTTTTTGAGCTTATCAAAGTACTCTTTCACCTTTCC
>JAGQXQ010000426.1:16638-17990 GCA_020436535.1 Phaeodactylibacter sp.
CCAGCGCACCTCTTGATACTTCGAGGATTTTGTCTTTAGCAAAGGCAACAATCTCCTCCATCAGTGCCTCGTCCTGTTCTATGACTTCAACCTCGCGCTTTTTGAGTGCTTTTTCTCCTACCTTTTTAGCCAGTTCCAGTTGAGCGTTGCACTGCACTTTTATTGCTTCGTGGCCAACCTGTATGGCTTTGATAAGCGCACTTTCAGCGCATTCTTTAGCCTCTCCTTCCACCATGGTGACATTGTCGAGGGTAGCGGCAACGATGATGTTGAGTTCGGCATTTTCAAGAGCCGACTTATTCGGGTTGACTACATATTCTCCATCGATCAGCGCGACCCGTACTTCAGAGAGCGGGCCGGCGAAAGCGATATTAGAAACGGCCAGGGCAGCGGAAGCCGCCAGCGCCGCAAAAGCATCCGGTGGCACATCTTCATCACCTGAGATCAGGTTGATGATCACCTGAGTTTCGTTCATATAGCCATCCGGGAAAAGGGGGCGGATTGCCCGGTCCACCAAACGGCAGATCAATACTTCAGAATCAGTGAGCTTAGCTTCTCTTCTGAAGAAATTACCGGGAATGCGGCCGGCGGCTGCAAATTTTTCCTGATAATCTACGGAAAGCGGAAAAAATGATTGGCCTTCTCTGGCTTCTTTCGCAGAAACTACGGAAGCAAAAAGCATGGTTTTGCCCATGCGGACGACGACAGCGCCATCGGCCTGGGTGGCCAGCTTGCCCGTCTCTATCGTCACTGTTCTACCATCGGGTAAATCAAAGGACGTTGTAATCGGAATCTGTTGTCCCATCTCTAAGAGTGATTAATTTAGCTTTGTGATATAAAACCTGTCAAGACACTACCGGCGAAGGCTCCCATATATGTTTTTCGAGTGTCTGATAAATCCTGGGGGGCTTGGCCGGTGTGGGAGAGGAGTATTTGGTTTGCGCGGGTAATGTGCTTGCCTAATTGAATCTCAGATCAGCTTTTTCCAGTTAGATCTTTGTTCGAACTACTCCCGTTCTTTCAGTTGCTTTTCTTCAAATGCAAAGATAGTTAAAAATTGTCACTTTGCCAGGAGCGCCTGAAAATACCTGCAAAAAACCAATACCGCCGGAAGGGGGCGCCCAGGAGGAGGTTGGAAAGCTACATAACAACAAGAGCCATCCCGAATGTACAGGATGACTCTTGCTAGTGTCCGGCTTACTTACGAATGCCGAGTTTTTCGATCAGTTCGCGGTATTTTTGCAGATCTTTTTTCTGCAGATAGCCTAGCAACCGCTTGCGTTTACCAACCATCGTCAACAGTGCCTTCCGACAGGAGTGGTCCTTGGGATTCTCCTTCAGGTGCGCTGACA
>JAGQXQ010000427.1 GCA_020436535.1 Phaeodactylibacter sp.
GTTGTATGAGTAGGGTGTCCGTGAAAGTGTATCGGTGAGAGCGATCCGGAAACCCTCTGGAATGAATGAAGGAACGAGGGATCGAAGGAATGAATAGGAATCAAATATGTTTGAACCTGAAGGTCAGAATCAATTATCATCACTTTCCGCCAGTACGTTCCCGTTCCAAATGGCTTTCTTTTTCATGAATCTTTAATTTCTGTTTAATGATATTTTTCTTTATGCGTTTGCACAATTCCTCCTGCAGTTTTACAGCCCAGACGATCCCCTCCAAACATGAACTGTGCTCTCAGTTTCCCAGTAAGTCCAATAAAGTTTCTCGTACAATTTCGTAATCTGTCCAGGGTATTAAATGTCCGGTATCTTCCATATAGATCAGATTCAGGTATTTGGGAGGGATATTTTTTTCACTGAAGGCCACGTTAGACAAAGGAGCCAATCCATCTTTCCTACCGTGGATGTGCACCACCGGGATGTGGATGCCTTTCCATCCATCTGCGATTGCCGCCAGGGCACGCGCGTGAGAAAATTTTTCATCAGCAGCTACTTTCAGAGCAGCCGGCAGCATCCAGCGGGTGGCTTTCCACCGGCCAATGTGAGAGTACCAGAAGATCAATTCGTTATCCGGGTCGTTGACCGGAGCCAGCATGACGATGGCGGTAATGCTTTCGGGAAAGTCCATCGCACATTTGCCCACAATAGGGCCTCCATAGGAATGGCCCAGGAGGATAACAGTGTCCGCCTGGTATTGTTGCACTACCTGCTGTATCTGTTCAGCTTGTATTTTGATGGAGGTTTCTGCCTGGCCCGGATTAGAATTGCCATAGCCCAGCCGGTCGACCGCTACCAGGCGAGCCTGGCTCAGCAAAACCGAATCTGCTAAATAAGTGAAAAAATTATTGGAAGAACCGGGGGCTCCGTGAACGAAGAGAATCAGTTTATTGCTTTGATCCAGGCCTGTTTCAATATAACGGCTGGGCTCTCCGTGAAAGTCCAGATAGTGAATGCGTACCGGTGTCTGTCGCTTTTCAAAATAGCGCTTCACTTTTTGGTCCTCGGTGTGGAAAGAGACGCAGGAATTAATAAACAGGATCAACCCCACGAAAAGGGTAAATCCCCACTGGCTTAGTCGCAACGCTAGGATCATTGAGTGCAGGGTTAATTAGAAAGAGGCGGCGGCATGCTTGCCGCAGCCCCATCTTTAATAATGCTCCCAGCAACGTATTGTTTAACCTAAAGCTTTGACCGCTTCTTTTTCCAGTATGCCGAAAGAAGCTTCTACTGCAGAACGCAGGAAGGCGCTCACGAATTCCACTTGTTCTTCAACGGTACTTTTCTTCAATACTTCCGACATTTTAAGAATGGCGCCGTTCCAATCTCCGGTATGCCATTCAGCGCCCGCCGGCAGGCTGGGTAGCGTACTGTAATCTGCTTTGCCATCCTTTTGCCAGTGGTTGACGTAGAAGTAGAATTCGCCGGCTATGCCGTCCGCCGGCGCCAGCCCGATGCCTACCGTCTTGGTCGGGTTACTTTGATCGTCGAATTTGACGGTGATCGCACTGCCTGTATCAAAATGATGAGGCCAGGTAGCGACCGCCGAAGCGTACTCATAGCCATTGGCTATTTCGGTGAGCACCAGTTGAGCATTATTCCGGTAGCGGGCCAGTTCCTGAAATTGGGCGGGGTCCGACATCATGAAAGGCGCTCCTTTGTCCAGGTCATGCTCGGGAAGCGAAAAATGAGTGATAGGCTGGATATCATCTTCTTTTTTTCCGAATGACCGGGCCTGGGTGCGGACAAAGCTGATCGCTGTGGCTTTGGTTTGCCCGGAAAGAGGGAAAACGCCGAGAGATTCTTCGTTCTCATTGATCAGTTGCAGTTCGAGCGTTTCATAGAGCAGGGCCATCCGGATGCGTCGATTCAGATTGACTTCATGCCCCGCCAGGGCTTTCAGTTCCGGCAGCCAACCCATGTTGGACTGGGAATCATCAGCGGCTTTTGGTAACAGGCTGTTGCCGAACATAGCTACGAATTGAGCAGCGTGGTGAAGCTGGGTGGCCGCATCATTCAGTTTGGTAGTTTCGGGGTAGGTTAAAAGTTGCCAGTTGTCTTTTACTATCATTTGCTGTTGTTTTTTTCATCTATTCTAACAGGGATAAAGAGCCAGGGGTTTACTTTGTGCAAATAATAGACTTGATTTTCTGTTCTTCAACAAAAAAAAGGAGGCTGATCATGTTATTCACAACAGGGCTATTCCCCTGGGGGAACAGCCTCCGTGCTTCTTTTCCTATTTACCGGGAGGTAGGATTACAATGGTTATTTTTTTCGCCGACGCTTACTTCTTTTTGGCGCTTTGTATTTCTTTACCCGGTTATTATGCCGGGTAACGGCAGCAGCTTCGCTGCCGCCGCTCTCAGAATGGGCACGGTTGGCAGCTGTCACAAGGTACGTATAGGTTTGGCCCTCATCGATTGAGGAGTCGATGTACTGGAACTTTTTACGGTTGTCGTTAAAGCAACTGATATACCGGATATTCCGGGGGTCGTCCATATCACCGACTCCGTTGCCGGCGAACCGGTACACGACATAATAAGTAGGCGGCTTTTCGCGGTCTTGCTTAGCAGGCCGCCAGATGACCCGTGCTTTCCCACGCTGGTTTTTCACCTTTTGCAGGTCCGGGGCGGAAAAAATACCCTGAGATAACTCCGGCCGTTCCGGCAACAGAGCGGATTCCTTGAAGTAAAGGCGCAGGGAATCTTTAAGGCCCAGGGGGTCGTTGAGCACCGATTCGGCCCGAAAAAGCACCGTCCCGGCAACACGGCGGTTGCGGCGGTTGAGTGCTATCTGACGGCCGATTTCGCCGGGTTCGTTCCACTGTTCCTGCCGGTCGTTGCCTACTTTGTAGGCTGCCTGGCCGATGTACAGTTGCCGGTCGGATACATGCAGGCTCCACCAGCGTTGCAGGGTAGCGTAGTCGGCGGGGCCAAAACCGATATTCCAGTAGATTTGAGGCGCGACGTAATCGATCCATCCGTTGCGCAACCATCCCAGGACGTCGGCGTAGAGGTCGTCATAAGAACCGATGCTGGCCCTCGTTTCCGAGCCCATAGGGTCTTTATCCTTGTTGCGCCAAACCCCAAAAGGGCTGACGCCGAAATAAACATTGGGTTTAATCTCCTTGATCGAAGTGCTCACCATTTCCACTACGGCGTCTACGTTGCTGCGGCGCCAGTCGCCAATGTCCTTATACGCTGAGCCATAAACTCTGAAATCCAGGCTATCGGGAAAAACTTCGTTGGCGATGGGGTAAGGATAGAAATAGTCGTCAAAGTGTACGCCGTCAATATCGTATTTTGAAACCACTTCGGCCACTACATCCCGCACGTGTTCGCGTACCTGTGGGATGGCAGGATTGAGATAGAAGCGGCGCCCGTATTTCACTACCCAATTGCGGTGGCTGTTAAAAACGTGGAGGGGGTGCAAGGCGGCGGTGTCCAACCCCATGGTGGCGCGAAAAGGATTGAACCAGGCATGAAACTCCATACCGTTCTTATGGGCCTCTTCGATGAGGAACTGCAGAACGTCGTATTCCGGTTTGGGCGGCATCCCCTGACGGCCGGTCAGGTATTCCGACCAGGGAGCATATTCCGAGAAATAAAAAGCGTCACCGGCCGGCCGTACCTGAAAGATCACTGCATTGAAGCCTAGCTCTTTCAGTTTTTTGAGCAGGTTCTTCCACTCTTCTTTATGGGCGGTGGGCCAGGTGGTCGGCTTCTTGGGATAGTCCAGGTTATTGACAGTGGCCACCCAAACGCCCCGGAACTCTCTTTTAGGGGGAGGCGGCGGCGGAGGGGAAGTGCTTGGCCTTGCTCTGGATTGAGCGGGAGCGTCTATGGCGATAAGCAACAAGATCGACAATACCAAGATGGAAATCAGGCCGCTGAAACGGTTTGTCATAAAGCGTGTGGTTTTGGTTGGAGATTAAAGGCTTCCCACCCATAATGAAGAAAGGATCATTAGGTTACGCCTTTCCCCTGGTTTGTTGGTTAGAAGTCATTTGCCGGGTAGCCCTAAATCGCCGAACAGCCCCCTTAATACACACTCACTGCTTCCCCTCTGCATTCATCCAGCAGCCAGTATTTATTAATAACATTTTCCGTGGATTCTATCTTTTGGGCCAACTTGCCGAGCTCCTCTTCCAGGGATTTCCGGGAGTAGGTGGAGGCATGGTGTTTGAGCAGGACCAGCCGCCGGGCAAAGCGCAGGAAGTTCGTATATCCTCTTTTCTGTTCAGTTGTGATCTTGCGGTTCCGCATAACGTAAATGCGGAAAGTCTCGATCAGCGACAACAAGGCTTCTGTATCTCTCAGCGCATGATAGGTACGCAACAGAAGGAAGGTAGTGCTGAGGTGATATTTAACGTCGGTGAACTGCACCAGCAGCAGGGCGGAAAGTGCATCATTGTACATTTTTTTATTATAGTACAGGTTGCCCAGGTTGTAATTATAGGCGTTCTCCTGCCGGTGGGGCGGCAGCTTTTCACGGAAATCTTGCAGGAACTGCTCGGTCCATTCAAACTCCTGGAGCCGACAGCCAAGGGTCGCGATATTCTTATAGTCCCACTCCGAAATCATGCCTTTTTCCAAAACCAGCCCCTTCGTGAGGCCCTGTTTATACAGTTGGAACAGCTCCCGGAGATAAATACTGTGCCCGGCATTGATCATCCGGATACAATAATTATAGGAAAAGCTATAAAGGTCGCGCCCATCGTCCGATGACAGTTTTTCAATATCATCGGCCAGCATGCCCTTCATACGCTGATAATGCCGGGGTTCATGCTCCTCATTCATACTCATGAGCACCGTGTAGTAAAGTACGATGGTAGGATCGTCCTGATAATCCGCCCAGTTGCTTTCCAGGAAGCGCAGCAGTTCGTCCAGCATCCGGAAATTATAGGTCGTATTCATCATGATGGAGTTGGCGGTGAGGTGGCAGCAATTGCGCAATTTCTCCACGATGTAATACTTGTCCAGATTATCAAGCATATTCTGGAAGGTATTTGTCTCCGAACGGTCGAAGTAGTGCCCGCTGTAATAGCCCAGCATGTTATTGAGGTGGTAATTGGTAAAGTAGTATTCGCTGTCGTGCACCGGGTCCTCCCTCAGCTTTTTCTGCATCTGCTTACTCCGGTTGGTCATAATGTCAAACTGGTGGTTGTCATAAGCCGCCTGCAGGGTATATAAACGCTTGTTATATCGCTTTTGCTCGAACTGCTGATAGGCTAAAAAATCATAGTACAACCGCTTGAGATACGACATGACATTGTGCAACTGCTGTTCGTCGTAAGGCTCCCCTTTGAAAAGCGCCCGAAATACGACGGGCTTCTCCATCTTCTCGGGGGGGCCGTCCAGGCGGTCCAGGATTAGGGTAAGCAATTCCTGGGTTTTCTCGTGCTGGTTGAAGTAGGGAGAGTGGGTAAACTGCACAAAGCGTTCTCTGTCTTTGGCTGAAAGTTCGCGAATGTGTTTTACAAGGCGGCTTTGATACATAATAAACCAGAGTTAAATTCCAGTAATTTATCGTTATTTATATTCAAATAACAAACAATCAATTACTTATCAACAAATATAACTTTTTTTTCAGTCAGAAATGTACAAAAATGTACTTACGTATTCCCGTTTTTCGGCCGATATTTGTACTGTACTTAACGATGAAACACTATATACAACATTAGCCGCTTGATTTTAATTGTGACTCATTACTAGCAAAATGTAATTCCTGAAAACAACTAGCAGCTATAGCAACTATCTATCCGAAACACTTTTGATCACAAAATGAAAGCTGCTGTTAACTACTACTAACAAATTACCCTATGAACGAGGCCGGGCACATCCGGCCATCCGGCCCTCCTTATATTCAAGGGCAACCTGACGCAATTATTATCTCATGAACACCTTGGAAAAGAGTGCTCTGCTTCAGCAGTAGCACTCTTTTTCTTTTACGGCTACCGGCTCGTATATGTTGCACCGCTTGCGGTAAAACTTTAAAATTCGCAACTGTCCGTTCCAGGTGTTACCAGGCCTCTTTTCTCAAAAAATCAATTCCTGGATTAAACGGAAAAGGCCCGAAATCAAAAAAAACGAACAAATCTAAGTACTCTGTAAATTAAGTAA
>JAGQXQ010000428.1:0-152 GCA_020436535.1 Phaeodactylibacter sp.
ATGAAAGCCGCCCTCAACGGAGTGATGAACTTTAGTGTGCTCGATGGATGGTGGGCGGAAGGCTACCGCCCTGACGCCGGATGGGCGCTCTCTGAAGAACGCACTTACGACGACCAGAGCCTCCAGAATGAGCTGGATGCGGAGACCATCTA
>JAGQXQ010000428.1:231-2677 GCA_020436535.1 Phaeodactylibacter sp.
AGAACATCATCGCCGAAGTGGCGCCCGTCTTCACTATGAAGCGCATGCTCGATGACTACTACGAGCGCTTTTACAATAAACTCTACGAACGCGGCCGCACCATCAAGGCCAAGCAGTTCCGGCTGGCCAGCCAGATGGCTGCCTGGAAAGCCCAGATGGAGCAGCGATGGAATGAGATCGAAGTGGTGGAAGCCAAGATCTTCGATACCGATAACTTTGCCCTCCCGGTCGGCCAGCCGTTCGAGGCCACCATCCAATTGCACCTCGACGGAATAGAGGCCAAGCACGTTGGTATAGAAGTGGCCTTCTTCAAGCGTATTACCGAAGAGGAGGTGGCGCTACAGGTCAAGGAAGAGCTGAAACTAAAAGGGGTGAAAGGCCACATCGCCACTTACTCCTGTCAGGTCGACCCTGAGTTGGCCGGTGTCTACGAGTATGGCTTCCGGATCTATCCCAAACACGAGCTGCTGGCCCATCGCCAGGACCTCGCCCTGGTGCATTGGATCTAGCGTGCCGTGCCGCGATCATCCCTGATCGCATGGCTACCGAATTTAGCGTGCCACGATCATCCTGCCTGCCCCTCCAAAGCCTTGGCGTAGGAGGGGTCGCATGGCTACCGCCTGAAAACTACAAAGGGCACTTCCCTCCAGGGGGAAGCGCCCTTTGCTTATTCCGAAAAAAAATGGCAGCCAGGCTTTTAAGCCTTTGCGGTAATTGGGATACGTCAAACAAAGCAGCACAAAACGCTTACCCGGCTACCGGGGATAATAGGATAATACTTAATCGTCTTAATCAGATACCCGCAGCAGCTCCTCTGCTGCCTGAGAGCTTGTTTGGAGGCCATTTTTTGTTTAAAAAACAGCCCCATCGTTTCCTCCGGGGCTGGCAATGGCTTTTTGGGGTGAGGCCCTTCCTGGTACAAACGACAGGCAGGCGGCCTCGTGAAAACAAAACAAACAAAGGTAAAAGAGATAGTTGCCAGGTATTCCGGGAAGCCCAAAGGGCAGAAAAAAATTCACGGGATTATAACGGGCAGTGGGACGGTTGCTCGCCCCTCCTTCCCAACTATGGGTTTTAATTGTTTTGCTTCTTTATACCTCAGGAAGGGGAAACGTTACGCTCCATTTCAAAAAAAAATATTTTTTTTCCAAAGCCCTTATTGCGCGTTGCATGGCTGCTCAGTACCCCATTGCACCTGCGGGCGTCCACGCCCGCGAGTGCTTCAGCCAGCCTGGAATAGCCACAAATTACCTAACTTTACCCCAACGCCCATCCGCTGTAAAAAAACAGGCAGGGCGAGGCTGATTATAAAAACAACCAACAATTTGTAACGACAACCTAAACCGGGCCATTAATGAGTAAATATCCGGATGACGACCGCAGGCTCCAGCAACTGGCTACCGACAAAGGACAGGCCTGGCAGGAGCTTTATGATGAAATGCGCAGCCCCTTTCGGCTCTTTTTCATAAAATATGGCGCCATGGCCCCCGAAGCTGCACTGGAACTCTACCAGGAAGCTATGGTGGTGCTTTACCGCAATATTGTAAACGGAAAGCTGCAAAACCCATTGGACAGTACGTTGAAGACGTACCTTTTCGGCATTGGTAAGATATTGCTCAAGAAAAAGGGCGCCGCTACCGGCAACTGGGATGATGATATCCCGGAGCTGCCGGTAGAACCTGAGGTGGAAAGCCGGCAGGAACAAAGCGCCAAAGCGGAACTGGTGCGCCGCCTGCTCGGCCAGGTGGGAGCATCCTGCCGACAGATACTCGAGCTGGCCTACCTCCGGGGCTTCGTCATGGAAGCCATTGCGGAAGAGCTGGGCCTGCCGTCTGCCGGGGCTGCCCGCAAACGCAAACACGATTGCCTGAAAAAGCTTCGGGATCTGTTGTAACCTAAATAAGAACGAAATGCCCTCAGAACACTACGACATCGATGCCCTAGAACGCTACCTCACCCACCGGATGGATGGCAATGAGCGCGCTGCGTTCGAGAACCGGCTTCAGCAGGATGAAGGCTACCGGCAGGAACTAGCGGCCTACCAATCGGTGCTGGGAGGCTTCCAGGCGTTGCGCAGCGAATCCTTCCAACAGCGGATCGCCGATTGGGAACAGCAGTGGGCACAGGCCAATACCGAAGATACCGAACTCATCGAATGGTACCTCCGTGGGGAGCTGACGGGGGACGCCCGCCGGCAGGTGGAAAAGCGCATCGGAGAGGACGAATCCTTCGCCCGGGAAGTGGCCGCCTACCGGCAGGTCCAGGAAGGCTTTGAAGCCGCCCGAACGGAGGCTTTCCGGGAAAAGTTAACGGAATGGGAAAAAAATACGCCCCAATCGGCGGGCCTCCGGGTGGCGGCCCACCGGCCGCTCTGGCCCCGGGTGGCCGCTGCGGCAGCCATCTTGTTACTTTTGGCCTTTAGTGTCAACTGGTATTTGCAGGCCAA
>JAGQXQ010000428.1:2729-3142 GCA_020436535.1 Phaeodactylibacter sp.
ACCATGGGCGGTGAGCCCGCTGCCCAGGAGGCCGTCAGCCAAAGCTTCGACGCAGCCCATCGCCTTTTTAAGCAACAGCAATACCCCGCCGCCTATCAGGCCTTCGATGCGCTGCTGGCCCGGCTGCCCAACGCCCCTATTGACGAGCTCAGCCGCACCAACTACCGCGAAAATAGCGAATGGAACCGCCTGCTGGCCGCTCTGGCAATGGAGGCCCCGCCCCTGAATGTGAAAAACGAAGCCCAGCGAATCGCCTCAACGGAGGGGCATGAGTTTCAAAAGCAGGCTCAAAGCCTGCTCCGTAAATTAGAGGCTCCCTGGTATCGATGGGTGAATTGATGCTGCATACGTCCGGATTTAGCGACATGCGATTAATAAGAGTGTGTTGCAGCAGCCCGGCCCGTCTCCGAACG
>JAGQXQ010000073.1 GCA_020436535.1 Phaeodactylibacter sp.
CATATTCCGCCCCGATCATCACATCGGTAGCGTTCTCCAGGCCGTAAAAGGTAGCCCAACCGCCGTTGTCGCCCAGCAGGTCGCCGAAACGATGCCCGATGCGAACATCCAGGCGCCGCTTAGGCAGCGTCTCCACACTGTGTACATTGACGATCCTGGAGTCTTTAAAGGTCTGGAAAACATAGTCCTGAGCCTTCATACTGTGACAAATAGACAGTACTAAAAAGTAAAGCAACAACTTTTTCATATCGATGATTTTTCCAATATCAAGGGCGATAGCCCCTACTTTTCCGGATAATTATTTTCCAACCAGCATTGGATCAGTTCCAACTCAAATTGAGAAAGGCTTTTCGGCCGCCCCTCGGGCGAGAATTCGGGCGGCATGCCCAGGTTGGGGTCGCCGCGCAGGTTGATAACTTTCTCCTTGAGGCGGCCCGATTCCACTACATTCACCAATCCGCTATAGCTGGTATATACCCCCGGAGCAGAGCCGTCGAGATGGCAACCGCTGTAGGCACAGGAATTATCAATGATCGATTTGATGGAACCTTCATAAGTGGGGATGGAGTCCATACAGGACTCAGGCAGCGTCGGTTCGGGCAACTCGTCACTCACACAGGACTGAAAAAAAGCAGATACTATAAAGCCACAGCACAATATCCAGGGGAGCATTCGTTTATTCATCTATCTTTAATAACTTTAATGGATCGTGATCAGGTAATAACGTTCATAGACTACGGAAGGGGCCCAGCCATTGTTACTCTGAGAAATAAAAAAAACTTATTTTGAACCAGACTAATTAAAGATGTTAGCCTATCTTTTGAACCAAGACGGCCGGTAAGATGTATAAGAAAAGGTTGAAAAGATTAATTTTGTAAAAAATAAACAAAGATTGATATGTACCCAGCTGAATTGACGAAGCCGATGGCTCAGGACCTTACTGAATATGGTTTTGAAAGCCTGACCAGCGCGGAGCAAGTAGATAAAGCCCTGGATAACACCGAGGGCACGGTTATGGTAGTGGTTAACTCCGTTTGCGGATGCGCCGCAGCCAATGCCCGCCCTGGCGCCAAACTGGCCGCCCAGCATGATAAAAAACCAGACCGCATGGTAACGGTATTTGCTGGTGTTGACCACGAGGCTACAAGCCGGGCGCGCGAATTTATGTTGCCCTACCCTCCTTCTTCGCCTTCCATCGCCCTTTTCAAGGATGGGAAACTGGTGCACTTCCTGGANNNNCGCCACCACATTGAAGGACGGTCGGCGGAGATTATTGCCGCTAACCTTAAAATGGCTTTCGACCGTTATTGTTAAATTTTCGCCAGTTTTTGTTGCTGTACGGCTGGAAACCAAATAGCAATAAAAAACTGGCACCCTCTACCTCAGGGCGCAAGCCGCTCTATCTTCCATTTGTTGTCTGCCAGCAGGGTATACTGGATGCGGTCGTGCAGGCGGTTGGAACGTCCCTGCCAAAACTCCATTAAAGTAGGGTGTAGCCGGAACCCACCCCAATTGGGGGGTAATGGCAAATGTTCAGCCCGGGCGTACTGCTGCTCCAGCGCCGCTGCTTTTTCTTCTAAATCTTCTCTTCTGATGATGATCTGGCTTTGCGGTGACACCCAGGCGCCAATCTGGCTGCCCTTGGGGCGCGATTGAAAATAGGCCTCTGATTCCTCCTTGCTAACTCTCTCCACGCCGCCTTCGACCCGCACCTGCCGTTGTAACTCATGCCACAGGAAAACAAGGGCTGCTTTTGGATTTTGAGATAAGACTTTACCTTTCCGGCTTTCGTAATTGGTATAAAAAACAAAACCTTGTTCATCCACTCCTTTCAGCAGTACAATGCGGGCAGAGGGTGCCCCATCAAGGGTGGAAGTTGCCAGAGTCATAGCATTAGGTTCCGGCAATTGAGCCGCCACTGCTTCTTCAAACCAGGCGCTGAATTGTAGGATAGGACTTTCTTTTACATCACCGGCGCCAAGCGTATGTGCACGGTAATCTTTCCTCAGGTTTTTAATATCTTCCAACATATATTTTTCTGGTTTTCCCTTCAGAAACAGAGGATGCAGCCTGATGGTTTATGTCCGAAGGTAAAACCCTATAAGCCCTGAATAAAAAGCCCTGTTGTGAGTGCACAACAGGGGCCTAACGATAAACAAACACTATGAACAACACTAAACGTTCACGGTTGGGGCACGTCCTTAAAAAAAGAATAGAGAGAAAATAAAGAAGAACAAACAATCAGCCCCACCAATATATTTTTTACGCTTCAAGCGCTTGATTCGTTTCTTCCTAGTCGATTATCACAAAACAAAGAAAAGCCAGGCATCTATTCAGACAAAAAAAAACAAAACTGTGACAGAGCAAAAAGGGGCTGAATACGATATTCAACCCCTCTGAAGTTTTTTCTGATCCAACAAAAACTACTTATTCTGCACTTGTCCGGAACAACTTCAGAATCCCCTGGCGCATGCGATAAGACAGCCAGAACATGACCGGCACCACGACAAGGGTCAGGAAGGTGGCGAAGATCAGGCCATAAATTACGGTCCAGGCCATGGGGCCCCAGATCGCTGTATTATCTCCCCCAATAAATATCTGAGGGTCGAGGTTCGTGATCAGGGTGAAGAAGTTAAAGTTAAAGCCCACCGCCAGGGGGATCAGGCCCAGCACAGTAGTGATAGCGGTTAGTAATACCGGCCGCAGGCGCGTCGCTCCGGCCCGGACGATCGCTTCTTTCATGTCCTCATAAGACAGCTCCTGGTTGTGGTCGTAGCCCAACTCCTCTTGTCGGCGCCTGATCAGTAAGTGAGTATAGTCAATCAACACGATGGCGTTATTTACCACGACACCTGCCAGCGAGATGATGCCCACCCCGGTGAAGATCACCGAAATGTCCCTTCCGGAAAAGGCGTATCCCAGAAAGACCCCTATAGTACTAAAGAGCACCGAAAGAATAATGATAAAAGGAGAAGTCACTGAGTTGAACTGAGCTACGATAATGATAAAAATGGAGAACAGGGCAATGAGAAAAGCCATGTTGAGAAACTCCATATCTTCCGCTTGTTGTTGCTGTTCGCCGGTAAACTCATAGGTGTAACTTTGAGGAAGCGGATATTGCTCCATCCAGCCTTTCATTTCCTCGATGATCTCATTGGCATTGTAGCCTTCCAGCACATTGGAATAGATCGTAATGACGCGATCCAGGTCTTTGCGTTTGATAGAACTGTAGGTAGAGGTATATTTCACATCCGACACCGCCGCAATAGGCACCTGGGAGATCTTGCCGGTCGCCGGGCTACGGAAGGTGATCTTTTGGTTCAACAGGTCGTCGATATCATTGCGGTAGGTTTCGTCGAGACGCACAAAGATCGGATATTCATCTTCTCCCTCCTTAAACTTGGATACTTCCTTACCAAAAACGGAGGTTCGGATAGCGTTGGCAATATCGAAGGTAGATATTTCGTACCGCCGTGCCGCTTCCCGGTCGACGTTGATGACCAATTCAGGTTTTCCGATCTTCACGTCTGCCTGCAATTCTTCGACTCCTGGAATATTTTTATCGTTGAAGAACTTGATAAGGTCTTCGGATATCACCGCCAGGCGATCGATATCCTCCCCCTGTATTTCCAGGTTGATCGGCTTACCGGCTGCGGGGCCATCGGCATTTTTATCCACTGTGATCTTAACGCCGGGAATGCCTCGTACGGCTTCGCGGATATTCTCCATCACTTCGAAAGTGGATACCCCTCCCCGTTCATTCGCGGGCACAAATGAGACCGTCAGGCGTGCCTTATTCGGCGAAGCGCCCGGTTCGGGCGGCGTGTTCGGGTCGGCAGTATTTTCACCGATCTGAGTCAGGACCGCCTCCACGATCCCGGAATAGGGCTCGATCACCTTCTGGATGCGTTTTTCCAACTCCCGTGTAACCGTATTAGTAGCTTCAATATCTTTTCCCAGCGGAAGCTCAACGAAAGCGTTGATGTAAATGGGGTCGGCGGAAGGGAAAAAGATCACCTTAGGCGAATTGACTGCCAGCAGGGCAATGGCTGCAAACAGCAGCACGAAAGTGCCTCCGAAAACTACTCCGGGAATACCCAGAGCACCACGGACAAAACGGTCATATACCCTCTCCAGAACGGGCAGGAAGCGATTCTGAAAATAAAATGCAGAGGGCCGCAGGATAAACCAATTCAGCAGTACGATGCCTGTGCCGATGACGAGGAAGTTGCGCCCGGCCAGCACCCCTGTGAAATGGAAGATCACCGCCAGGGCGATCATCGCAACGGAGATAATCAGAACATTCCTGCGGCGGCGGCGGCGCACCGCCACATCATTTGCCCGCTCGTCCACTTGCATGAACCGGGAAGTAAAGACCGTATTGATAACCAGTGCTACGAAGAGCGAAGAAGTCAGTACAATGATCAGAGTGATGGGCATGTATTTCATGAACTCCCCCATAATACCCGGCCAGAATGCCAACGGCAGGAAGGCTGCCAGGGTGGTGGCAGTGGAAGCGATAATCGGCATGGCGATCTCGCCTGCGCCGTACTTTGCAGCGTCCCAGCCATTGTACCCTTCCTGCATGTACCGGTAAATATTTTCTACCAATACGATGGCATTGTCCACCAACAGGCCGAGGGCCAGAATGAGGGAGAATAACACCACGATGTTCATCGTCACTCCGAATAAAGAAAGGATCAGGATCCCCATCAGCATGGACAGGGGAATGGCCAGCCCTACAAACAATGCGTTGCGCAGGCCGAGGAAAAAGAGGAGGACCACGACCACCAGGATAACCCCGGAGATGATGCTATTTTCCAGGTTATTCACCTCGTTGCGGGTATTCACCGACTGGTCATTGAAAAGGCTGATCTTCAAGTCTGCCGGCAGTTCATTGCGGGCATCGTCCACGATCACCTTGATCTTATCGGCAGCTTCGAGCAGGTTCTCTCCCTGCCGTTTGACAACGTCCAGAGAAATAACCGGTAACCGGTCTGAACGGGCAATACTGGTGGGGTCTTTGTACCCATAAGTGACCGTGGCAATATCTTTGAGGTAGATCGGCATCTGGTTTTCGCTCTTGACGATCATGTTCTCCAGCTCCTCTACATTCTCAAACTCCCCTTTCACCCGGATCGCCCGGCGAAATTCGTTGTTCAACAGTTCGCCGCCCGACATGGTGATGTTCTCCATAGCGATGGCGTTTTCAATATCCCCAAAGCTCACCTGGCGGGACTCCATTTTGAGCAGGTCTACATCGACCTTCACTTCCCGTTCGAGTGCGCCCCGAAGTTCTACACTGGAAATTTCGTCCAACTGTTCGATCTCATCCTCCAGGTATTCCGCAAAATGGCGCAACTCGTCATTGGAATAATCGCCGGAAATGTTAATAGTCATAATTGGGATCTCCGACAGGTTGATATCCAGCACGGACGGTTCCTGGTCGAGGTCGGTAGGCAATTCGCTCTTGGCCTTGTCTACCGCATCTTTCACCTTGCGTACGGCGTCATCCAGGTCCATATCGGCATCGAATTCAGCAGTGATCACCGAGAAGTCCTGGATAGAAGTAGACCGGATGTTTTTGATACCGGTGATCGATTGCAGTTCTTTTTCAAGGGGCCTGGTCACCAGGTTCTCGATATCGGCGGCGGAGTTTCCGAAATAGGGCGTATTGACGTAAACGGTCGGCCAGGATACTTCCGGGAATTGCTCCTTCGGCATATTCTGATAGGCCTCGATGCCGAAGATGAAGATCATCAGCGTGAGAATAAAAACACTGGTCCCGTTATCGACAGCCAGGGAGGATAGGCTGAACTCCCTCAGCCCTTTTTTCTTTTTCTGGTCTTCAGCCATTGGATGATTTTTTTGTGTATAGGTGCATCAGTGCATTGGTGTATAAGTTCGGCTTAGTCCCAATGCTCTTTTATCTTTATTTTTCGAATTATCGAGGAGCGCAAGGTTTCAGCTGGCAGTCAGAAAATTCCCAACCTGCCATCCCTCTGCAATTCCACCTGATCAGCCATTCTGCCCGATGCGCTCGGCATCGCCCTGTATTTTGATCAGTTCATTCTCGGCCAGGCCACGGGCCCCTTCGATAATCAGTTCTTCTCCAGCCTGCAGCCCTTCTTCGATGACGATGTTACCCTTAAAGGCTTGGCCTGTTTTTACGTACACTTTTTTAGCAAATAAGCCTTCTTCTCCTTCGCCTTTAATGTAGACGAAATCCTTGCCACTGACTTCCTGCTGCACCATTTCCAAGGGTATGGAAACGACGTTTTTTTGCTCCTGGTCCTTAATGAGCATGACGGCCAGCAAATTGGGCTTCAACAGGCCATTCTGGCTTTGAATATCCGCCTCCACTTCAAAGGTGCGGTTGGAAGGGTCGATGGAAGAGCCTATGAGCGTTACGCGAACGTCCTGTTCCAGGTTGAGGGAAGGGAATTTGACATTCACTTTCTCTCCTTGTTTAATAGCCCGCAGGTAGATTTCCGGAACGGCGGCGACTACCTTGAGTTTGCGGGGGTTGAGAATCTGCAGGATGGGTGCGCCCGGCATCGCCAGCTCGCCGGCCTGCACAACAACCTGCTCCACTACACCGGAAGCCGGAGCATACACTTTAGATTTGGTAAGCTGGAACTGTAGCGTTTCCATACTCTTTTCCAAACGCTCTTTTCCGTTCTTGGCTTCCAGATACTGTATTTCAGAACCAATGTTTTGATCCCAGAGGCGCTTCTGCCGTTGGTAGACCGTAGTGGCTAATTCCAGTGATTTCTCCACCTCCGCCATCTGCTTCTTTAACTGCTCCAGGTCCAATTCGGCAATGAGCTGGCCGGCACGGACGTTCTCTCCCTCCGCAACTGTCAGGCGAAGAATACGGCCAGCTATTTCACTGGACGCATGGACATAATCGTCCGCTTTAACAGAGCCTTGTATTTCCACAAAATGCTGAAAATCTGACCGCTGCACTCGTTCAGTGGTTACCAGGCGGCGCGCTTTCACACTGCCGGCGGGATCCATTTCGGCAATCTCTTTTTCCAGTTGAGCGACCTGGGAAGTGAGCTCTTTTAGTTCTGTTTGCTTTTCTTTCAGCAGGGCGCGCTTATCTTCCAGGCTCTCCGGAAGTTCAGATTCAGAGCCGGCGCCACGGCCACAGGCCCCCAGTAAAGCGACAAGGGCAAACAAAGGAATGAGGTATTTCATGGTTATTGTTATTTTAACAGGTATTACTGAATGGGAATTCTGTTTTCCTACAGCAGTTCCCGGCAGCAACTATGAACGATTCTATTTAGCGTTTTGCCGTTTTTAATCTCCCAGGGCCATATCGAGCCTTGCCTTTGCCAGCAGCAGGTCGTACAAAGCCTGCATATAATTACTTTGGGAGCTGTAAAGGCTTTGTTCCGCCTGGGTAACTTCCAGGCTGGACCCTACCCCTTCCCGGTATTTCACCTGGGTAGTTTCATAAATGCGCTCCGCCAGGCCCAGGTTTTTCTTCTGGCTTTGCAGGCGTTGATTGGCATTGAGGTAGTTGGTTCGGGAGTTCTTGACCTCCAGGGTAATGGCCCTTTCCAGGTCCTCTTTTTGGTTTCTTGCTAATTCAAGGTCTAACCGCGCCCGTTGGATCTTGGCTTTTTTGTCCAGCCCGTCAAAGATGGGGACATTCAGGCTCAGCCCGACGAATGCCGAAGGCGCCCAGAATCCATTTTTAAGGTCGTCTCCCTGGTACTGCTGCTGATAAGTGCCGAAGGCTCGCAAGGACGGCAGATAACCGGCCCGATTGAGTTTAATGTTGAACTCATTCATGGTGATGGCCTGCTCCAGGAGCTCGTATTCGGGGCGCCGGTTGGGGTCGAAATTGGCAGTCAGCGCATCGGGGCTGGCGTCTACCAGCATTTGGCTCAGGCTATCCGCGATTACCAGGGGTTCGTTCAGCGGGTATCCCATATTGAATTTCAGGTTCTCCATCGCCATCTGTTTCTGGCGCACCAGGTTTTCACGCTCTACCCGCAGGTTGGCCAACGACAACTCCTGACGGTCAATGTCGAGCTGTTCGGCAAAGCCTGCCTTGTACAGTTCTTTGGTTTCAAAAAACAGCTGCTCGAGGTTGGAGATGTTTTTGTCCAGCAATTCAATATTCTCCTGGATCAGCAGGACCGGTAGATAGGCTTCTATGACGGCATTCTCCACTTCTCGTTTTTTGGTGGCAAATTCCCGGGTGGTATAGGTTCGGAATTCACGTGCGGCCTGCAGAGCAATGAAGTAAGAGCCGTCGAACACCATAGCGTCCAGGTTGAGGCCGGCGGTGAAGTTGTTTTTGAGAAAGAAGGCGATGCCTTCGTCGTTGCCGCCATCGGAGCCCTGAAAGGCGTCATTGAGCGCCGCCTGAGTCTTTTCAGACAGCTGGTCGTACAGGTCGACCGCCAACGCCTGGCCGAAAATGTTGAAAATATCGAAACCTTCCGGCAGCGGCTGCCTGGGCACCTTTAAATAGCGGGTAAATTGTACGCTCCCGTTGAGTTGTGGAATACCGGCTGCCCGCCGCTCGATGATCTGCTGTTCGGCATTGGCAATGGTAATCTGAGCATTTTTGATCTTAATACTTTCCGTCAGTGCATACTGAATGGCATCTTCCAGCGACATTTGCCGGGCCTGTTGCTGGGCCAGGGCTGGCCAAGCCAGCAATAAAAGGACAATCGGGCCTAAAATCTTACGCATTAGAATTGGATTTTCAATGTTTTCTATTCTTATTTGGTCGTTAGCTTTTCTGCTGCTTTGTACTTTTCCAAGAGGCGCTGCCCTTCGGCGGAAGCAACACCAGAAATGTGATAGTAGATGTACTCCCAGTACAGCGTTTTGACGTCGTACTCCCGGGCAGGAAACATCTCTTCATCCGCCACCAGGGAAGTCTTGCCAACATGCAACTTCGCAATAATATCGGGGTTCAGGTTGGAACGATAAACACCCTGCCGGACACCCCGTTCCAGGTTCTCTTTAATAATGGTGTACACATGGCGCTGATGTAAGGCATCCATCTGTTTCCAGGTATTCCGATAGTATTTTTGCAGGTCATAGACCGTTGTTTGGGAAAGTTCCCGAAGTTTTTCCACCACATACATGGCGATCTTCAGTATCTCATCTACCGCATCCGTCGAGCTGTTGCGAATGGCCTCCATGACCTTCTTTTCCTCTTCGATGTGCTGGTGGAATATCTGCTCAATCAGATCCGTCTTATTGTCGACGTACTGATAAAGCGTCTTCTTCGACATCCCCAGTTCCCGGGCAATATCATCCATGGTGACACTCTTTATGCCAAACCGCATGAAGAGCTCATACGATTTATTCAGAATGTGCTGTTTTAATTGCATCCTGCTGTTTTGGTTTGGGCTGAGCGAACTGCAGAGTGGTTATTTGTTATCTGTTATTGGCCGTCAGTTGTTGGTTGTTTGAATTAATACGCGACAATTCCAACCCGGCGCTTTTTAGAAGTAGCTTTTTTTTGCAGTTCGGCACAAATTTACAGGCAAAAAACACAGGAAACAATAACAAGTTTAAAAGTTTCCCCGGTTTTTTGTTTTTTTTGCCTATGCCCCGATATTCATCGGCCAACTGACAAAAAATCAGGATTTATGGCGCTTTCAGGAAGAAAAACACATAAAGGATGAAGCAAATCTGTTTTTTTGAGGCCAAAAAGAATCAAAGGTTTTCAAAATAAAATTTTGCAACTAAAGGCTCAGCCAAAAAACCTCTCTGGTTTTTTGGATGGCCCGAAATATTTACAAGCTTAAGCACCTGGGTGAGAAACGAAGTTTGAAAAAAACAAAAGATGCCCATGATAGGGCTCAAGGCCAGGGCTTGGCGAAGCCAAACTATAGGAAATCCTCATTTTGAAGGAATTCCTTCCAGTCTTCCGGCGTATCCAGGTCGATCCGTCCTTGTGGAAAGGGAACAGTAAGGAGTTGATCCCTATATTTTTCGATCACGGGTTTAGCCCCTTTCTGCCCGTGTAATTGCAACAGTTCCGGAAACAAAGCCTTTCGAAACAAAGCGGGCACGCCCAGCGTGCGTTCATAAGCCGAGGCGGCGCCCACTTTTTCAAGAGCGGCATCCAGCTGTTTTTTCATTTCTACCAGGTGAGCGGCTGTAAGATAAGGTTGGTCCACCAGGATGAAAAAAACCGCATCCAGTTCCGGTTCGGTGCGCAGCAGAGCTTCCAGTCCAGTAGCGGCCGAACTGCCCATGCCGGTTGCCCAGGCGCTGTTGTAGACAATCTGAGCCTCGGCCTCTTCCAGTTCTGCTTCCAGTTCTGCCGCCCGGGCGCCCAATACGACGACTATGGGGCGAAAGGGTGTTTCCATAGCAATTCGCAAGCTGCGGCGAAGCAGGCTTTCGCCCTGGTAGCGCAATAATTGTTTGGGCTGCCCCATGCGGGTGGAGGCGCCGGCGGCGAGGAGGGTGAGGGCGGTTTTGGCTGTATTCGGGTGGTTGGGCATGTTTGTGGTGGCTTTAATTCCTTTAGATGGCCGGATTGTTGGATGGCTGGCCCTGCTCAGCTCTTCCATGGGCCGGCAAGCAATACTCTTCTACCATATCCAAACCTTATCACTAATACAGCTTTTTTATCCGAACCGTCGGCCCGGGGCAGAGCGCTTTGTGGCAGCCCATACAAGAGTTTACCATATTATCGTATAGCTGGGACGCTTGAGCCACATCCGCCTGTTGTAGCGCCTTTATTGTTTGCAGGTAAGAAAGGGCGTGAACTTTATAAGTGTCGGAGGCTGCTTTCTCCGGCTCGGTAGCTTCGGCAGTAAGAATCTTTTGATAGTCGAGGCCCGGCTTCGGCTGCTCCCCTTGTTCGATCTGCTGCTTCATCAGCAGGGCGTCGTCAAACATGGCGCGCATCAGCAAGGCCAGCTCGCTGTCACCATTGGGGTTAAGAGGAGGGGATTCATTTTTGGTTTCCTGCGCGGTGCAGGAGAGCAGGTAACCGATGAGGAGTAGGGCCAGGAAAATTGCGGACTGGCGAAAGTGGCGGATAATGATGTGGAAACGAGGCTTTGGCATGTCGCTTTTGAAGGTAAATATAGGTACTTATCGGCTTCCTTTTGAGGTTTCCTACCCGAATGGGAAATAAAAAACTTCAAAGCTTTTCGGTCAAAAAGCGAAAAAATCACCCCTTACCGCCTACACCTTTGTGTAATTTCCTTATCTCCAACACCTCATCCACCGGCAGCGCTTCGACCGCCTTCCCATTGCCCGTCATCGCTTCCGCCATAAAAAGCGAATTCAAGATAGCCTCCTCCGTCGCCTCGATGGTGGCCAGGAAAAGAGGAGTCATGGCACTGTTGTCCAGCACTTTTTGCTCCAGGAGGGGGCTTTGTGGATTGTAAGGTACCCGTACCCCTTCAGCGGTTGAAAAGGCGATGACGTAATCTCCGCTGCCGTTGGAGGCAATACCTCCGGTGCGCGCCAGGCCCAGCATGGCCCGCTTGGCCATTCGCTTCAGGTTGCGGGAGTCCGCCGGAGCATCGGTTGCGACGACAATCATACAGGATCCGTCACCGGAACCTTTGGCCGCCTTTTTCTTTCTGAGCTCCTCCCCCACCGGCAAGCCGTCCACCAGCAGCACACCCCCGAAGTTGGTTTGCACCAGCACGCCGACCGTGTAGCCGCCGTCTTCTTCCGATAGTTGCCGGGAGGCAGTGCCGATACCTCCTTTGAAGCCGAAACAAATAGTGCCGGTACCAGCGCCGACATTACCTTCCGGCACCGGGCCGGAACGGGCCGAGGTGATGGCCTCCAGGACGTGTTCCTTCTTGACATGCCTGCCGCGGATGTCATTCAACGTCCCATCATTCGTTTCTCCGACCACTGGATTTACGGAGCGCACGTTGGCATTTTCCGGTTGAGCGAGGGTATAATCAATAAGCGCATCGGCGGCAGTAGCCACGCTGAGGGTATTGGTTAAAATGATCGGTGTCTCGAGGTTACCCAATTCTTCCACCTGGCTATAACCCATGAGTTTGCCGAAACCATTGCCGATGTAGATCGCGGCAGGGACTTTCTCCTGGAAAACATTTCCGTCGTGCGGTAAGATGGCCGTGACGCCGGTGCGAACGCTGTCACCGGCGACGAGGGTGTAGTGCCCCACCTTTATACCCGCCACATCGGTGATAGTGTTCAAGGGGCCGGGAAGTAGGATGCCAGGTTCGATACGGTAGGCGCGCACGCGTTTTTGTTGTGCCATAAGGGTGGTGATGAAAAGAGTTAAAATGACTAGAAGGAATACAATTTTGCGCATAGTATATATTGTTTTGCCGGATTGGTGTTATGGATGCTAATTGGGGCTCTCTGGCCCCGAAAGATACGCCAATCAAAGTTATTGATGTTAAAGCTCTTAACGAACCGGCGTCCCAAGTGTTTTGCTTTTGTTAAGCTATGCACCTATGTCGCTTTACTTACCAATAAGTACCTATTTTAGCACTCAAAATATCGTTTCCCACGATAGTTAAATGAATTCGTAACGGGATCATCCTCTCTGTCACCATACAGCAGGATGATCCCGTCACAAAAAAAATCAAAAATGATCAGAAAACTAGCATTATTGTTACTCTGCGCTTTGGCGCTGAACGGGCTGCAGGCCCAGAAATGGAAAGAAAAGCTCAACAAGGCCAAAGACGGCCTACTGGGCGGCGCCAGCCTAAGCCAGGAAGAAGCCGGAAACGGCCTCAAAGAAGCCCTGGACCTGGGCGTTGCCCAGGCAGTGGATTTCCTCTCGGCGGAAGACGGTTATTACAAAAGCGCATATAAGGTACTGCTGCCGAAAGAAGCCCAGGCGGTAACCGGCAAACTGCGCGCTGTACCTGGCTTTTCGAATGTTGAAGAGGAGATCATCCTGAAGATCAACCGGGCGGCGGAAGATGCGGCCCAAAAGGCCAAGCCCATTTTCGTCAGCGCCATCAAGCAAATGACCTTCCAGGACGCCATGAACCTGCTAATGGGCAACCAGGATGCCGCTACGCGCTACCTGGAGAAAACGACCTACGACCAGCTCTACTCTGAGTTTAAGCCGGTCATCATCGAATCCCTCGACAAGTTCAACGCCCGAACTTACTGGCGTGATGCGGTGACGGCCTACAACAAGATCCCCCTTACTGCCGACACCAATCCGGAATTGGACGACTACGTTACCAAACAGGCATTGGTGGGGCTGTTTGGCCTCATTGAAGTAAAAGAAAAGGATATCCGGGAGAATGCAGCGGCCAGGACTTCGGAGCTGCTGCGCAAGGTGTTTGCCAAGCAGGATAAGTAGGGGTTCGGGATTCGGAGGTTCGGAG
>JAGQXQ010000429.1:0-1496 GCA_020436535.1 Phaeodactylibacter sp.
CCGAATTTCATATATTTGAGTAGCAAAATTAGCAACTTATGGCACGCCCCGATTTCAGCAAGATAAAGATGGATGAAAATGTGTTAGGCAACGGCGACAGCCGGGCGCCGGTTTGGGAGACACCGGAAAAAATTCCCGTACCTCCTGTTTTGTCGAAAGAAGATATCAAGGATGTACAGCACCTGAGTTACGCAGCGGGCCTGCCTCCCTTCCTGCGCGGCCCTTACAGTTCTATGTATACCATCCGCCCCTGGACGATCCGACAGTATGCGGGGTTCTCCACTGCCGAGGAAAGCAATGCTTTTTACCGCCGCAACCTTGCCCAGGGCCAGAAGGGCCTTTCCGTGGCCTTTGACCTGGCCACTCACCGCGGCTATGACTCTGACCACGAGAGGGTCATCGGCGATGTGGGAAAAGCAGGTGTGGCGATCGATTCGATTGAAGACATGAAGGTCCTTTTCGACCAGATCCCCCTGGATAAAATGTCGGTATCCATGACCATGAACGGCGCTGTAATTCCGATCATGGCCTTTTACATCGTCGCAGCCGAAGAGCAGGGCGTAAAGCCGGAGCAGCTCAGCGGCACCATACAGAATGACATTCTCAAAGAATTTATGGTGCGCAATACTTACATCTATCCGCCCATCCCTTCCATGCGCATCATTGCCGATATCTTCGAGTATACTTCGAAAAATATGCCGCGTTTCAACTCTATCAGTATTAGTGGCTACCACATGCACGAGGCAGGCGCTACGGCCGACATTGAGCTGGCCTACACTCTGGCCGACGGATTGGAGTACCTGCGGGCCGGCCTCAAAGCGGGCTTGAAGGTCGATGATTTTGCTCCGCGTATTTCCTTTTTCTGGGGTATCGGGATGAACCATTTCATGGAAATTGCCAAAATGCGCGCCGCGCGCATGCTGTGGGCGAAGATCGTCAGGCAATTCAACCCACAAAGCGTCAAATCGATGGCGCTGCGCACTCATTGTCAGACCTCTGGGTGGAGCCTTACCGAGCAGGACCCCTTCAACAACATTGCCCGCACCTGCATTGAAGCTATGGCGGCAACCCTGGGCGGCACGCAATCGTTGCACACCAATTCCCTGGACGAGGCGATCGCCTTGCCCACTGACGCCTCTGCCAAGATCGCCCGTGATACCCAGATCTACCTGCAGAAAGAAACTGATATTACCAAGGCGGTTGATCCCTGGGCCGGCTCCTACTATGTAGAATACCTGACGGCGGGCCTGGCCAAACGCGCATGGTCGCTTATTGAGGAAGTGGAAAAATTGGGAGGAATGGCCAAAGCCATCGAAGACGGCTTGCCCAAGCTGCGCATCGAAGAGGCTGCTGCTCGCAAGCAGGCCCGTATTGATAGCGGTAAAGACCAAATCGTGGGACTCAATGTTCTTCAACGGGAAACAGAAGACCCCATCGACATTTTGGAAGTTGATAATACGGCTGTTCGGGAGGCGCAGATCCGGCGCATCAATGAG
>JAGQXQ010000429.1:1605-8144 GCA_020436535.1 Phaeodactylibacter sp.
GGCCGCCCGCCTGCGTGCTACGCTGGGCGAAATCTCCTTTGCTATGGAGCGCCACTTCGGCCGTTTTGTCGCACAGACCAAATCCGTATCTGGCGTTTATTCCAGCGAAATCAGTTCTAATGAGGATTTCAGAAAAGCCCGGCAGCTGGCCGACCAGTTTGCCGAATTGGAAGGCCGGCGCCCCCGCATTATGGTCGCTAAGCTCGGCCAGGACGGCCACGACCGCGGCGCCAAAGTGATCGCCACCAGCTTTGCCGACCTCGGTTTCGATGTCGATATCGGCCCGCTTTTCCAGACACCGGCCGAGGCCGCCCGGCAGGCCGCTGAGAACGACGTCCACATCCTGGGTATTTCTTCTTTGGCCGCCGGCCATAAGACCTTAGTTCCGGATACGATCGCCGAACTGAAAAAGTTAGGCAGGGATGATATTATGGTCGTCGTAGGTGGAGTGATCCCGCACCAGGATTATGAATTTTTATTTAAGCAGGGGGTGGTGGGTATTTTCGGCCCGGGGACGAAGATCGCCAATGCGGCGGCGCAGATATTGGAGGTACTGATAGAAGCTCTGGGGGTGGTAGAATAATAGTTTAGCGGTGTGCGATCAATAGCGGTTCGGCTGCTTGGAAAAGTTTTAGAAGAGGTTGTTCCATGGTTTCATGGCTCCGGTGTTTCAGCGTTTCATGGATTCATCGTTAGGATAGCTTTGTCCAGGAACTGTACAGGGCTCTTTAGCTCTGGATTAGTACAGTGGTGTATTGCTACAGCTTTGCTTCCGGTGGAAAGGGCGTATAATGTTTTCCATACAAGCCACCGGGCAAAACTCAAAAAGTACAACATCGCCCGCCTTCGGCGCATCTTTGGGCTGTAGCTTTTCCAGATGCGTTGTCGAAGCCAACCTACCAAAAAAACGCGTTAGGGCAGGCGAAGGTACATTCAAATACTAGCAGTTATTCTTGTTCTCTTGATATTTATCGTCAGTTACAGGCATCTGAAAGGAAGCCTTTTGCACTTATACTCTCTCCAGCCCATTTGTCCCATTTCCGGCTTACAATTATCTACCATGCGATCCCTGCTGCACATCGACATCCCATTTTGGGTTGGCCGGAGAAGGCTCCAGACAGGCAGTCAAGGTAATCGCAGCGCCATTACTGCCATACTCTCAGCCTGCCGTTTTGCTCGAAGGCTTTCAGCTCGTTGACGAGCTGATCATTGGCATCAGGGGTGAAGAGGGAGGCTTGCTGGCGGTCATCGAAGATCTCTATATTCAGTTCTTTGGCAAAGGTTTTGGCCAGGTCGCCCAGGTTACGGGCGTAGCGTTCAGTTTTGCCCATAGCCATGAAGAGGTCGATCACCCCGGTGCGGATCATCTCGTATTTATCCACCTGCATAAGCATCTGTCGCTGGGTTTTACCACGTACGTTTTTTCCCAGTTGTTGAAGTTTGCGCCGTAATTTTTCCACCGAATAGCCCATCACCTCGGCGCGATGCTTCCACCAGTTGTTACCGCTGCCTCCATTACGGGTTTCATATATCTTGAGATGGCTCTTCTCGGCGGATTCCTGACAAGAGACCATGCCCATGGCTTTGGCCAGCTCCAGTACATTGAGTACTTGTTCTTTGGTGAGCAGTTCGCCATTATCTACTTGTTCCTCCAGTGAAAAGAGGTACTTGGCGTACTTCTGCTTCACCTTGCTTTTCGAGTTAAGGGTGATTAGCTTGGCGAGTTCCACGGAGAGATAGTAGTCTTTCACAATGGAATTGCCTTTCCCTTTTCGATTGGCAAAGTCCTGCATTTTCACCGGCTTTCGGATACCATCTTTAAACTCATATACGTCGGTCAGCCAGCGTTTTATATTCGTGGGGTAGTGATGGTCGGCCAGTTGCAGAATCTGGTGCAGCTGGGTTGCTGCGACCACCTTTGTTCCTTTTTTGCTGATATAAATCTGAAGTACCATGATATAATGATAATGGTTACGCTTACAAATTTGCATTTTTTGTTTTAAATAAGCAAATATTAAAACAAAAATTTTTAAATAAATTCTTTAAACGTTTCAGATGTTTGACAAGGCAAGCTCAAAAATAAGGACTATAGGTTAGTAACCAAAGAGTTAAAAGTAAAACAGGAGGTAGGGCAAAGTGGTTCCAACGAGTTGTTGGTTTTTATCCACAATCAGGATAAAATGAAACATTATTGTTTAATCAAAATAATGAAACAGAAAGAGCAGGCAAGCCGGGCATTATACTCATTCCCTATTTTTCAACCATTTCATACCTTCCCGTTTGGTCAGCGGGGCCAGGCCCGGGTGACGGCCGATAAAAGTTACTACCGCTTCCGCATTGGTTTTGGAATATTGCCGCAGGGCCCAGCCGGCAGCTTTCTGGATAAAGAACTCTTTGGAATCCTGTAGCTCGAGGATGCAGCGGAACATCAATTCGGTATCTGTTTTATCCTTGTACTGCAATTGAAAGATGATGCAAACCCGTTGCAGCCACATGTTGCCGGAGGCCATCCAGCGCCCGGTGGCCGGCGCAATGAGATGGGGAAAACGCCGGAAGTGAATGCCAACCAGCTTGGAAAGCCAATCGACCGTATCCCACCAGGACCGGGTGCTGATGAGCTCTTCCAAGAACTCAATAAATGCTTCGGGCTGTTTCTTCTGTACTTTTTGCACCATCTCCAGCGCGAAGTAATTAACCTCCCGATATTCATCGTTCATGCAGAGGCGCGCCAGGGATTTAAGTGGTTCCCCTTCAGGAATGCCCTGATCGGCAAAGATTTCCTTAGCCAGCGCCATCCATTCCGGCGCTTTCAGCCCGTAGTACTCAAATTGGTTGCGCATATAGGCCATTTGCCCCTGTGCCCGTTCGGGGTCGCCGGCTGCCTGGAAGGTGGATTTGACATGTTGGAGGTATTGGCTGGGTGTAAGCATGTTCGCGGTTTTATGGTATGGTGATTTTATGGCCCGTCCGTTCGGCCGGGTAAATTTTCAATAGCCCTTTTTTTCATCCACCTCAAAAAGCAGCTCCTTTCCCGCTTTCCATCTCCGATAATTGTCGGCGACGACCTTTGCTGCATTTTCCTGGTTGGTAATGCTGGCGATGTGGGGGGTGATCACAATGCCCGGATGCCGCCAGAAGGGGTGTGCTTCCGGCAGCGGCTCTTCGTGGAAGACATCCAGCCAGGCTTCGCAGATGTAGCCCTCTTTCATGGCCAGCAACAGTCCGTCCTCGTTCAGATGGGCGCCGCGGGCCACATTAACGAGGAAAGAGCCTTTCGGCAGGTGTCGGAAAAGTTCGTAGTTGAGAATGCCTTCTGTCGCAGCAGTACGCGGCAGCAGGCAGATGAGCAGGTTGACCTGCCGGACGAACTCTGCCAAAGAAGCTTCGCCCGCGTGCAGGCAACGAACGCCAGGAATATTTCTGGGGTTTTGGCTGTAGCCTGAAACCTCAAACCCAAGGCCTGCCAATGAACCCGCAATGCTCCCACCCAGCACGCCCAGCCCCAGCATACCGATCCGTAGAGGGATCTCGATCTGGTTGGGCTTTTCCCAACGCGCCTGCTGTTGGTTATTTTGGTAGAACTTCAGCTGCTTGTGAATACTCAACACGGCCATCAGCACGTAGTTGCGCATAGAGGTGGTGAGGCTCTCGTCCACAATGCGGGTGATCCGCAGGCCAGGCGGTAAGGTGAGGTCGTTGAGGATATGCTCCACACCAGCGCCAAGGGAGCTCACCAGCTCGAGGTTGGGGAATGCCTGCAGTACTCTCGGGGGGTGTTTCCACACGACTGCCATTTCCACCCATTCGGGCTTGGGCATGTCGGGATATATCCAGACAGGAGTGGCGCCCTTAAGCTCGGTTTCAATGCTGTGCCGCAGGGCCTGCACGTCGCGGTCGGTGATGATAAGGGCAATGGACATAGCTGATTTTTGGAGAAGAACGAAATAATATCTTCTATCCAAGCCGCTCCGCCCATTCGGGCAGCGGGGCCTCCACTTCCAGCCTTTCCCCGCTTTCCGGGTCCGTAAAGGCCAGCTTCCAGGCGTGCAACATGATGTGGTTGGGTTGATAGGATTCGGCAGCGCCATAGTGGATGTCGCCCACCACCGGGCAGTCAATGGCCGCTAATTGGGCGCGGATCTGATGGTACTTGCCGGTGATGGGCTGGATTTCCAGTAGCGCCCGCCCGTTGTCATCCTTGCCCAACTGACGGTAGGAAAGCGTACATTCAAAAGCCTTGCCGGAAGCCGGATTGACAACCTTTGCCCGCTTTTCCAACAGGTCTTTCTCCAACCAATGAGTAATGATACCTGCTTCTTTGACTGGCGCCGTTTCCACCATCGCGAGGTAAGTCTTTTGAACTTGCCGGAGCCGAAATTGCTCGTTGAGTTGCCGGAGGATATTCTTCTTCTTCGCCACCAGTACCAGGCCCGTCGTCACCCGGTCGAGCCGATGTACGATGCCGACGTAGGGGTTGCGCTGCTTCATTTCCAGGTGGGCGTACGCCAGGGATTCTACAGAAGGGCCAAACGGGTTGCGCTCTACCTGTATACCGGCCGGCTTGTTGAAGGTGAGCCAGCCTGGAGTTTCTTTTAAAATGGTATTCAAATTTGCTGCCAGGGTTTAATGAGCAAAGTCTATTTCATAATCCCCCCGAATCCTTTCCATCGGCGGATTAAAATACCCAAATTTCAACTCGGGAAATTCCTCCCTTAGCCGCCGCATCAGCTCCTTGACGCCCATCGTTTCCTCCGTATCTTCGATGCCCACTCGTTCCATATACCAATCGGGGTCGATGTTGAAATTGCGCCATTGGATCATCTTCAGGCCGGTGCTGCGGATGAGTTCGCGTAGGGCCTGGTACTCTGCCTCACTATCAGTCACGCCCGGGAAGACGAAGTAGTTGATACTCGTCCACCCACCGTGGCGGTTCACCACGCGGATACTTTCCAGGATGTCTTCAAACTCGTAGTTATTAGGCAGGTAGTACAGTTCGTAGAGCCATTTCTGCGCCGAGTTGGTGCTCACGCGGATGCTGGTCAGGCCGGCCTGGCACAGGGCTTCCACCGCGTCGGGCTTGCTGCCGTTGGTGTTGATGTTGATACTGCCCTTATCGGTGAATTTACGGATCTGATAGATGGCGTCCTTCAGGGTTTCCCACATCAGCAGGGGTTCCCCTTCACAGCCCTGCCCAAAGCTGATAATGGGGAAGGGCGCAGCCTCGAGGTGCGGAACGGTATACTCCACAATCTCGCCGGCGGTGGGCCTGAAGTTGAGGCGGTCGTGGCTGGAGACCACTGTCTCTTCATCCGGCTGCAGAGAAATACAGCCCACGCAGTTGGAGTTGCAAGCCGGGGAGGTCGGCACCGGGCACTCCCAGCGCCCCATGAAGTAATTGCGGGCAGCGGGGCAGTTGTACGTCAGGGCGCAGTTGTTGGCCAGGTGCTCCACGATGCGGTTGTTGGGATAGTGCTCCTGCAGGGCCTGCACACCCCGTTCCACCGCATCGTCATCAAAGCCTGCGTTCTCCTGCCGGATGTCCGGCTCGATACGCACGGCGGGCACGTAGAATTTATCGTCGTGCCACCCAACCGCGGTGTAGCAGAACAGCGGCAACGTTGGCGCGTCTTCTTCATTGACGTAAGAGGCCAGATACAGGCCGGTGTAGGCAGGGGGGATAAAAGCGGCGGTGGCCCAGCCTTCTTCACAGAGGCGCATCTCGCCCGTTTCCACGTCGATGCCCACCGCCCGGCGGCCGGGCAGTTCGTAGAGGTTGCCACCTTCGGGCAACTCCATCCAGTCCTCCTCCGGGATGGGGGTAGCGTAGTGGCCGGAACGGCCGACGGCGTAGAGGGTAGGGTCTTCGAAGACGTTGCCTTCGCCGTCGGAATAGAGTACGTATGGAGAGTGGTCGAGCTTCATGTTGACTTTTTTGCTGTCCGCAATTCGCTTTTGGCGGTTCGCTATCGGCTTCTGCTGGCATTAGGCCATTAGCGAAAAGCAAAACGCTAGCGGCTTCTTCCGTTTCAGCCCGCAAAGATACGGCTTTTACTGTATTTCCACCAAATAGTAGCTTAGAGCTATATAAAGGTAGAACTGTAGCGTTAGCAGAGCTGTAGAAGTATGTCATTCATGATGTTCATGATTTGGACAGGATCTTGTTCGCGAGAGACGGAAACAGGAAGGCAATCCAAAGAAATATCCGCATCCTGGGTACGGTTATCACTTTTCTTTCCTTTCGAAGTTGAGGGATAATTCTTTCCACAAGTTCCTCTGCCGGCATCTTGTTTTCGGTTCTTCCTGCTGTCATTCCAGTATCTGTAACCGGAGGGATCACTTCCAAAACTCCAATTGAGTTTTTCTGTAACGCATATCTCAGGGCCACAGTAAAGTTTCGCATGGCAGCCTTGGTAGCGCTGTAAACCACGCCATCTGGTTTGGGGAATGCCCCTAAACCGGAAGAAGTGTTAATGATAAATGCATTACTGTTGTTGCTTAACAAAGGAATAAGCAACTGAGTTAATATTATCTGCCCGGTA
>JAGQXQ010000074.1 GCA_020436535.1 Phaeodactylibacter sp.
TTGCCGAAGACGAGGAAGAGAAGGCCATCCTTCAACGGGCCCTCGGGCTGGTGTTCACTTTTGTGTTCCCCAAAGAAGATACCGGGAAGCCCCCCCGCATCCTATTGCTCCAGGATTTGTTGGATTATTCGCTCAGCGTGATTATGGCCAATCACCCGGATGAAAAGGGCCTGATCCTAATCAACCTCATCCTTTTTGATAGTGGAATTGATTATGCTCAGGGCTTCGACGAAGCCCTCGCCGATCAACTGGCGGATGCCACGCTCGACGCCCTGGCTTCCCAACCTGAATTGTTGGCTAAGCCAAAAGCCTTACAGCAGATAATCAAAGGAGTAGCCGACGCCATAGACAGCGCCCAACTCAAGCAGCCAGGGCTTTTGCCCCTGCTCATCCGGCTGGCCCTGCAAAATACCGCTCTCAACGCCAACCTCATTATCGGGGCGAATGCCGGCCAGCCCCGGCATTTGATAACCATAGCATTGGAACAGATATTGCCGGCCCTCTCGGCACAGAATGGTAAGGGCCAGTGGCGGCCGGAAATCTCGCCCGCCATGGCATTGGGCCTTACGGAAAGCCTCCTGAGTGAAGTGGTTCGGAATCCAAACTGGGTAGCCGGCAAAACCAACCAGGACTCGTTGCTCTCCGAACTACTGGACGTCAGCTTTAAGGCCCTGGCTAAAGTACCGGAAGGACAGCGTTTGTCCATGGAGACGCTGGAAGGGCTCATCCGGCTGAATATCCAGGCTGCTGCCGGCAGCCCTCACGTATTACGTAAAATATCCTTCGCCGGGGATGATGAAGAAAAAGCCATACTGGAACGGGCCCTCGGCCTGACTTTATCCTTTGTTTTCCCCGAAGAAAATACAGGCAAGGAAAGCCGGCCCCAACTTTTGAATGGGCTGCTCGATTATTCCCTCGGCGTCATTATGGCTCATCATCCGAATGAAAAAGGCCTGATCCTGCTCGACCTGATATTGTTCGAGAATAACAGTATAGATTACACGGCAGGCTTCAACGAAGCACTGGCGGATCAACTGGTGGATGCCGCGCTCGGGGCGCTTTCTCAGCAACCCGGCCTGGTCAGTAACGACCAGGCCTTAAAGGCGATCATTGGAGACGTAGCCACTGCACTAAAGGATTCCGGCATCACACGCCCGGAACTACTGCCCGAGTTAATCCGGCTAACCCTTGAGTACACGGCCGAACACCTCGGCCTTTTATTAGACCTGGATGAGGAGAAGCCCAAACACCTTCTGGTATCGGCCAGCCGCCAAGTCCTGAAGGCCATAGCTGAAAAGCCGGAAACGGGTAAGTGGAAGCCAAGATTATCTAATAGTCAAATCACCGAGATACTCGAGATCACCTTCGATGCCGTAGTGAAACACCCACAATGGATACAGGCGGAAGAAGTGATCTACCAGATACTGGATGCTGTATTCCGTTCCATGGAAGTGGTTTCCTCCGCCCGGAAACTACCTTTCATCGTTTTACAACGCATGCTCGAAAGCGCAATGGAAGCGGCCTCCCGGCAACGGAAGTTCATCGCCAAGATACTCACGGATGAACAGATCATGCTGCGGTACGCGCTGGAAAACCTGTTTGAGGTTGTCTTCGTCAAAAACGGAGAAGAAGAAACCATCTGGCGCTTAGGCCAGGCGGAAGTGATCAATGACCTTATCGACTATTTCCTGCTGGCTATTCTGGAAAGCCCCGGCGACAAGACAGCCGTCGATCATGTGCTGGACCATATTCAAACAGTAATAACTGCCTGGAAACTGGACCTGGCCAAAACGCTGGATGAAGTTTTGGAACAATTAGAAAACGAAAACGCATAAAACCTATAAACCATGGTATTTAAAAATCAAATTTATCGTTTCCTCCTGCTGGCTGCAATGGCGGTGTTTACCAGCTGCGCCCATCTCGTTCACCTGGATCGCGCCCAAAACAACTTCAACCGGGGAGCAGAACTGGAAAATCAGCTCAGTTTCAATCCGAAACCCGATGTTTCAGCTTCGCCCTCTATGTATTATTCACTCGCCTACGCCGAATTGGACAAGGCCCTCGCCAATAAGAATAGCCTGAGCAGTGATCATGTGTTGGCCACTACCTATACCATAAAAGCGCTTTGTGAATGGAAACTGGCGATGTACGATGAGGCCAAAAAATCGGCCGACAACGCATTAGATGAGTTGGAGGAGATGGAAAAAACCGGGATGAGGCTGCCCCGGGACAAGGCGCTGATGGAAGCCCTGCCCGCCCTCATGGAGATCGGCCGGATGAAAGAGGAGTTATACGCCTTTCATTCCTCCGCGCCCTCTTACGAAGCCAGTAAAGCCCATTATCTTGAATTCATCCATAATGATTCCACCAAAATGGCCCGGCTGGAAGCGGCAATCGACAAGGTTGGCAGCATCCAGGCAACCGTGGCTACAAATGAAGAGCTATCGGCTTACTTCGTCATGTCTCAATTAGCCGGATTGAAAACCTGGAGCGATGCTCATAATTTCCTGTTGACCTGCATCGACGAAAATGATACCACTCTGAGCGAACAGGGTAAAGACGACGCCTGGGAATGGAAGGGCCGACAGGAAAGTGCATTCGAGAATTTTGTAAAAGAAAAGAAGCTCGTGAAAAAACTTCGCAAGCTGATGCCTAACCAACAGGGGCGGGATTTGGCCAACTGGTGGTCAGAGCGCTTGGGAGTGACCGAGGACGATGATGAATAGTGAGGATTGAATAGTTCAAACTATGCCATCGAGCGCTTGTTGGAGGCGTCATCTGCTTCTAGTAAAAGATGACGCCTCCAATCTAATCTAAACTGGATGTGAACTTCCTCCAAAGTGATCCTTATTAAGCTCCCCTACCCTTCCAATCCAGGAAAGAAGGCATCCGGAATATGTTTCAGTTGATAATCCCGTTCATTTCTAAACAGGATGGAGATGATATCGAAACGGAGCTCCCAGTCGTGTCCGATAGACTCCATATAAGCAATGGCGGCCTCAACGATAAGCTTTTCTTTGTAGGAAGTTACAAATTCTTCCGGCTTGCCGAAAGCATCGGAACTTCTGGTCTTGACTTCCACAAAAACAAGAACCTTCCCATCCATAGCGATCAAATCTACCTCCGCCCGGCGGTAGCGCCAGTTGGCCTCCAGAATGCGATAGCCCTGCGCTTCCAGGTATTGGCGGGCCAGCGCCTCGCCGGACTTTCCCACTTCGTTGTGATGTGCCATGGCAATCTTCCCTTGTTTGAATAATCTCCGGCATTTAATATACAAAAAAACCTCTTCCCACCAGTGCAGGAAGAGGCCATCCCAAATGCATTGACCGGGCTTTTGCCCAGCAGAATTATAACCACTTGCTAGGAGTCGATTTACAGTACAAACGCTCTTTATTTGTCTATTGCCGCACATCCACACAGATGAGCAACTTTTTCTAACCTTATCCGGATATTTCATGGGAAAGCAGCGAGCGGGCTGGTACGACTAGAGCGGAATCAAAGATTCGACGAAGTCAATTAACCGGTCATTTTGGATATTCCAAAGTTAAAACTTTGCATCTTTATATGCAAAAATGAACCAATATATATTTTTATTATGTTTAATAATTGCGATCCGCCCGGCAACCCATGCGGTTGCGAGAGCGGATCGCGAATTTCATATTGTGCTGAAAAACCGGCTGGAAATCCTCCCTACCGCTTTGCCATTAATATCAACCGCCCGGAAGCTTCGCCGCACTGTGATTCGAGCCGGAATAGATAGATTCCCGCTTCACCGAGGTTGGCTGCATCGATGGCCAGTTCGTGGCTCCCGGCTTCCAAATACCATTCGGTTTGGTAGACGAGGGCTCCCCGGGCATCCCAGGTTGAAAATAGGATATTGCCTGTTTGGGGGACTTCAATACGCAAATAGGCTTTATCCCGGAAGGGATTGGGATAGGCGCCGGCCAGCCGTAATGCATCACCGGAAGTGATGAAGCGGAGGCTTACCGAAGTCTCTTCTATCCCGTCGATTTCCCTAAAGGCCTGCGTTTCCCGGCCCAGAGCCAGGCTTTCGCTCAACAGCCCTTCCCGTTCTGATTTAAAGCGCAGGGTAAGTAAATTTTGTCCTGGGTAGATTGCCCGGTTCTGCTCACTGGCCCAGATGGCTACTGACTGTTTTGCTCCTCCCCGGTAACTGCCGGTTCCGTCGAGTCCGCCAAAGCGGGCGTCTTCCAATACCAGGCCTTCATGCTCCAAAGCGAGGTGTAATCCCTGGATAGCATCCTGGCCCTGAGATTGCCAATTTACCTCTACCGTTTCTCCTGTCTTGAGGAATCGATCCTCCACCTGTATCACCAGGGGGCTGGCAACCGAACGATTCTGTAAGGAATCTACCGGCGCCATAAGGCTGGCGTCCAGGTCGCCTAGCTTGATGCCAATAAAATCTGCATCTTCCACAGGCCCCGACAGATTGTCAATAGAAATGTCTTCCGGAAAGGCTACAGAAAGCGGATCCGTCGCTGGAAAGCTAAAACTCCTCGGCACAAACCGCCAGGTCAGGCTCTCCGGAAATTCGGGCTCCAGGCCCAGTAACATTTGATGTAACCAGGCCAGGTCATCCATATCTACAGCGCCGGAAAGATCGATATCCGCAGCGATAAACTGATAAGGTGTATCCAGCGTATCCACCCCCATGACATGCTTTGCCAGCAGGATGAGGTCGATTGTCGTGACGCCATCCAGCGGGTCGCTTTGTTTTTCAGGCCTCAGGACATAAGCAGCGGACATAGGCATATCCTCGAACGCATACCACCCCAGGCTATCGGAGGAAGCTTCGTAGGCGCCGTTGGCAGTGGAGTCGATATGTATCCTGACATCCGGCACCTCGTCGCCCTGTTCATCCAGGATCAGGCCGGCGATCAGCGCCTGGGTCACGGGAGGCCCACAGACATTCTGATTGTCTTGCACAATAGCATAGGTCAGGCAATAATCCCAATTGCCAGCCTGGTCTCCCACCCAAAGGGCAACGGTATTGGTTCCCGTATCGGCACAGGTGAATGTAAGGAAATCTTCATCCGGCGGGCTGGTTTGGCCGGGGGCCGGCTGCAGGCCCAGCCTGAACTTTAGGTTTTCGTAAGATGTGCAATTATCGGTACTGCTGCCCCGCTCTAAATCGCTGGCCCACAACATAGCTTCGCCATTGGCCATTAGCGGGAAGGATACGCCATTGGTACAAACTACCCCCGGCGGAGTGGCATCCACCACGGTTACCCGAATAGAACAACTACTGGTGTTGAGGCATCCATCTTTGGCGACATAAGTCATCTCATATTCTCCCAGGGGTACATTGCTGAAAGAAGCCCCTTCGCCCAAATCACCCATGATGCGCACATTGATATCGGACAGGCAATCGTCAATCGCCGTAAGAGGGGGTAGCGTAACGTTGGCCGTACAATTAAAGGATACTGGTTTGACGATATCATCCGGACAGGTGATAACCGGAGGCGTATTGTCCTGTATCTTCAGAATCTGGTTATCCTCCCAGATCCCCTGGTCGCCACCGTACTCATACGAACACCAATCGATCACTCTCCATCGGCGGATGATCTTGAGGCAGGAATTGGCCGCCGCCGTAAATACCCAATCTTCATGATTGAAAGCTATGAGCTCACAGTCTTCGTACAACACCGTCGGGCGGTCGTAGGGCGCCGGGAGGTCTTCCGGGTCCAGGTCATCCGCGGTAATGCAATCGTGGAAGGTCGTGTCGGGGGGAAAGAGCACGACAACCGGCGTATTGTCATAAATATGTATGGCCTGGTTGCAGGTAGACGTATTGCCATAGATATCGGTAGCCCTCCACGTCCGGGTGATATAACCGGTGCCGCAAGAGCTGGTATTGTCCCAGTCGATGTGGGTAATACTGGCCACCCCGCAGTTATCGGTTGCGGTGGCCTGCCCCATGGCATACCAGTCATTCAACTGGCTACAGGGAATATTCTTATCGTAAGGGCAATGAATGTGTGGAGCGAGTTTGTCTTCCACCCGCACCACCGACCAGCAGGAATTGGTGTTGCCGGCACAGTCCCGTGCCTGAAGTTCTACCGAAACCAACGGCCCAATATCGTTACAGTTGAAGATAACGGCATCGGCGAATGGGGCATTGGGCTGATCCATACGCCGGACCTTCACGCCCGCCAGGCAGTAATTGTCATAACTCCCCTCATCGAACGATTGAGCGTAAACGGTGGCCGTACCGGCAGAGGTCAGCGACACATTGAGCTGGTCGTCGCAAACAGCGGTTGGAGGAACATAGTCCCAGGAATCGCCGGAGCCCCCGCCGGAGGCAATTAAAGGGGTAGTTGATAGAATTAGAAATAAAGCAATAGCGGGAAGCAGGCAGCTGGGGAAATAGCCTTGAATTTTCATAGATCGTAGCGGTTTTACTTATAGATCAATTTTTTCGACAATGCAATAGAGGGCCCATAGCCGGAAGGGATGTTAATTGGGGCGGAAATCCGCCCTGCTGGGTAGCATATCTTTTGTCTAGTGAAAGCGGCACAAATTAACGAGCGAATTTAAGCTGCTGTGAACCAAGATGTTAAGGGCCTTCAAATCCTCCTGTTAATTCGGTCTAGTCGCACTAGCGTTTATGCAAACAATACTTGTTCGGGTAGAGATAGGTTGCCAGTTGGTGGAACGGTAGCCTCAAAACATATAACAGGGTAATACCATAGGCTTACCTTATCCAACTCGTCAGGGTGTACAGATCTTTGTTTTGAAAAAAAGAGTTAGCCTCTCAAAGCTCTCAAGAATAATAAAAGGATAAAGAAATGGAGGGGGGAGTACATTTCGAAATGCAATATATGAAAATCATTTTAATCTAGCAAATGAAAACAGACTGATTATAAGGTTTTGCACTCCCCGGCCCGCTAAATTTATTTGGCGCCGGAGACATAAGCAGGGGAATTAGTTGCATAGGTTTAGGGCTTAGGCCATGCCATAACCATGGCGAGCATTTTTAACGTCGTATAAGCCCGAAAAACACTCAAGCTGTAATCAGCACAAAAAAGAAAAAGCCTCCACTTTTACAGCAGAGGCTTTTTGGGGATAAAATGGGATAAATGGGATAAAATGGGATAAATGGGATAATGGGATAATGGGATAATGGGATAAAATGGGATAAAGTAGAGGAAAAGGCCTCAGCCTTTTCCTCTTGGGATATTACATTAGGATCATCTTTTTCGTCTTAGTCTGGTTTGCAGTTTCCAACTGATAGTAAAGTACACCATTAGCGGGTAAGCTGGCGGCAGAAATATTAATTTCGTTGTATCCGCGCTCAAAGTAAGCTTCCTGCTGATAGATCAGTTTTCCAGATAAGTCGATCACACGCAGGCGGGCAGAGCCGCTCGCTGGAAGTTCGAACCCAATAGCAGTCTCAGATGTGAAGGGGTTGGGCCGGTTCTGATACAATTCAAACCTGCCCTCTCTGACTTGTTGCACCTCTTCAAACTCGAAGCGGATATTGAGTAAGCGGCCATCCGGGTCATAAGCTTCTGCCGGGGTTGGGCCATTGACGGTAAAGAACAGTGGCTTCAGCGCCTTTATGTCTTTCCTGGCGCGGAATACCAGGCTGAACAGCACCTGTTCCGCATTTGCCGTTGGCGCTTTCGCCAAGGCTTCCGACGCCCAATTCCAGCTCGTACTGATCCGGCCTTCGGCGGCCATTTGCAGGTTGAAATTTGTTTCGTCCAGGCCGGGCAGGCTACCGTTTTCCAATCCTACCCACTCCAGGTATTCGGTTGTAAAACCCAGGGTAAACTGGTAGCCAAGAATTCCATTGAGCTCGTCGGCAGTGAAAGGTACGGTGATAAGTTCTCCTGCCTTTGCTCGCTTTTCCAATGCCCGGATCGGGAATGTTCCGGCCATAATTCGTTCTTCAGCGCCGAGCAGGCTATTTGCAACTGCAGAGTTGTCCACGTCTCCTACTTTAATGGCGACAAAGTCTGCTTCCATTTCACTTTGCGAAAAGTTGTTAATATTGATAAACTCCGGGAAAGATCCGGCAAAGGCATCCCGGGGGTTCGGAAAAGCATAGTTGGCATCGACAAAACGCCAGGAAGTGTTACCATTCGGGAAATCAGTATCCAGCCCCAGCACCATCTTTCGCAGGCTGATCATGTCCAGGGTAGAAACGGAACCCGACCTGTTAACATCTGCCGCGATCTGCTTATAGGGGCTGTCCAGCAACTGAACTCCGAGAATATGCTTACTGATCAACACCAGGTCCAGGGTCGACACGCCATTGAGCGGGCCATCATCCCGCTGGGCGCTGAGCGTGTAATCGCCACCGTAAGGTACATCCAGTATTTCAAAGAACCCGAATGCCCCGGTAAAGCCTTGCATGTTGCTGTTGCCACTGGTACTGATCATCACATTGTCTACATACTCGCCCATTTCCGTTTGAACGTCACCGGCAACCATACCGGAAGCCTGTTGCGGGCAGATACCGTTGTTGTCCTGAACAGCAATCACCGTCACGCAGTAATCGCTATTGCCGGCCAGGTCTGTTACCCAAAACTCAACCGTTTGGTTACCCTGGTCCGCACAGCTAAACGTCAACTCGGTAGCTGCCGGGGGTACGCCGGGAATGCCGGTGCCCGCCATCCGGATCGTTCGCCGCAAATCAGCGTTATTGCTGCAATTATCCGTACTTCCTCCATCAAAGGCGCTGGCTTGTAAAACGGCAGCCCCATTGCCATCGGAACCGGCAAGGTTGATCGATAAACCGACAATACAAATGGGGGAAGGCGGCTTATTGTCCACTACGTTGACATTCACTTTGCAGGTAGAAAGGTTACCGCAACGGTCCGTAGCGGAATAGGTAACCACGGTAGTCCCCAACGGATAATTTCCGCTGGCATTGGCGCCCCCCGATGTTGCAAAAGGGGAATCGTTGGTGATGATGAGGTTGGGGTTGCAATCCACTGCCGTCACCAACGGAAGGCTCACTGTTGCTCCGCTGCAGTCATTGGAAACACCTCTGGTTATATCCGTCGGGCAGTCGAGTACCGGAGCGTCATTATCATCCACTTTGACAAGCTGCACCTTCGAAAAACGCCCCCCCGCTTCCGGGTGTTCGGGGTCATAATCACACCAGTCGATAATCGTCCATCGGCGTAGAATCTTGTAACAGGCAGGCGCCGCTATGTTGAATAAATCATCTTCATAAACGATGGCGACATTGGTGCATTCCGGGCCATTTATCTGCGGCCGCGAAAAACCCACTGGTAAATCATCAGGCTCGGTAGAAGCACCACAAATATCCACCGTATAATCTCCCGGCCAGGTAATATGGCCTTCCGTAAGAGGATCTTTTACAACCGTGATGAGCTGAGTACAGGAAGATATGTTGCCGGAAGGGTCGACGGCTCGGAAAGTTCGGGATATCGTTCCGGTGCCGCATTCATTGATCCCCATCTCCTCAGTCGGGATCAGCTGGGCGCCACAATTATCCGAAACGGAGGGAGTGCCAAAGATGTATAGGTCGGAGTAATCCATCGAACAATCAATAATCGTATCATGTGGGCAGCTGATCTGAGGAGGCAGCACATCCTGCACCTCGACATAGGACAGACAGTCTGAAAAGTGTCCAAACAGGTCTCCACCAGGGATCTCCCGGGAGGGGTCTACCGGCCCGGGGCCCGGATCGATCTCATAAACGCGCATCATCAATTCCACGCCTTCACCGATATCTTCGCAGCAAAAACGCACCTGGGTGTCCAACCATTCCTGATATCCCGGCAGAGCGGAGTCATCGCCATTGGCCATTGCGCAGCCACCGGGTTCCAGCCGTTTGGCCTTGAAGTAAAGCGTACCGGCACAATTATCGGTGCTTCCTTCGTCAAAAGTGATCGCGTTAGCCGTCCCATACCCTCCGGATGGGATGGCTACAATAGCGGCGTCATCACAAACGGCCATCGGAGGCTCTTCATCGACTACATTCAATGTGGTCGTACAGGTACGGGTATTCTGGCAGGCGTCAATCGCCGTGTATTGTAAGGTATGGGTTCCTACCGGAACAAAACTGTGTGGCCCCAGGCCTACTGATCCGTAGGAAGTATTTACATAAAATGTGGCTTCGCTGTCGCAGTTGTCCTGTACAGTAGGCATAGGCAGAGTGACCCGGGCATGGCATGCGGCAGGTGATGTGGAGGCCGTCACAACCGGGGGACAGATGATTTGCGGCGCCACTGTATCCACCACGCTGATCAATTGGATCTCCGTAGCCTCCATACCCGTACAGGCCTCGGTAATGGTCCAGGTGCGCAGTAAGTCATACGTCTGGTCAGAACAGTTGGGAATGGTGTCATCCTCATAGAAGACTGAAAGGAAACACTCATTATTGTTAACGATCGTGTCTCCATTCAGAACGGGCCACCCGATTATATCCGGGTCCGGAAGGCTGCCGTCACAAGCCAGAGTTGTATCGGCTGGAAACACGATATCCTCCAGCCTGGGCCTTTGCAGGTGAATGGGCTGTACACATACCGTAGTGTTACCAAAAATGTCGCCCGCCGTCCACGTTCTTTCAATCAGGGCCACATCCGGCCCCAGGCATGGAAAACGCATCATGGTATCGACATAGCTTACATTGATATCTCCGGAACAATTATCGGTGATGATAGGATAACCTAATGACGTTATACTGGTATCGGCCAGGCAATTGATCGTATCGGAAACGCAAACGATGGCCGGGGGGAATGTATCGGCCAGCATGACAAAGCTATTACAGAAAAGGCCGGACTGCAAGTCTTCTATGGTGATTCGCAGCAATTGCCCGTGGTAGGGCACGCCGTCAAAGGAGACCTGATTGTTAGCAGAGACGATGATGGCGCTCAGGGTATCCCGCACTGTTATTAACTTATCGCCCGGGCAGGTAGAGGAACCGCTCAACAGGAGACTGGTATCCAGCTTCACCTCGCAATCTTCATCAATCACAACGGAAAGGGGTTGGCCCGGATCGCTTCCCAGGCAATTCAGATCGCATTGCGCCAGCAGAGGGTCATCGGCAAATCCAAAGATGAGCGCAAAAAGAGCCGCTCGAAGCAGCATCAAAAAGGCTCCATTGCTTGTAACCAGCGCCTTTTTTTCTCTGCGGTGTGTTAAGTGTTTCATTTTGATGTAGTTTAACTGTTATCAAATAATTGATTCTCAAAATTTTGCTTGAATCAAGGCAAAGCTCCGCCTTCCGTTGTCCAGTACATTTGGCCACCAACGGGAGTACAAAATTCACCTGACAGATTATTTACAGCATTGGGCTCCAGGCTCTGCACTGGCCTTTTCCAGACAGGGGCGCCCAAATTTTACCTCAGGAATGGGGGGTATAGGAAACCAATTTCCAAAGCAAAAACCCGGCCGGCTAGAATAGCCGGTTTGCTCTGGGCATCAGAAGGCGGCTTGAATGACAAGCCTGAAGTGTTTTCTCATAGGGCCCGGAGAAGAATAACTTCCCCATTTGATCCGGCTCTTTTTCGGGCCCCTTAGTAAGTAGGTACCTGGATGATCATATTGAAATATGAAACCAGGGCTAAGTCTCTGGGATTCGAACTCCGCCCGTCTGCCCGTTCGTCTACCCACCTACTAACCCGGAAGGGTGTATTTGAGTAATATCCGAGGTTCAAGTCTGAACCCAATGGGAAATTGGGCCCCGACGGTTTACTTCGGTGGCAATGTTTCACCTGCTGTCGCCTGCAAGTGCCGAAGCTACTTAGCGGCCTCCGCCGGCCTGAGCCTTATGCTAGCACCTGCTTTGCCGGCCGGCGGCAACTTAGCGGCCGGAAAGCCGAAGATTCAGCGTAGAAGCATAACAGCAGACGGAGCGCTCGTTTCTTGCATAGGATACCAGGGCCGTGCGGGTTATGAAAACTAAAAAGTATTCAAGCGGAATAGGATCCGGCATTTGACGAGTTATTCTTAGTACTACCAAAAGCGTGCCAAATTTGAAGAGAGGAAGGAATATCAGAATTTATGGCGCTTGCACTGGCGGAACAAAAAAAAAGCCCCCCTCCTGTTTGCCAGAAGAGAGGCCATCCCAAAAACCGATTTAAGTAATACTTGAAAACGGTTCTTGTGAATCACATACAATCCAATCGCCTTATTTATTGTTGTGTAAAACAACTTCTTGTTCATAGGGCTTCTCACTTTCGGAAGCCTGGCAGACAGGTTTTACCCTGCCCTTAAAATTTCTACTTATTGTTTACGATAGTTCAAAATGATTGTTACAAAAACCTTTCAAAAGATGCGAGAATAATCTCCCATCGGTAACCTTTAAAACCTAGCCCCTCTCCCAGTTTATTCCAGGAGAGGGACCCTCCGGAGAATCCTCCAAAGGACCTAGGCCTAAAAAGTAACTACATCAAATATCTTGTGTTGCGTTCATGGAACACAATTGGGTAAAGAAGTATTATTTTCTCGCCGCATAGTTGCGGCTTTCGATAGATGTAATTACCTGAACTATTGTTTTCTCACTATTGAGTAGAAGCAAATACCGTGCCAGTATAAACCAGTGCTCCATAAAAAAGCCCCTCTCCTGCCCTGCAGGAGAGAGGCCATCCCAAAAACCAATTGTTAAAGGACATCTATTTCTTAACGGTTAATATCGCTTGCCTGCCGGCCCCTGCTTTTTGGTGCGGTTGAAGCTCAAAGCCACCGTCACTTCATGGGAACCGTCGTTATATTTTTGAAAATTCTGGAAGAACACATCGTAAGAATAATAAAACTCAAAGGTGGACAGCCGGGTGCCCAACAGAATGCCGAGAGCGCCCAGAGAGCGATAGGAGAGGCCAGTTGTCAGGGATTCATCCAGGAAGCTGGCTTTCAAATTAATATCCACCTGAGAAGGAACATCGCGGACATTGCGAACCAACAAGGAGGGCTCCAGAGAAAAGTTGAGGTCATCTACCCTCAGTTTATGACTGGCGTAGAAAATGTAATAACTCAGAATGGATTCTTGGTTGCTCTGAGCGCCGATATTGGAAATGCGGGAACGAACCAGGTTAGTGAACGTAAGGCCCACCTGGGTATCTTCGTTAAAAGAGCTAAAAAAGCCCAGAGAGGCGTCGAACACCCCACGCCCATCCATGAAATCTTCGATTACTTTGTCTCCTTCCTGAAAGAAAATATTAGCCGCTACGCCATTGTCCAGGCGCACCTGTTGATACTCCGTGGAAAAGCCTGCCGAGAACTTCACTACTTCGCTGATGTTAAAGCGGAAGGCGTAGTTGAGGTGAGCCCGCAGCCGGTTCATTTGGGCGGCAGATTCAGTAAGTATGCCTACCCCCAGGCCAAAATTGTTGCCGAGCGGGCCATTGTATTGTGCCGAATAAGTCGTCGGAGCATCTACAAAACCCGACCATTGCGCCCGGGCATTGAGCTGAAACTGATGGACGTCGCCAAACCCAGCCGCACTGGGGTTGATCAGCACCGGCATGATGTTGTAATGAGAAAAAATCGCTTCATCCTGTGCACTGGCAAACCGGACGATGGCTAAAAGGGATATGAGTAAAAGTATTTTTTTCATTGTAAAATCGGTTGATGGTTTCCGAGAATTTGGTTTATGGAGGGACTGTGGCTGGCTGTCGCCAGCCACAGTCCCGAATGCTGTTATTAATTTTCCCGAAGGATAGTTAGCGAGCCTTTCTGCTGCACCAGATTATCTTCCGGGTCCTTATATTCCAGGATGTAGTAATACGGCCCTTCCGGTAGCGTTTGTCCATCCTGGGTAGTACCCTCCCAGGTATTATCGTAGTTATCGGCTTCGAAGACCAACTGCCCCCAGCGGTTGTAAATCTCCAGATGGTTATCCGGGTAATCGCCGACGCAGAAAATGATAAACTCGTCATTGACGCCGTTGCCGTCCGGAGTGATCACCACACGCTCTTCGAGGCAGGGGAACCGCCGGTCATCTATGATCAGTGCCGTAAGTTCAGATACACAATCATTATCATCCGTTACCTCGAGGTAGTACTCTCCTGGGCAAAGATTGATAACCAGGTTATCGTTGATACCGGCATCCAGATTGGCCCAATTGTAACGGAAAGGCTCAGTACCCCCATCGACGACCACCTGGGCCGTGCCATTACAGCCGTCTGAGGCGGGTTCCGTTTCGAAACTGACGGCAATGGGGGCCGGATCTTCAACCGTAAAGGTGGTGTCCATACTACAGTCATTGGCATCAAATACCGTGACTACATATTCACCTGCATCGAGGAAGGATATGCGGTTGCTTTGAGCGCCGTTATCCCACTGGTAGAAATAGTTAAAGCCCTGTATGCCTCCATTGGCAAATACGGTGATACTGCCATCTTTTCCTCCATTACAGGTAATATCACTTACATTCGCAGTAAGTGTCAAAGGTGCAGGCGCATCGAGATTGACCTGGCGGGTAATGGTGCAGCCGTTCTCATCGCTCACCATCATCTGATAGACGCCGGGGGCGGCATCCGCCAGAATGGCTTCCGTGCCCACCAACACGTTGTTGCTGGTCCATTCATAGGAGTATCCATCGCTACCAGAAGCGGTGGCCCTCACCCGGCCGTTGGCGGCATCAGCACAGCTCACATCAAAGCCGTTGTAATCCGACGTCACCTGGACACTTAATTGTAATGTGGAAGTGGAAGTGATCGTGACCTGCTCTGTAAGGGTGTTGCCGGATGGCTCGGACACCATCACTGTATAGTTTCCGGCAGGCAGGCCGGAAACATCCTCTTCCTCGGAAACAACGCCGCCCTGCTCATTTAACCAAACAAAATTATATCCAGGCTCTCCACCGGAGACATCAATATCGATAGCGCCAACGGGGTCGTCGGGGCATTCCGTATTGGTAGTCGAGGCAATATCCAGCGAGAAAATATTCAGGGCGACTGCGTCCAGGGTAACGCTACAGCCATTGGCGTCCGTGATCGTCGGCTGATAGGAGTTATCCCCGCAGACGTTATTGAGCGTTGCGCCCACATCGCCGGTGTTCCAGCTTACCGAATAGCCGCCGGTTCCGCCGGAAATGTCCAGCTGTATCATTCCGGAACAGCCTGCTGCCTCCGTATCGTGCAGGAAGTCCTGTACCGAAGCCAGCAGGGCCGGCGGGTTACCTATGGAAAAGGCCTGGCTCTGGGTTTCGCCAATAGCGTCCGTAATCGCGATCGTCCCGCTGCCGGGTGGCAGATCTCCTTGAGAAAAGTTCAATTCAGAAGTCTCAAAAGCAAACACCTCCCCGGAATCATACGTGATCACCACTTCATAGGGGAACAGGCCTCCCTGTAGTTCCACCGTCAGGGCGCCGTCTTCCGTATCGGCACAACTGGCACTCTCACCGTCCACCAGCGGGGCCAGGAAGTCGGTTCTGAGAACCATATTGAAACAGGTATCTTTCGAACACCCCACTTCATCGGTAACGGTCAGACAATATTCGCCTTCGCCCAGGCCGGTAAGCTCCGCGCCGGAATCGCCGGTACTCCAGTTGTATGCGAGCATGCCGGTACCGCCGCTGGCTGCTACATTTATAGCTCCGTTCGTATTGGCGGCACTGCCGGTAACCGGTGTGTAAACCGGGCCAAGTAAAATCGCCGGAGATTCCGCTACATCAAACTCACCGGAGACCTCGATGCCGTTGACATCAGTGACCGTTACAAAGTAAGTGCCTCCGTTGAGGCCGTCCACAATCGAATCATTGTCGGTTAGCCCTGCCCATTCATAGGTATAGGGGGTTTGTCCACCCAGCATGCGAATGGAAATAGAACCGTTGTCCCCTCCACAGGCATCGACGACCGTAACATCTACGAATATAAGCGCTACTTCCAACCCATAACAGCCGGTAACGGTACAATTGTTACCATCCGTAACGGTGACACAATATTCACCCTCGGCACCGAGGTTGGTCACCTCCGGAGTATTATAAGTCGCATTATCCGGCCCCCGCCAGCTATAGGTATAAGGCATAGTGCCTCCCGTAATATCCACCCGTACGCTACCGTCATCACCCGATTCGATGGGCGAGCCGGTAATCTCTACCATATCCAAGGGTTGAGCGGGCTCCTGAACTGTAAAGGACTGGCTGGAAGAACAACCACCGTCATCGTACACGGTCACCGAATAATTGCCGCCGTCCAGATTAGTAGGGCACGAGCCGCCACTGACAGAAGAGGGGGTCCAGAAATACGCCACACTACCCTGCGCGCCGAAGACCGACAGGCAAATGGAACCATCGGATTCGCCGGCGCAGGTCACGTTCCCCACGGTGGCATTGATTGAGATATTTGAACCGGAACCGGCAGGCACGAGGAAAGAGCGGCTCTGAGTACAACCGTTGTTGTCCGTCACCGTTACTGTATAAGTACCCATTGGCAGGTTGGTGGGGTCTTCAACACCCGCTTGTATGCCATTATCCCAGGCATAGGTATAACCGGGAGTGCCTCCCGCCGCGGTAATGCTAATGGTTCCATCCTGGCCACCCTGGCAGTTGGGTGGGTTGCTATTGCCCACAATGGTGATAGCGCTGGCCGGCTGGGTTATATTGTAAGTTGCCGTAGAAGTCAGAGTGGAGTTCACATCCGTAACGGTTAGCATGTAGGAGCCAACTGCCAGGCCACTGATACTGGGGCCCGTATACGGCCCACCCGGGCCTGCCCAGTTGTAAGTGAAGGGCCCGCCGGTACCTCCACTGGCAGAAATGCTAATGGCGCCGCTCGTTTCACCGAAACAGGCGACCTGTGTGATGGCCGGTGTGCCAATAGCGGGCGGCTGAATAGCGGATATAGTGATCGTGCCCTCTTCGCCATTGAAATCAATAATATCCTGGTTGCTATCCGATACTTCGATCGGTGTAATGTCACTGGTGAAGGTGATGTCCGATACCTGTCCGTCATCACCGATAGCGGTGAAGCAGATCTCGAAAAACGGCTCGCCGTTCATGAGGTTAACCGGAGTGAGCGACTGTTCAAACCAGTTCATCGTAATGAAACCCGGAGAAGGATTGGCGAAGTTACCGGCAAGGGTAAAATCAGGAATATTCGGGTTTAGGTTCGTTACCTGGTTGAACTGCAGTTGCGATGTATTGTAATTGAGGGTGAACGCCACACCCACTACATCTGTAAAGTTGAGCACTGTAACGGGCACACAGAACTGTTCACCCGGCTCCACTATATCGTCCTGCACCGTGAGCAGAAAGCCGTCGAAGGCAGGATTGATGCAAACCGTACCTTCCGCCCCATTGAAGGGCAGCAGGTCGTTGAAGCTATTGCGGAACTCGATAATGGTGGGGCTGCCGACAAAAGTAAGGTCGGAACAGTTGCCATTCTGCCCTATAGCGCTGAAGCAAAGCTCAAAGAGCTGTGTGTTATCCGGAAGGCTGACACCGGCGGCGCCCGTCCAACTGACTGTGATCACTCCCGCCGAAGTACCGTTGCCGGGCGTACCGAAGGAGTTGTTGATCGTAAAGCCGGGCAGGCTGGCGGTCAGGTTGGCCACGTTCGAGAATTGCAGCTCACTGGCATTATAGTTAATGGTGAACGACATTTTCTGGATATCGTTAAACCCTCTGGCCCGGATGGGGATGCAAAAGTTCTGGTCGATATCGACCGTAGCGTCGCCCGCTGTAAAGCGCACCTGGCCGGGGATGCTGTCGTCTACGCAAACCGTCCCTCGCCGGCTGTTGAAATCCACGACATCCTGGTTACTGTCCGACACTTCGATCTGAGTGATATCACTGCTAAAAAAGATATCCGAACAGCTGCCATTCAGGCCATTAGCACGGAAACACAATTCAAAAAGAACCGCATTGGGTGGAAGGTTGATACCGGTGAGGTCATTATTGAAATAGTTGACGGTAATGAAGCCAGGATTTAACCCGCTATTGGGCGTGCCGATATGAGCGTCGACGTTGAAACCAGGAATATTGGTGTTCAGGTTGCTTACCGACGAAAATACCAGCTGGCCGGGGTCATAGTTGAGGGTAAAGGCCAAACCTACAATATCCGTATAATTCTCCGTTGTCACCTGCACACAAAAATCTTCATTCGGGGCTACAGTCAGGTCCTCAATCGTCAGGCGGAAGCCCTGAAAGGTACCCGAAACGGCGACCGTACCCTCCTCGCTGGTGAAGGGGATCACATCCTGGTTGCTGTCTGATACTTCGATTTGCGCGATGTCGCTGGTAAATAGAATGTCCGATTCTGCACCCGGGCCGCCGATCTCAGTGAAGCACATTTCGAAGAGGATTGCGCCATTGGGCAGGTCGATACCGGTCAGGTCATTATTGAAATAGTTGACCGTTATGAAACCAGGGTTCAGGCCGCTGTTGGGCGTACCAAAGTTGGCTGCTATATCAAAGTTGGGAATGTTGGGGTTGAGATTGCCCACGCTCTCGAATTGCAGATTGCCCGGGTCATAGTTGATGGTATAGGCCATACCTACCACATCCGTAAAGTTGTCAACTGTCACCGCTACGCAAAACTGGTCGCCCGGGTCTATGTTTGCATCGGCTATCGTCAGGCGGAAGTCATCGGTTGGCGGTGGGGGCGGCGGCCCACCACTGATGGAAATATTTCCGGGGTCGCTGGTGAAAGGAATGATTTCCTGGTTGCTATCCGATATTTCGATCTGAGCAATGTCGCTGGAAAAAGCGATTTGTGTGGCGCCCGAGCCGATCGCAGTGAAGCATAGCTCAAACAAAACAGTGCCGTCTGGCAGGTTGGTTCCTTCCAGGTTATTGTTGAAATAGTTAACGGTAACAAAGCCTGGCGAAAGGCCCGTATTGGGAGTGCCGAAATGCGCCGCGACATTGAACCCCGGAAGATCCGGGTTGACGTTTATGATTTGAGTAAAGGCCAAGGCGCTGGGGTTATAGTTGATGGTGTAGGCCATACCCACGACATCCGCAAAATTCTCCGTGGTTACTTTCACGCAGAAGTCATCACCCGAGTTAACGGTTTTATCTTCGATGGATAACTTGAAGTCTGTACTGGTACTGATCGGTGTGACCGTAACGGAGCCATCGTTCCCGTTAAAGATAACGTCATTGCCAGCTCCGTCCAGCACATTAATGGCCAGCGGAGTCCCCGTAAAGCTTACAGAGCTGGTACCGCTCTGCAAAGTATTAAAGCAAAGCTGGAAGATGGTCGTCCCGTCTCCTACTGTCACGCCGCTGGCTGAGGACCAATCCAATGTAATGGTACCGGCGGTGGCCGTATTGAAACTACTTTGCTGCAGGCCACTGAGGTTCAGTCCGGTGACCGACGCAAATTGCAGGTTGTTATTGTTATAATTTATGCTGAGTTCCGCGCTTGAGATGTTGTCAAAGTTAGAAACGCTGACATCCAGGCATACTTGTTGTCCCTGCTGTACACTGTTATCCCCAATGAAGAAGTCTATGCTGGCAGGGCCTCCACCACCGGCAACCGTAACGGTACTGTTTCCCGGATTCAGGCCAACATTCTGAAAGTTGCCGTTGAGCACCTCGATTGAAGGCACCGGAGGCACCGCAAACTGAATCATGGAGGTGCCACCGGCTTTGGCGCGCAGGCGAAAGGAAAAGATGACCGTTCCATCCGGGCGGGTTATACCGGTAAAGCTGGGGTGAAACCAGGCAACGCCTAGCTGCCCCGGAGGGACATTACCTCCAGGCTTGCTAAACGTACCGTTACCGTTGGCGGGGTCGGAAAGGCCCGGGAAGCCGGTTGTCCCATCGGTGTTGATTGAGGAAATGTCTACAAACTCCAGGACTGCCGGGTCCCAGTTGATTCCATATTGGAAAGTGGCTATATTATTGAAATCACTCACTTCGACGTCAAACTCAATGACGTCATTAACCTGAGCGTTGGCAGTTTGAGGAGTAATAGTAAAGGTAGGCTGCTGGGCGGATAACTGCCATATACAGCAAAGCAGCCCGATAATCAGGCTTGTAAATTTTTTATCCATCGTGCTCGGAATTTGGGATGATGTTAACGAATCAATGAGACTACGCTATATTACAATCAGTTTATGTGTAACCAGAAAATCCTCAGACTGGACCTTTAAAAGGTATGTGCCTGCCTGGGGAAAAATGTCCTTTGATAATTTAAGGGTGTACAGGCCACTTTGAAAATCTGCAGACTCCTCGTAAAGCATTGCACCAAGTAGGTTGTGGATCGTTATGTGGGCTGATGCCGGACGCAGGAAATTGATGTCAACCTGCGTTTGTTCTTTAAATGGGTTAGGGGAACTATTTACTTGTACGAGATCCGGCCTGTTTTTGTTTCGAATATTACTGATTCCGTCAACGGTAATAATGCCTTCGAAAAATTCTACATCCAATACAGTCTCGGCGGTATCTGCTACTTCAATAGCGGTGGGGTCGCCTCCAAAGCTAAAGGTATACGCTGCGCTTTCGTCCTTCAGTGTCTTCAGGCGAACTGAAAAAAGAATGTCATCTTCCTGTATGGAAACGCCCGCCAGTGAAAAGTCAATCCACGAAAACCCTAGTTTACCCTGACTGATCTGGGCAAAACCAAAGTGGTCGAGCGGGTAATCCTCGAATACCGGATGGAGGTTTTCGGCTCCTTTGAATTCAAATGCTATAGAATTCCAGGATACGCTAAACTGGCAAGCCAGTATATTTTGAAACCCTTGGGCCGTCACATCGACGGAAAAGGTCTCTTCTGGTTGAACCGTAAGATCATTTGCATAAATGGAAACCTGCGCTTCAGTAATGGAAGGAAAGTACAGCAGAAACGCAACTGCCAGGGTAGTCCTTACAGCGTAAGTGAAGTATATCATGGGATCATGGGATTAATAACTCAAATTGACCGGCAAGGTAGCAAAAAAAGTGTAGAAAGGAAAGCTAGCCCTTTAAGTTATTTTCATATAAAAAACAAAAAAAGATGGAGTGGCTCCAGGTTGGAGCCACTCCATTCAATTTATCTTGATTATTCGATGATAATCATCTTCTTGGTAGCAGTGTAATCAGACGTTTCGACAGTGTAGTACAGTACGCCAGCTGCCGGCAGGTCGTTGGAGTTAACAACTACGTTGTTGTACCCCTTGACGCCATCCAGGCGAACCAGTTTCAGTACTTTTCCTGTTACGTCGCTGACCGTCAGCGTTACGGTGTCGTCAGCCGGCAGGTTGAAGCCGATCAGCGTCTCACCCTTGAATGGGTTCGGCGTGTTCTGATACAGTTCGAAGCCTGCTGCTGCAACCGCTTTGCCGGAGAA
>JAGQXQ010000075.1 GCA_020436535.1 Phaeodactylibacter sp.
GATCCCCACAAAAATGAGATATAAGCTTAAACTACCGGTTTTTTGCTTAACATACCAAACTTAAGAGCAGGCATTTGCTAACCGCTACCCGCCAAAAGCTAACTGCTGAATAGTTACAGTGAAAAAGTAATCACCTCCAAACAAGCACTTATCAGAAGGCCTTTGGCTTCCCGCCCAGCGCAACCACCAATTAATTGTCTATCAAACACTTAGGCGGACGACACAACCAGCCCATGCAACGGATTGACAAACATTTAATGGGCCGGTGCAACGGATTGACAAACCTCCGCACCCATTCGACAAACCCATTTAGGCCGGCCGGCCCCATCTTTGTACCATCAGTTTTTTACTTCATGAACATTTTAAAAAATCAAAAAATATATGAAAAAGCTTTTCCTTATTTTTAGCACTCTATTCATTAGCCTAAATATGTATGGGCAATGCTCCCAACCTGGAACGGTTGAATTAAGATCTCAAACGGATGTCGACAATTTCCCTGCTATTTGTACTGATTTTACCGGTTCTATAATAATTCAAGACAATAACGATGGTTTCGATAACATCACCGATCTTACTCCATTAATGAACCTTACGTCGGTTAGTGGGGAGCTGTTCATTAGAAACAACGCGGCTTTAAGCAGCCTGAGTGGCTTGGATAACCTGACTTCGGTTGGTTCGCTGAGAATTGACAATAATCCTAACTTAAATACCTGCAACCAGCTTTCTCGCTTGCTGGATGATGTTGATGATGGTAATCCAGGCCCAGGCGCCCAACCTGTTCCGGATGTTGGTGGCTCTATAATTATCTCCAATAACGGCCCTAACGGAGCATGTAATAGTCTCTGCGATATAGTATGTGATACCGATGGAGACGGCGTTGCGGACGCCAACGACAACTGCCCCGCCGACGCCAATCCCGATCAGGCAGACTTCGACCTCGACGGCATCGGCGACGCCTGCGACCCCTACTCATCTATCAATGGCGTGGTTTCCGGCAACCTGATCCCCTACATCGAAGGCCTGGGGCTCAGCAGTAGCATCGAATATGCTCTTACCAGAAGGCTAAGCCTGGCGGCTTCCAGATACTGCGCCGGCTATTCCGTACAGTCGGTCATCATACAATTGAACAGCGTCATCACTTATACGCAACAATACGAGAGCGGGAACCGGATCCCCACCGATGCTGCCGACTACATCATCGGCCAGGTGCAAACTCTGATCGACGCCCTGAACGCCGGCACGGTAGATTGCACCCCGATGATCCCCCGCCCGGCCAATCCTGGCGTGGTAACGACGGCCGTGGCCCTGCAACTCCAGACCAACCCCAACCCCTTCCGGGAGGAGGTATCCATCCGCTTCAGCCTGCCCCGGCCGGGCCGGCCACCCTCGAAGTGTTCAACCTCAACGGCCAGCGCGTAGCGGCCCTGCACTCCGGCTACCTCGACGCCGGCTACCAGGACTTCCGCTGGAACGGCGCCGACGGCAGCGGCCAGCAGCTGAGCTCCGGTATCTACCTCGTGCGTTTGCAGACGGAAGCAGGGATGCTGACGAAGAAAGTGAGTTTGGTGCGGTAAAGCACAAGCTGTGAGCCAGCTTCTTATGAAAAGAAGGAAGGCACTTTGTCAAGAGAAAATCCAGAATAACAAAGATCGTGAACTGTATAACAATGTAAATACAGAAGGTTTGTTGCTGTATTATCAGTTCAACCAAGGCACTGCTTTTATAAGTACCCTTCAAATTTCGTTTTTGGAAATGAAAACAGCCCATTCCTGACTGCTTCTGAGCTAAGGTTGCTACAAGCTCATCCAATGGGCCATCCTGTCGGCAAATAAAAAAGAGCCCGGAAATCCTTCTGGTTACTTACACCAACTTCGTTGGGAAAGCAACCAAAACTCAAACCCTGTAATCATGAAGAATACATTAAGCCCTTTCCAGCAAAAGGCAATCCGCATTTCCGCCAGGCAGCAAAAGATAAGCACAGGAAACGCAGAAGGCCATACCAACAAATCGGTTGTCGCTATAACGGAAGAAATCATGGACGGCTGAAAGCTATCTTTCCAGTTGCGCCAGTTTTTCCTGCAGCCAAGGCTTGGCAACAAACAGGCGTTCATTTTCCAGCTTTTTACGGAGTTTCAATAATTTATTGGCCGTCAATTGACCGCTAACTTTTAGTTTTGCCAGCTTGCGGATAAAAGAGCACAAGGCCAGGTAACCCCGGGCCCGGCTTTCTGTTATTTTCTCATTGCGGCGCAGAAATTTGCCGAAAGCTTTGGATTCATAAACCGCCAACT
>JAGQXQ010000430.1 GCA_020436535.1 Phaeodactylibacter sp.
GGCGTTCCTAGGTTGGAACGAAAATACATCGTTCATAAACGAGCATTTACTTAATTTACAGAGTACTGAGGAACGAAGACGGGCAGTCCATGTATTTACACCCTCACTCGCTCCCCAGCGCCTCCACCGGGTTGGCCCGCGCCGCCCGAATGGCGTGGTAACTCACTGCCAGCCAGGCTACCAGCACCATCAGCCCTATTGTAGCCAGGAAAAGTTGGATGCCAATGCCGGTTTGGTAGGCAAAGCCCTCCAGCCAGGCCGACAACAGGTACCAGGCCACCGGTACCGAAATGACAAAGCCGATGAGGATAAGTTTCAGAAAATCCCCGAAGAGCAGGGCCAGGATGTTGGCCACGCTGGCGCCCACCACCTTGCGGATGCCGATCTCTTTGGTGCGCCGCGCCGCCGTAAAGGCCGACAGGCCGAACAGCCCGATGCAGGACAGCAGAATGGCAATAGCGGCAAAGTAAAAAGCCAGCTTGCCGATGGCCGTTTCGCTTTGGTACATGCGGCTGTATTCTTCATCCAGGAAAGCGTATTCGAAGGGATAGTCGGGGGCAATACGCTGGTGCAGGGCTTCCAACCCTTGAATAGCCTGTTGGGTTTGGCCGCCCTTTGTACGGACGTATAAGTTATCAGAGCTGCCGCTGCGGCTAAGGTAGAGGATCAATGGAGCAATGGGTTCGTGGAGGGAGTTGAGGTGAAAATTCCGAGCCAGGCCAATAATCTGCCCGGTAACGCCCCAGAATTCCACCTTTTGCCCGATCGGCTGTTCCATACCCATTACCCTAGCTGCCGCCTCATTGACGACGAGGGATAGGGTATCTGCCGGCCGGTCTGGTGAAAAGCTCCTGCCGTCCGCTATCTCAATACCCATGGTTTCAACAAAACCGGGTGTCACTTCCAGCACCCGGAAACCGGTTTGGTTATCCGGCGCTTTACCTTCCCACACCGGGTCTCGGGTCTCGGCGTTGACCATAAATGGCATTTGATTGGAAGCAGCGAACTGCTTGACGCCCGGTATGGCCGATATTTCGTCCTTCAGGTTGGGGTATTTATCGTAAAGCGGGCCCTCCATAGGTACACGTACCACATTCTCCCGGTTCAGCCCCAGGTTCTTGTTCATAATGAAGTTCACCTGCTGTTGAACGCCCAACGCACAGACAATCAGGCAGGCGGATAACAGAAATTGCAATACGACCAGCCCCTTGCGCAGCGAAGCTCCGCTGAACTGTCCCGTCTCCTTTCCACGGAAAATATTGACAGCCTTAAAAGAAGACAGAAGGAATGCCGGATAGCTGCCGGAGAGCAGCCCCGCAAATAGTCCCGTACCCACGATCAGCGATAGCGTGCCCGGTTCCAGGTAATCGATCGCCAGCTCCGTGCCGGTGATCTGCCGGAAAGGCTCTTTCAGGATTTCTACCAGAGCCACTCCCACTCCAGTGGATACCAGAGCAATGGCGAGCGCCTCACTCATAAATTGCCACGCCAGTTGCCGCCGGCTGGCGCCCACCACTTTGCGCACGCCGATCTCTCGCGAACGGCGCGTGGCCCGGGCCGTAGCCAGATTCATGAAGTTGATGCAGGCAATAAGCAACAGGAAGGCCGCCGCCCCAATGAACAGGCGAACATAGGTGATCCGCCCTCCCACCGGCCGGCCGTTCTCCAGTTTGCTGTATAGATGGCGTTCGGGGAATGACAGGAGGCTGATGGTGGTACCTTCCTCTGTATTGCCTTTGTGCTTCCGGAAAAGGCCCATCAGTTTATGCTCCAATGCCGTGATATCGGCCCCGGCCTGAACCTTCAGGAAAAGGCGGGAAGTGAAGTTGCCCCATTGGCTGTTCCAGGGGGCCTTGCGGAGATAGTCTTCCATGGAAAGCAGAAAGTCAAACTGCAGTGTGGAATTGCTGGGCGGGCCGGCTACTACCCCACTCACCGTATACGACTCTTCCCCGGCAGCCTCCAGGGTTTTCCCAATGGCCTGCCCCTGCCAGCCGGCGCCAAAGTATTTCTCTGCCAGCGTTTCCGAGAGGACAATGGCGTTGGGTTGGCTGAACAGGGCCTCCTTCCTGCCTTCCAGCAGAGGAAAGTCGAAAACGTTCAGAAAATCCGTCCCTACATAAAGCCCTTCTTCGTTAAAAGGCGCCTGTTCCCTGATGAGGGACAGTTGCTTCGGGAAGGAAACGGCCAGGGCAGCTTCCGCTTCCGGTATTGCTTCGTTGACCTTCTCCGCAAAGGGCACCGGAGCCGTTGTCCAGGTACTCACTTGCCCCTCCTCTGCCGGAAAGTTGAAAGCGATCTGATAAATGCGCCCTGCATCGGGATGAAAGCGGTCGTAACTCAGTTCGTGCCGCACCCAGAAAAAGAGGAGCAGGCTGACGGCGATGCCCGTTCCCAGCCCCAGTATATTGATGAGGCTGTAGCCCAGATCTCGGCGAAGATTGCGTAGTGTGACGACCAGGAAGTGTTTTAGCATAGGTTTTGTTTTATGGTGTATCAATCAGTGTAGCATTGATAGACTATTATACCCTCACTCATACCGCAGCGCCTTCACTGGGTTGCTCCTTGCTACGCCCATTGCCCGGAGCGCCACCGTCAGGAAGGCCACCAGCAAGGTCAAGGCGCCGGCCAACAGGAATACCCACCAGTCGATGCCGTTGTTGTATGCAAAGCCCTGTAGCCAGCGCCGCATGAAGTACCAGGCTAGAGGGAAGCCGGCTGCCAGTGCGATGCCCACCAGTTGGAGGAGGCCTTTGGAAAACAGGGCGATGATGCTGCCTACGCTGGCGCCCATCACCTTGCGGATGCCCACTTCCTTGGTGCGTTGCTGTATGGCCAGGGCAACCAGCCCCAGCAGCCCCAGCAATGCAATGAGGATGGACAGGATGGAAAAGTACAGGAAAGCCTCCTGAAAGCGGCGTTCACTTTCGTATTGCTGTCCAATGGCCTCATCCAGAAAACCATAATCAAAGGGCGTCTGTGGCAGTATGGTTTCCCACCGGCCCCGGACGGCATCCATCGTTCTTTTCCAGTCGGAGGTGCGGACTTTCAGGGCCAGCCGGTGGTAGCGCCCGTTCCAGGGCTGCCGGGTGATAATAAGCGGGCCAATAGGATGGTGCAGGGAGGCAAAGTGAAAATCTTTAACCACGCCGATGACCGGATGTTCTTCATTGCGGGTTATGGTTTTGCCAACAGGATTGCTCCAGTGGAGCTGCCGCGCCAGGGCCTCATTGACGAGGAAGGCCGGCGCGTCGGCCGGGCGGGCGGGGTCGAAGGAACGGCCGGCGCTCAGTTCCAGTCCGAATACGTCGATAAAGTTCTCATCTACATCGATGACGTGAAAAAGCATCGACTCTTTATGCCCTTCCGGGATGTAGCCATTGCGGGCCAGGCCCTGCCCCGGCGCCTCGGAAAGCGCCGTTGCGCCTTCCACCCCCTGCAGGGCCAGCAATTCCTGCTTCAGGGCCGCTTGTTTCGATTGTACCGCCTTCCCCACCAGGGGCAGCACGACAATGCCTTGCTGCTCGAAACCCAGCCCTTTGTGACGGGTGTACTGCAATTGCTGGTAAATCACCAGCGTGCAGGCGATCAATCCGGCCGATATGGCGAACTGCACCACCAGCAGGGCGTTGCGCAGCCCTTGTTTCTTCTTGCCGGTTGAACCTCCCTTTATTGCCGTCACCGGCTTCAGGCGGGAAATATACAGGGCGGGATATCCCCCTGCCAGCGCTCCCACCAGGATCAGGACACCCAGCAGGGCCAGGACCGTATAGGCATTAAAAATGGCGAAGGGGTAAAAAGCCTTGCCGATCAGTTTGCCGTAAACCGGGGCCAGGGCTTCTGTGAGTAAAAATCCCAGCCCCATGGCGATCAGCACCAATAGGAAAGCTTCGCCCATAAACTGGCGGATTAGTGCTCCCCGACTGGCGCCCAGTACTTTGCGGACACCTACCTCTTTCGCTCGCCAGGACGCCCGCGCGGTGGCCAGGTTCACAAAATTGACCCCGGCGATAAGCAGAATCAACAGGCCGATGGCCCCAAAGGCCAGCAAGCGAGTGCGCAGGGCCGGTGAATCGGGGTTAAACCAAAGGTGAATGTCCCGGAGCGGCTGTAGCCGTGCCTCCAGCTGCACGCCGTAGGGCTTAAGGCCTTCATTGATGTGCCGCCACATAAAAGGCGGCAGCTTTTCTTCCAGTTGAGCCGGGCTTGAATTTTCCGCCAGTAAAAGATAGGTGATGTATTGGTTGCCTCCATTCCAGCCCATGAAGCGCTCCGAATCCTGGTACAAGGTGGAAAAGGACAAAAGCGCCTCGAATTGCAAATGCGAATGGACTGGCGGGGCCGCCACCAGGCCGGTAACTTCGTATTGTTGCTGGTTATCCAAAACCACGGACTTTCCCATGGGGTCTTCCTCACCGAAAAGGCGTCGGGCCAGCGGCATGGCCAGCACCATGGTATTAGGCCGGGCCAGGGCAGTACGAGCATCCCCTGCTAGCCACGAAAAGTCAAATAAGGTGAAAAAAGAAGTATCGGCATAGTGGATGCCATCCACCTGCATGGCCTCTTCCTGATGGGAAAGAAAGGCGGGTTGTTCGGTAGAAATACGGGTATAGGCTTCCACCTCAGGGAATTCCACTTGAAGGTCAGGCCCGATAGGCGGTGTGAAAACATGGCTCTCCTCTCCTTGCGCATCCGCCCGATGGGTACGAATGTTCACCCGATATAACTGCTCTCCCTGCGTATGCCAGTCATCATAACTATATTCAAACTGCAGGTACAACAAGATCATCATTACCAGGACCAGCCCTACGGACAACCCCAGCACATTGATCCAGCTGTACAGCTTGTCCTTTAAAAGGTTCCGGATGGCGATGGTGAGATAATGCCTGAACATATTATTCTTATTGTTCTTCTGTACGTACAGCAGCTCAAACAAAAAAGACAGCTCATCGCCAGAACGCCCATTCTACGCGGCATTCTGGCGATCAAGGTATACAAATATTCAGAACAGGTTAGTCTGTCGGGTATGGTGGTGATCGCTTACAAGAGATATTGACAAGTGGGAAGTCGGAAAATGCAGGTCATTTACCTTCCATTTCTTGATTTCCCACCTCGCACTTCCGGCTTGATAAATTCATTTTCCATTCGGCATGCCCTTCGGTACGTCGGCCTGGCCCGATGGCTCCCGGATCTGTTCATCGCGGCGGATATTGCCGTCCACCAGCTCGATGATGCGGGTGCCGAAGGAGGCGTTGCGTTCGGAGTGAGTGACCTGAATGATGGTCACGCCTTCGTCGTTCAGTTCCTTAAAAAGCTCCATGATCTGGTCGCCCTGCTTGGTGTGCAGGTTGCCGGTTGGCTCGTCGGCCAGCAGGAGGCGCGGCTTGCTGATCACTGCCCGGGCGACGCCGACCAGTTGCTGTTGCCCGCCGGATAGCTGCTCGGGGAAGAGGTCTTTCTTGGCCACGATGTTGAAGCGGTCCAGGATCTCGGCTACCATGCTTTTGCGTTCTTTGCCCTTCACATTGCGGTACAACAGGGGCGTCTCGATGTTCTCGTAGACAGTCAGGTCATCAATAAGGTGGTAGGCCTGGAAGACGAAGCCCATATAGGCTTTGTGCAGGTCGCTGCGCTTGCGTTCATTGAATTTATGGACGGGTTCGTCAAAGAAATGATATTCCCCTCCGGAGGGCTCTTCCAGCATGCCGATGATATTGAGCAAAGTAGACTTTCCGGCGCCGCTGGGGCCCATAATGGTAACAAATTCACCCTCCTTCACGTCGAGGTTGACCTGGTTGAGGATCCAGGCCTTGCGGAAGCCGTTGCGGTAATACCTTTCAATGTCTCTGAGTTGGATCATGTTTTTGTTTTTTGTTGCAACCGCCGCCTGCTCACCGGATGGGGGCTGATAGAGCCGGCTCTGGTTGCAGCAGCCTTGGGTGGCCAGAGGCCGGCCCGAAATAACGAGGCTGTTTTCTATCTCCAGCTTCTTCTTCACTTTAGAATAAGGCAAGCCTCATGCCAAAATTGTATTTTATTGAAAATCAGTCATTTGTGTCGAATTTGGGTTGGTAGGAACGATCCAGCGTGTACGTTGGTGGACAGATGGGTGTTCGGAAACGGACACTTGGCAGGCAGGCAGGATCAACAAATTTTCAGGGGCCCAAAGCAAGTTGGGTTATTCCATCTTCCCGAATAGAGGCAAAAATAATTTTCGCTTTACTCAGGGAAGTGGAATAACCTACAGAAGGAAAAAGTTTAGGTGTTTATCTGCCATCCGGCGAATCCCGAAATGAAAGGGTGGGAAAATGGATGATGGCTTATCCGCAGCAATATAGGCTGGGAAGGGCCCTACAGCTGCCTGAATATCCACCTGCCCTCTTTCGAAAATACGCATTGGCTGGGAGTATTGGGCATTCATTGAGAATGAGTTAATTATTATCAGGATAACAATCAACGTTTTCATGGTATTGGGTTTGAGGCCATACAGGGCTCCCACTCGCGTAATTTTCCTTTACAAGATGTTATTTTATTTATTCTTTTTCACAAAAAACTGGCCAAATCCAAATTCTGGTTATTGAAAGGGCCTATTTGTTGTAGGAAGTGAAAAGTGGAGAAAGCCCGCCTTCAAAAAAGCTTGACCGCCAGAGAAAACCGTAATCTGGTAACCAGGCAAATTACCGATGAATTATCTTCACCGTTCCCAGCCTGCCTGCATCGCCTACCCTCAAAAAGTAAGCGCCAGGCGGCAGGCCGGAGAGATCCAGTTGCTGCCGTTTATTTCGGATCAGGCCGGAGGCCGCCTTTTGGCCGCTGGCGTGATACAACTGATAGGGCGCCGGCAAAGCGTCCGCGTGGAGGGCCAACTGCACCCAACCGGAAGTGGGGTTGGGGAAAACTTCAACCGCTTCCCGCCAGGGCGCCGGCTCTTCCACCGGCACTAATGCCGATACCCGATACCTGAGGATCTTGAAATTGACGGCCCCGGTTTCCTCAAACTCATCCCTGGCGCGGAAAGCTATCTGATAGGGCTGCTGCCGAATGTGTTCGTTACGGACAACCCAGGAGAACGTACCTAGTACCTCTTCATCAATAATGGTGGCAGCTGTGAATGCCGCGGTAGACAGGTAGAAGTCCTCCTCCAGTAAGCCGGAGGAAGCCGTTAGTTCAATAGTTTGGCCCAGCGGGCTTGCCGCTGTTACCTCTACCCGGACCGTATCTCCAACGGCTACGTCGATGATGCCTTCTTCCGTTTCCGTTAGGTTGATATTTGGCAGTAGCTGCTCTCCATCTGCAACGATGATCTGCAGGTCCCGAAGCACGATATCGACTATCTCGCCGCTGCGATAAGAACGGATCACGATGGCGACGTTGTATTGTCCTGGTATTTGAGGAGCATCCCAAACCATTACCCCCGTTTCTGGGTCTATTCTCAGCTGATTGTCCGGCCCGGCCATGACCTGATTAGGCAAGACATAATTAGGCACTTCTACATCAAGGCCCTGCAGAGGGACAGCCAGAGCATAAGCCACACTGTCGTCGTCGATGTCAAAAGCGTTGGGCACATGGATGTACGGCTGCCCTACGATGCCAAAACCCACCGGCGGCTCCAGCAATACCGGCGAATGGTTGTTCATCCAATCTTCTTCCGAAAGGAAAACCACTGATTCAATATGAAATTTAACCTGGTCGGAATTGGGGAAATTGATATTCAGAATACCGCTGTTGCGGTTAGGGTCCGTCATGCTGAGAATGTAATACCCCAACTCTTCGTATTGGTGGGTGTAGGTATAAATGTTCATTTTGACGTTGGGGGCAATTATCTCGCCGTTCGGCACGCCGTTCCCATCCAGGTCAGGGCCGTTGACTCTGGCAATCTGTTCACAAAGGTTGTCCCCCCAGCAAATGGTAATGGTGTCTTGGTCAGCGGGATTTGCATCCGCTCTGGAGTAGGTGATCACGGAGGCCTCTAGTTCTTTGGGGCCTATCTGCCGGTACTGGATCTCCCCGCTGCGGTTGTGGGTGGCCTGTAATTGAAATGCGGAAAGGAAGAACAGGAACGCAAAAGAGAGGGTAGTTATGATCATCATAACGATTTTGTTTTATAGTTTGATGATATAAGCCGAGAGCAGGGCCTTTCCGGTAAAAGTGTTGGAAAGGAATAGTTTTATTGTGATTATCAGAATGGGAAAGAGCGCAAAAGGAATTGGACAATCCTCACTCTTCCTGAATTTTAAGATAAGGAAATTTCGGGGAAGATAGAATACGGATGACATGGATAGGGCGGATTTTCGCGGATTTGCCGCCTATCCGCGAAAATCCAAAAAATCCGCATTACATCCTGTCGTACAGTGCAAATCAGGCGGCGTACCAGAGAAATCTGGCCCGTCCGGAGTACTATTCCAGCCGCTATATAGCTACACGTGGAGCCGGCAACTCAACAATTTCACCCTGAGCTTGTCGAAGGGACAGCAATGTAACAATCCAGCAATATCCTCATTCACTCCGCAGCGCCTCCGCCGGGTTTTTCACTGCCGCCCGCCACGTCTGTGAAACTACGGTTAGCGCCACCAGCAGAAACAACACCAGGATGCCGGGCAGGAAGAGCCATACTGTCATCTCGGGCTGGAAGGCAAACTGCTGCAAGAACTGTTTGCCCAGCAGAAAGCTCAGGGGAATGGCTAAAAGGGCGGCAATCGCCAGCAGGGCAAAGTAGGACTTCGACAGCAACCATACCATATCTTTCATAGTGGCGCCCAGTACCTTGCGGATGCTGACCTCCTTGCGTCTCGTTTCTACCGTATAAATGGCGATGCCCAGCAGGCCCATCAGGGCGATCACAATACCCAACAGGGCGAAGAAGCCCACGATCCAGGCGATGTCGACAAAGTTGGCGTAGTTCTCCCGAATGGCTTCCTCAAAAAACTGATAAGTGAAGGGGCGCGCCGGGTCTATTTTTTCCCAGGCGCGCTCCAGGGCGGCGATGACGGCCGTCGGATCCTGACCGCTGATCTTCAGGTTCATCACCCTCAGCTGCCCGGGGTCGTAGCGCAACAGTAACGGCTCCAGGTTATACACAGCCGGCTTGAAATAGAAATCCTCCAACACCCCCTGAATAGCCAGGCGGGTGCTGTCTCCCACCCAAATGATTTTACCGATTGCTTCGGCCGGCGAACCCAGCTGAAACTGTTTGAGGAAGGTTTCATTGACCAGGGCAAAACGTTCCTGCTGCTGTTCGGGCGCTGCCGGGAAGTTTTGTCCCGCTACCAGCTTCAGTCCAAAATTATCGAGGTATTGCTCATCGATGAAGTAATCCCGCACCTCTACCGGGTCTTCCTCCTCCCGCACCCGGAGGTCATTCTTGCTGTCCGCCCAGGTGCCCATACTGTGAGAAATGGCGGAAATGCGCTCCACGCCGTTCACCGAGGCGAAGGCAGGCCGGAGCTTTTCCAGCTCATGGCCCTGCATCTGTACATTTAGCACCTGTGCCTGGTCAAAGCCGAAATTCATGGTCAACGCCAAATTGATCTGCTTCCAGGCGATGGTGACCAGAATGAGAAATATGAGCGAGACGGACAGCTGTATGCTCAGCAAGGCCTTGCGCAGGCCCACTCCTTTCATAATCTTCAGGTTGCTCAGCTTTTGCAGGACGGCCAGCGGAGTCGTTTTGGACAGCACCGCTGCCGGCAGCAGCCCCGCCAGGGAGCCCACTATGGCGGCAAAGAGGATAAACCAGGCATACAGCGCCAGGTCCTCCTTCAGGTTCATATCCGTGAACTCGGTGAACTGCAACTGGTTGAAGGCCTGAATGGCTAGCTTCAGCATGGGGTAAGCCAGCAGCAGGGCGATCAGCGCCATCACCACCGCCTCGGCCATAAACTGCCAGAAGACCTGCCTGCGGTTCGCGCCAAAGGTCTTGCGCACGCCCACCTCCTTCATGCGGCCCACCGCCCGGGCAATGGTCAGGTTGGTGTAATTGAAGGAGGCCGAAAGGATAACGATCAGCCCCAGCCCCGCCAGGAACCACAGCAGGAACTCGGGCAGCCCCCGGCCCATGCCATTGGATAGAATCGGGCCTGGAGTAATCTCGCCCAGAGGTTGCAACTCAAAGCGGTAGCCTGCATCCCTGGTCTCCAGTTGCAGGCCTCCATAACCGGCTTCGGCCACTTCCGCCAATGCCTGTTCAACCGCTTCTGGTTCTGCATCTGGCTTAAGGCGGATGAAGTTGTAGTTGCTGTAGTAATTTTGCCAGTTGTTGGTTATATTATTGAGCTGTCCGGCCGCTTCCAGGGAAGCCACTGTAGCGTAAGAACCCAGTGCTTCAAACTCCAGGTGCGTTTTACCCGGGAAATCGGCCAACAGGCCGGTGACGGTAAAACTGGATTCCAGGCCTGGCATTTCCACCGTCTTCCCAATGGGGTCCTCCTTTCCGAAAAGCCGTTCGGCAGTGGCTCGGGTCAATACCAGCGCGTAGGGTTCAGCTAGCGCCGTGGAGGGGTCTCCCCGCTCCAGCTGAAAGCCGAAGGCCTCAAAAAAGGAAGGCGTGGTGAAAAGCCCTTCAAGCCGTAGCATGCTTTCACCTTGTCTTACTTCTCCCCGCAGCGCTGAACAGAAGGGCGTCCATTCTTCTACAAAGGCGTAACCCTCCGTCAGGTTCTTGACTACCACATAGGGCGAAGTGGCGTAACGCTCCGAGCCACCACCTTTGCGCTGTGCATCGGTCAGGATGCGGTACACCCGATCCCCCTCCGGGTGGAAATTGTCGAACTCATGGGCTCCCTTGATGAGCATGATGAACAGCAGGCAGACTGCCATACTCAGGCTGAGCCCGCCAATAGTAAGAGCGCTGAAAGTTTTGTTCTTCCATAAGTTGCGCAGGACGATCTTGAGGTAGTTATTGAACATGGTTTTGTTTTAGGTATAAAAGTGTAGACGTGTAAGCGTGTAAATGTAGCCTGATCGAAGCAGCAAGGCACACTTACACCTTTACACCTATACACACTTATACAATTAATCACTCACTCCGCAGAGCTTCCGCCGGGTTCTTCACTGCCGCTCGGATGGCGTGGAAACTCACGGTACCCAGAGCAATGAGCACCGCCAGCAGACCCGAAAGGCCAAACACCCACCATTCCAGGCCGACGTGGGAGGCGAAGTTCTCCAGCCAGCCGTGCATCAGGTACCAGGCGACGGGGATGGCAAAGGCAAAGCCCAGCAGCACCAGTAGCAAGAACTCTTGGGACAAGAGAGCGGACAATTGCGCCACCGAGGCCCCCAATACCTTGCGGATGCTGACTTCTTTATTACGTTGCTCAGCTGTGAAAGCCGCCAGGCCGAACAGGCCCAGGCAGGACACAAAAATGGAAACGAAAGCAAATAGCCTGGACAAGGCGCTGACCCGTTGTTCGCTGCGGTACATTTTTTCGTACTCCTGGTCGACAAATGAAAATTCAAAGGGATAGCCCGGGTTGTGGCGGCCGACAACCGCTCCGATATCGGCCAGCGCCTGTTGAATATCATCTGTATTCAGGCGCAGGTATACGTAGTTGATGCTCTGGCCAATGCCCAGAATGACGGGGTCCTGGTTATTGCGCAACGAAGTGACCTGAAAATCCTTCACCAGGCCTACGACCTCTCCTTCTGTACCGCTAACCGTTATCCGTTGCCCCACAGGCTGCCCCAGGCCCATCAGGGCCGCCGCCGTTTCGTTGATGATGAAGTTGCTGGAATCGGCGGGGCTGCTTCGGGAGAGGTCGCGGCCGGCCACCAGGGTAGCGCCGATGGTTTCCAGAAAATCGAAGCCAATGGGAATGGTTTGAAACAAAATATCTTTATCCGGGTCTTTGCCCGGCCAGGAAACGCCGGAGGTATTATTGCCCCAACTGTATACGAGCCCGGTAGAAGAAGAGACAGCCTCCACGGCGGGCTGTTCCTCTAGCTCGGCCTTGAGCACGTCGTAGCGCTCCGGCACCGCGCCATCGGCTCGGAAATAAACCAGGTTTTCCTTCTGATACCCCAGGTTCTGGTTCCTGACGTGTTCCATCTGCCGGTAGATCACCAGTGTGCTGATGATCAGAAAGGTGGCGATGGCGAACTGGGCGGTCACCATCCCTTTGCGGAACCAGAAGGCCCCCTTGCCGGTATTGACCACCCCTTTGAAAACATCCACCGGCTGAAACCGGGCGAGGAAGAAAGCAGGATAACTGCCAGCCAGCAAACCGGCAAACACGATGATGCCGATCATAGCCAGCCACACCTCGATACGCAACAAGTTGAAGGAAAGTTCCAGGGAAAACAGGCGGTTAAATGCGGGGAGTACGGCCTGCACTATACCTATCGCAATAATACCGGCCAGTGCGCTCATTATCAGCGATTCTCCCAGGAACTGGCGCACCAACAGGCCCTGCCCCGCGCCGGACACCCGCCGGATGCCCACTTCTTTGGCCCGGGTGGCAGATCGGGCGGTGGACAAGTTCATGAAATTGATGCAGGCAATGAGCAGGATGAACAGCCCGATAGCGCCGAACATCTTCACGTAAGTAATTCGGCCGCCGCCCTGGTATTTGCCGTCGCGGTAATCGGTATAAAGGTACGTATCCGGATAGGCTTGCAGAAACAGGCTGGTATTACCCTGGTCGGAGTGCTCCCGCAAAAAGCCCTCGATCTTCTGGCTTAACTTATTAGCATCTGTGCCCTCGCTGAGCAGTAACATCGTGCGTACGCTGTTGCTGTTCCACTGAGTTTTAAATCCCGGATTGTCTCTTTCGTATTCCGCCATCGGCAGCAGGAAATCGAAATCCAGGGTAGAAGTTGCCGGCGGGTCCTGGAATACACCGCTGATGGTGTAGTCCTGCTCATTGTCAATGCGCACCACTTTACCCACCGCATTATCGGTATCGAAATATTTACGGGCCAGCGTCTCGCTGACTACTACCTTGCCTGGTTCTTTCAACACCTGGCCGGCTGTACCGTGCAGGAGGGGAAAGGTGAAGATGCTGAAAAAACCATCGTCGGCATAGTAGCCTTGCTCGTTCAGGGACTGATCGGCCACGGTAAATAATTTTTGTGCGCCCCAATTGAGCCTTACCGCCCGTTCGATCTCCGGAAAATCGGCCTGCAATTGGGCAGCCATCGGCCCAGGAGTGGAGATGGTGGAAAGGATGTAGCCGTTGGAATACTCCTGGTTCTCCCACAAACGGAACAAGCGATCGCCCTTCTCGTGGAAGCGGTTCATGCTCAGCTCGCTCCTTATCCACAGCCCGATCAACATGACGCAGGCCAGGCCCAGTGCCAACCCCAGCAGGTTGATGGCGGAGTAGGAGCGGTTTCGCAACAGGTTTCTCCAGGTGATCTTCAGGTAGTTCTTCAGCATCGGGTAATTTTTTTGCAAAGACAACCCGTTTTTCCTGACAATGATGGGAGCCGGCGGGAAAAACGGCTTGTCTTTGCTCCCAGAAGGCCAACATTCATGCCAAGACTTTGGATGCTGATTATCAGTGCCTTAGGGTCTACTTGCAAATGCCAGGTGTTCGTTATCGGACAATGGTTGTTCGGATGTGGACAATGGTTGTGGGGCGGTTGGCTATCAGGCCGCCGGCTTTAGAGCATGT
>JAGQXQ010000431.1 GCA_020436535.1 Phaeodactylibacter sp.
TTGACGTTGACGGGGTGCTGACCGACAGTTTGGTCCTGATCCTGGAGGATGGAAGCCTGCTGCGGCAGATGAGTATCAGAGACGGTTACGCTATCAAGCAGGCTGTCATCGAAGGATACAATGTTTGCATCATCACCGGAGGGAAGTCGGAAGGGGTCAGGAAACGCCTGGAAGGGCTGGGAGTGGAGCATATTTATACAGGCGTGGAAGACAAGTTGAAGGTTTACGATAAGTATATAAAAGATAATGACCTCAACGAGGAGGCCATCCTCTATATGGGGGACGATGTGCCCGATTATGCGGTTATGCGCCGGGTTGGCTTTCCCACTTGCCCCAGAGATGCAGCTCCTGAAATGTTTGAGCTGGCCAAGTACGTCTCGCCTTATGATGGAGGAAAGGGCTGTGTGCGGGACGTTATCGAAAAGGTGCTGCGGCTGAATGATCAGTGGATGTAGGGGGGTGTTCGGAATTCGCAAATCACTGAAAATCATGGTGCGTTTTTCAAAAAACACGAAAAATTGAGCTATCCCGGATGTAGTGTGAAATTACTTACAGAATTCCTATGCTAAAGGCTTTACTGAGGCTGGTGCGCTTTCCCAACCTGCTGATCGTCGCACTTACACAATATCTGATCTATTACAAGCTCTTACTGCCTGCTTTCGGGCAGTACAGCCTGCAGCCTGCACTCGATGATGAACATTTCAGCCTGCTGGTTGCCGTCACCCTGCTCATTAGCGCTGGTGGCTATGTAATTAATGATATTGTAGATTTTCGCATCGACCTCATCAACCGGCCAGATAAGGTGGTGATCAATCGTCAGGTCAGGGTGCAATCGGCATACTGGTTGTATTTTTGTTTTAACCTCCTGGGGTTTTTAATTTCCCTTTATTTATCCTTTCACATCGAATGCATCCCGCTGGCTAATCTGTTTCCGCTGGCCGTAATATTACTGTTTGTATACTCCACCTACCTCAAAAGCCGGGCTGTCCTGGGCAATTTGCTGATTGCGCTTTTTTGTGCCGGAGTGGCCGGCATCGTCTGGTTTGCCGAACGCGGGCCTTTTCAGCAACTTATGGAAGAGGCGCCGTCCATTGCGGGGCGTTTGGGGGGCATCATCAGCTGGTATATGGCCTTTGCTTTTATGTCTACCATGTTCCGGGAGGTCGTCAAAGATATGGAGGATGTACAGGGAGATGTAGGTGCCAATTGCAGCACTATTCCGGTGCGCTGGGGTATGAACGTGGCGAAAGGAGTAGCTGCCGCCTTCGGCCTGGGCCTGGCCGTTTTCCTCATCTATCTGCCCCTGGGGTCGCCGGAGCTTTTCACCCGTACCAGCCTGGTTTTTCTTGTTTTTGGTATTCTTCTGCCCTTATTCCTGGCGCTGATCTGGGTGTTCCGCGCCCGCGAGAAGGAGCAATTCCATCGCTTGAGCCAACTCGCCAAGCTGATTATGCTGACCGGGCTGGGACTCTTGTTATTGCTAGCTATTCAATGAAAGATTATAAATGGACATCCTGAATAAAAAGATCATTCTCGCTTCCCAGTCTCCCCGCCGCCGACAGCTGCTGGAACAGGCGGGTTTCACTTTCGAAATCAAGACCAAACCGATCGACGAATCTTTTCCGGCGGATATGCCGGTGAATGATGTGGCTCCCTTTCTGGCGCGCCAGAAGGCTCACGCCGCCCGCGAGTTCCTCACCGGCGATGAGGTGCTGCTCACCGCCGACAGCGTGGTCATCCTGGGCGACACTATCTACAACAAGCCCGAAGATGCCGAAGACGCCCGCCGAATCCTGCGCGCCCTCTCCGGCCAGGTGCATCGGGTGATCACCGGCGTCTGCCTGCTTTCTAAAGAAAAGGAGCGGGTGTTCTACGGGGAGTCCCGCGTCCACTTCGCCGAACTATCCGATGCCGAAATCGACTACTACATCCGCACCTGCCAGCCGTTCGACAAGGCGGGCGCCTACGCCATTCAGGAGTGGATCGGCCTGTGTAAGATCGACCGCATCGAGGGGACGT
>JAGQXQ010000432.1:0-7143 GCA_020436535.1 Phaeodactylibacter sp.
GAACTCATCAAGGTGGAAAGCCCAATACAAAGAGCCTTTTACGAAATAGAGAGCATAAAAGGCAATTGGTCAGTACGCCAACTCCAACGGCAGATCGGCAGTTCATTGTATGAGCGCACTGGGTTATCCATGAATAAACAGGCCTTATTCAGCAATTCCCAATTTAATACGAAATCGTTAAATTAGGGATAAAAAGAGATGGCAGGCCGGGAAGAAAAAGCCCTGGAAGGGTTAAAAATAGACGCCCTCCACAAGTTTTTGGCGAAGCAATTCAGGAGATTCACCGATACTCGGGACGAAAACCAGAGCATAACGATGCAAGATGCCCTGATGAGCGGGTATGCGGTTTTCTCCTTAAAGGACCCATCGTTGCTCCAATTCAACAATGAGCGCACGAACCGGGAAGAAAACCTGAAGTCGATATACAAGGTAAACAAGGCGCCTTCTGATAGTGGGATGCGGGGCATATTGGATGAAGTAGAGCTGAAGGAAATGAAAAAGGTGTATGCAGGCCTGGGCAAGAAGCTGCGCGGAGCCGGCATATTGGAAGCCTATAGTTATATCAGTGGCCATACAGCCGTGAGCATAGACGGAGTACACCATTTTAGTTCAGAAAAGATAAATTGTTGCCAGTGCCTGGAATGCATCAAGAGCAATGGCAAAAAAGAATACCGGCATAGCCTGTTGAGCGCCGTAATCGTACACCCGGATAAAAAAGAGGTGCTTCCCATTGCTAACGAACCCATCGTGAAGCAAGACGGCAACACGAAGAATGACTGCGAAACCAATGCAGCCAAGCGTTTAATACCACAGGTGAAAAAGTTGTTGCCTAAAGAGAAAGCCGCAATAGTAGAAGATGCCCTGAGCGCTAATGGGCCTCACATCCGGGAATTGAAAAAGGCCGGCTTCCGCTTTGTCATAAGCGTAAAGCCAGATGGAAACAAATACCTCTTTGGGTTGATGGAACGCCTTGAGGGGCTGGGCAAAGTTAATGAACAGGAACAGGAAGAAGGCCGGTATATACACCGCTTTCGTTACGTTAAAAGTTTGCCTCTCAATTCAGATAACCGAGACATAAAAGTCAATTTCTTAGACTACCGCCAGGTAGACAAAAAGGGTAAAGAAAGATAGGCACTTCACTTGGATTACGGATTTTCCCTTGTGCAAACACAATGTATATAAGATGATGCGTACTGGACGCGGACGGTGGAAGATTGAAAATGAATTCTTCTGAAGAAGAGTGGAGGGCATAGAGCTTCAAGAGTTGGAGCGCTATTACAGCAAATGCTTTCAGAAAATAGTACTCATTGAATCAGCAATTTTCCAGAGCAAACCAAATCCCCAGTTAGTTGATAAAAATAAACCCCAACTGCCAAATTCTCTCGCTTTATTGTCATTTCCTTTCCAGAAAAACGTCGATGTAATATCTTATGTCCTTGCGCATCAAACAATATAAAGTTACCATATTGCACCGCTTCAGCAAAACGGAAAGTGGTGGAAAACTCAAAGGGATTAGGGGAAATTGTTGCCAAACAATCATTTTTCGAAAGGAAGTTTTCTCCAACAGGCGTAGTTGGAAAATCCTTCACCAGCACATTTTGAGTTGTATTGGTGATAATCGGCGGATTGAAATCAAAATAAATGTACGCCGTATTTTCAATCAAAGTCGGGTCGGGCAAATCGGCTTTTGGGTGGATACGATACCGTACGAAACCTTGACTCAACAGCGAATCAGCATCCGTCCAAAGCAGAAAAATATCGGGAAAGCGAAACTCAACTGCCCGCCCTCGAATGGTTACTTCGATTGGATGACTCGCTGCCAAAACTTCAAAAGTTTCGAGGTCTAAATTTGCGGAAAGCGTATCTCGAATGACGACGTTGAATGCAGTGTCGTTGCCAGTATTTTCAAATCGAATCAAGTAATCCAAAGCATCTTCAAACAAGGAAAGGCTGTCCTGGTTTTCACCCGTCGATGCAGCTTGTTTGTCATTTGGGTCGAAGGAACAGCGGAGAATTTGCTCGGTTTCCACTTCATTTAGCGAAGGTGGATTGCCGTTAGAAAATAACTTGGCTTGTATCCGCAAGGTATCGCCAAGTGCGAAAGTTCCTGGATATTGGATTTTCATGAAAATGCCAATTTCTTGAAAAGGTGGTAGGCCGGTAAAGTTCCAAATCAGGGTATTTCCGGCAATTTCCGACGGGGTGGGTGTCGCTTCCAAGAAACTCATTTGTGCATCCAATTGAATTTCAAAATTACCACTCAAAGGCTGAAAACTTGTATTTTTGACATTTGCCCAAACGGGCACTTTCGCAAAGCAGCGGGGCAAACCGGGCGTAATCAGGATGCGTCCACTTTCTTCTGTTTGCACAGATTGCAAGCCAAAATCGAGGTCTTCGACGCAACCTTCGGTTGCCAGAACTGAGTATGCCGCCGAGTCGGAAGTGAGCAGCCAATCGTTCGGTTCAAATTCTAACTCCACTTGATATTGCGTTCCAACCTCTACATCAAATTTGTATTTTCCCGAAAGGGAAGAAAAAAAAGTGGTACTATCGGGCTGCAAAGTCACCTTTTGCAGTGGCAAACCTGCCTCTTGATTAGAGGGTTCTCCGTTGCCATCCACATCCAAAAAGACATTGCCCGTCAAACATTCTCTTGCCTTGCCGCCAATTTCCCGGATACCATGTTCATTAAAAACGGTTAGTCCTAGCATCGTCGCAATCCACTTATTACCATACTCGTCCATTTTCATATCATGGGGGATATCCTCAGAAATGCCCTCATTATATAGCACCCATTCTACACCATCATATTCGTACAAACCCTCGCGAGTAGCGAACCAGTAAATGCCGTTTTCGTCCAGCGCTAGTGGAACGTCTAATATCGGGTCAAGCGGTGAGTTTGTTTCGTCAAACCAAATAATTTCATTGCCATCGTATCTGCCCAAAGCAGTTTGGTTATTTGCCCATAAATTGCCATCTGAGTCTTCATCTAAAATAAGGATTGAGCCAGGAAAGTCTGGGTGTTTTACAAAATCTGTCCCATCAAAAAGAAATAAACCAGTATTCCCTGCTACCCAAACTTCCCCAGATTCCGTGACTTCTACATCAAAAATATTAGATGGCAAATTGGAATTATTCGAATTAAAAAGCGTCAGGTTTACACCATCATATTTGTACAATCCATAACTGGAAGTTGCCCAGATATTCCCCTGCGCATCAAAATCAAATCTATTAACATCGATATAAAAACTGCCGGCCAAACCAAAGGAAATGTACTCCCAGGTCAAGCCATTGAAGCGGGCGAGGCAATATCCGGGCGCAGTATTTGGCGCAGCACTTAACCAAATTGTGCCGTCTGGCGCAGCTTTCATGTATCGGATTTGGTTCAAAAGCACGGGGTCTAGCTGGTTTCGATGATTTGTCCACGAGACGCCATCAAAACTTGAAACACCCTCAGATGTCTGCACCCAAATGTTTCCATCAAAATCAAATTCAATTTTGCTAATTTGATTCTCTTGGAAATCAGAAATGGAGACATTGCGTTTAGCCAGTGTATTACCATCGTATTCATACAATCTATTGCCATGATAATTTTGAAGGTAGAGCCACCAATGCCCATCGCTGCTTATATTCAGCAACTCATGGTTCTTGCCATCAATATCGAAAAGCGGTGATGCGAGCGTTTCACTTGCTTGGCCGTCAAAACGAAATAATAGTTTGGCCGTATTTCCTTGGATAGATGACCAAAAAACATCCTCTTCGTCAAAGAGCGCATTGCTAATCGTGAAGAAAGGAGTGCCAAACAATGTTCCCAAATGAATGTTTTCCCAAGTGTCGTTGGCATATTTAAAAAGATAAAAATCATGTTCACTGCCGATAATAAAGGGCGATTGCATCACATAAATATTGCCCTCGGAGTCCTTCAAAATGGCATGAGTGGTGGGGTTGGGCAAAGTCGAAATCGCAGTATTAAAAATGGCTGTTGTGTCTTGCCCCGCAATCCGTAAAATGTCGTCATTAGGCTGTTCCACCCAAGTCACGGTATCGTTTTCAATAAAAATAGTAGTGAAACTGGGAACCTCTGGCAAATGCACACTAAAATCTCCATTTGGGTCAATTTTTGCGATGATTTTTTGAGAGGAATTGCCTTGCGAATAAGTTGCTTTCACAAAAACATTTCCCGATTCGCTGATGTGTAAGTGAGAAAACCCGGCTATGGTTTCGCCTGGTGGCAAAACGGGTTCGGCCAGTAAAAAATCAGTGCCATCAAATTTGCATAAAAATTCAAAGGCTAAGAGCCAAAGGTTGCCGTTAGGATCTTGCTTCATTTCGGAAATTCGATTGCTAGGCAAGTCACTGTTGGCGGCGGTGTAAACGAATTTTTCTCCCGTCGTGCGGTTTAGGCGAGTCAGTCCGCCGTGGTTAGAAAACCAAACCAAATCACCTTGAAATACAAGGTTTGGGTTTCGGTCGTCAGTTGTATAATTTAGCCAGTTAATTTGAGCGGGAAGCGGGTTGGCTAGTCCCAAAAACAAGAGAAATATAGGAAAAATATAGGTTAACGAATTCATATATCGCGTATTTTAAGCTTGAAAATAGCATAAGGTATAACATAAGGTATTTATTTTTAGCAATTTTGCATATTTCGTTACAGACACTCCGGAATATACAGCATACTGAAACCAAATAGGAAAATACCCGGCATGGAACTATCCAATATTTCGGTGAAGGAAAACATCAGGGGAAAGTGGTGATATCTATGTCATCTACTAACGAAGCGTAATTTTGGATTAATGCTACCTGGAATGAATTAGTGCATTTTTCGTGCAAAATCCTTCTTTTTTTCCTAAGCAACACCTCCAAACAAATATGGCCATTTTGGGTATCAAAAACAAAACCCCAACACTCTAAGTACGGCATGAATTCGTTGGTGAGCACCCTGCTCAAAACACCTCAACCATCCTCGTCACCGAGCCTCTGTTATCGCTTATTTCGAGCCAATACACCCCCCTTTCCAGCCCAATTTCACGTACGGAAAAAACCTCCGACCATTTCTCTAAACCCGCTACCGGGATCTTTTTTTTCAAGATCACTTTCCCGGCGATGTCCAGGAGGTGGAACTGCAACTGCTCCACGGGCTGTTGCAGTTCCATCTCCACCTGGAAAGCCTCACTCGCCGGGTTGGGGAATACACTTGCCGCAAAAGCCTCATTTTTAGTCGTTTCCCTAACAGGGGTTAGTGTCACTTCGGTAATTTCAAGCACTTGATCCACCGGCGCCGCCATCAGCGTCGTGTCCGCTCCGCCCAAAAACTTCACCCTGACCTCATCCGCCGCCTCTGCATCGCCCAGCCCAAAATGGGCAATGAGGCTGTTCTGTCCGCAGTATCCGGATTGGGCGCTGATTTCCCGAAACTGGGTCACCTCCTGGCCGCCGATGGTGGCCGTCACCCATATCTTGGCGCCGATGGCGGAGCGGTTGGATTGGGTTCCGGTGAGCTTTACTTTCAGCCAACGGTTGCAGTTGCCGGTGTTCAGGAAAAACTGGTTAGCTTCTAGTGGTGAGTTGCTTGAATTTTTGCAGGTAGCAATGCCGAGGTCGAGGAAGCCGTCGTTGTTTACATCGCCCCAGGCAGCGCCGTAGCTACAGGGCGTTGAGAGGTTTTCGATGCTTTCGAGATCGCGGGTGAAGTGGCCCTGTCCGTCATTTTGGTATAAAAAGTTGACGATACTTCCGGTGCAGTAGCCGTTGCTGACGACGAGGTCCAGGTCGCCGTCATTGTCGTAATCGCCGAAGTTGGATCCGTAGGAGCAACCGCCGTCCGTCACCAGGCCGCCGCTTGCCACCTCCGTAAACGTGCCATTTTCATTTAAAAAAAGCTGGTTGTTTTGTTCCGCAAAATAGGCGGCGTTCGCCACAAACAGGTCGAGGTCACCGTCGTTGTCCACGTCGCCCCAACTGCTGCTCATCGTGCTGCGATTGCTTTGGCTGGGTGCTTCGCTACCGGTGATTTTGGCAAAATTGCCGGTACCGTCATTTTTGTAAAGGTCGTCGGGCTGATCGGCCTCATTGGAAACGAACAGGTCGAGGTCACCATCCCCGTCGAAGTCCGTCCAGTTAACGGAACGGGAAGTATGGGCATCGTTGACAGGAGGGCCATCCACAACTTTGGTAAAAACCTGCCCGCCGTCATTGCGAAAGAGCAGGTTTTTTTTATTTCCTCCGGAATTCGTCACGTAGAGATCGAGGTCACCGTCGTTGTCCATGTCGCCCCAGGAGGCCGTTTCGGAGTAGGCGCCGCCGATTGAAGGCGCCGCAGTGGCGTCATAAGTGAAGGCGCCGTCTCCGTTGCCAAAGTAGAGGAAATTCTTCTCCCCGTACCAGGTCACGGCGAAGGCATCGAGGTTGCCGTCGTTGTCCGCATCAGCAAAAGTAGCTCCGTCGAACGGTTCGGCATGGCTGACAATATCGCCGGAGGTAACCGCTGAGAACTGGCCGCCGGGCCCGCCGTTCAAATAGAGCAGGTTTTCGGCGCCGCCCTGCGGCCCATTGGTCATAAAAATGTCTTCCCATCCGTCGCCGTTCACGTCCACGAAATTGACGCTGCGGCTGTCGGAGGGGGTGGAAACGAGCGCTCCCGTAGTGAGTTTATTCAACAGTCGGGTGATCGGCTCAACGCCAGTTGGGAGCGTGCTCGCCCACGGCCCTCCGTAAGCCCCAATGTCGCCCCGCAAGCCGCAGAGCGAAGGAAAAATTGGATCCAGGCTATCGATTGTTACGTCGGTATCATTTTCATTCGCAGCGTCTACGCAGGGAGACGCGCGGGTCAAGTTGAAAGAAGTCGTGTCGGCAAACAGCGGGTCAAGATTGAAATTTGCTTGGCCCGGATAGCTGCCCTGGATGTCGGAAAATTCGGCGGTAACCACCCCGCCAAACAATTTGGCGATGGGGCCGCCGGTGGTCTGCGTATTGCCCCAAATAATGTTGTTGCGGGTTTCGAGTTTGATCGAAAACACAAAAATGCCGCCCCCCTTGCCACCGTAGCTGCCGGCTCCCAGGCACTTGTTGTAGACGATAGTGTTGTTGAAGATCTCTACGGCCGTTTGGGTGTTGGCCCCTGTAAACCAAAGCCCTGCCCCGCCA
>JAGQXQ010000432.1:7211-8237 GCA_020436535.1 Phaeodactylibacter sp.
ATGCCGCCGCCGTAACGCCCCACATTGTGGTGGATCCAGTTGTTGCGGATAACAGGGCTGCCATCGCCGCAACGGATGCCCCCACCGCCGTTGGAGACCACTGCCGTGGTGTTCGTGATCACGTTGTCCCGAATGATATTGAACAGGATGACGGGCGACGTGCCTTCCGTCAGGATGCCCCCGCCTTCGGTGAAGGTGCCTGCCCCGTGCGGATCGAGCCAGCGGGTGCCTTTACCTCCCGTGAGCGTGAAGCCCTGCACCACTGTCGATGGGCTTTCCCCGTCGACGATGAGGATGCAACTGGCTGTATCGGGGTGGGCCGGCTGGCTGCCGTTGATGATCGTGCTGGAGATGTCGTTTGCCGAACCGGACAGGAAGAACCGGCTGGTCAGCACGATGCTTTTGCCATTGAACCGGAGGTTCTCAAAATATTCGCCCGGCTGCACGAGTACGGTGTCGCCATCGTTGGAAGCGTCGATCGCCGCCTGGATAGTTGGGTAATCAGCAGGTACGTTAAGGGTTTGGGTATGAAGGGTTTGAGAGAAAATAAAAAGGAGGAGGATGGCGAGTAGCGGGTTTTTCATGGTAAAATGCTTAATTATGGTGGATTTAACTAGGTATTTCGGTTTTGTGGTGTTTCGGTATTATGGCCACGAATACTGCAAAGTCATAACTCCTATATTGTATGCTATAAAACTACCTTCCCTTCCCTACATTTTTTTGTTTTTGGTAAGAAGGCCATTCTGCTCAGGTTGAATAGCAGGTGGCTGCGCCCCAGGCGCATTTGTCAACTGATAACAGTTATTGGGGGGTAGCAAACGGTTGTTTACGGCGAGGATGCTTTTAAAGACGATTTTTTTACGAATTTTATGTGTTTTGAAATAAACCTAAGAACAAGCCTGACGATTTTGAAATATGGTGAAGCCTGGAAGCCCTTACGGGCTGAAGGCGGAGCATATTTCAAAATCCCAAATGGAGGGCTTATTTTTTTATCACTGCTAATTACTCTGTAAATTAAGTAAATTC
>JAGQXQ010000432.1:8346-8969 GCA_020436535.1 Phaeodactylibacter sp.
AGATATTTATTTTACAGAGTACTAATGGTATAACTCAGAAATGAATCGCCGCATTCTGCTTCATCTTGGTTTTTGGCTGGCTTATGCTCTGTACGACGGCTATCTCTCTGTGCCGTTGTCAGGGACCACTTTCGCCGACCTGACGATCTGGGAGCGCCTATCGATGGGCTACCGGGCGGAGTTGTTGTTGCTACTGATCAAAATTCCGGCGGTTTATCTGGTACTGTACCGCTTCCTGCCGCCAAGTTTTGAAAACAAAAAATTCTTCAGGTTGGGCCTGCAATTCCTGTTAACGGCGGCCGTGGCGACGGCGGCAATTTACACTACCTGGCACGAGGTGATTTACCCTCATATTTACCACATCGACCCGCCGGCTGCTGCTACCAATGCGTGGGTTGCCGTGTTCAGGCTGTTGTGGTCTTCGTTCGATATCCTCATGCTGCTGGGTGTCGCCTCGGCCCTCAAACTTTTCCGAATGCGCCTGGGCATGGCCGAACGGGAAAAGCAGCTCGTGGAGGAAAAACTGCAATCAGAACTTCGTTTTCTGCGGGCGCAGACTAACCCGCATTTCCTTTTCAATACACTCAACAACCTCTACCACCTCGCCCGCAAGCACAGCGACA
>JAGQXQ010000076.1:0-2858 GCA_020436535.1 Phaeodactylibacter sp.
CTGGAGATCACGGATGTCTCCGGGCTGAAGGCTTTGCAGGTCAGCAACAGCATTCTGATGGATGTGTTTGACAATCAGAAAAACCTGGTCAGCATCACCGGGCCCGGGGGCAAGCAGGGCCTGTTGCTTTTTCAGAAAGGTGATACGGTGAAAAAGGCACAGTTTTAGGGTGATGGAGTGATAGGGTGATGGAGTGATAGGGTGATGGAGTGATGGAGTGATGGGTGGCTTTGGGCCCCACTTTTTTGCCTGGCGAATAGAAGGCCCGGCTTCCAGGACAGGGCAGGATGGCCCTGACAGGTTATTTTCGAGCCTTAGAGTATGTTTGGATGCCGGATTTGATAGCGAAAAGTGTCAATTTTTTGATGAGACAAGGCGCCTTGTTGAAGAGCGTACCGTTCGGTATCCCGCTTTTCTCGAAAAGCGGGAAAAAAAGCAACGATGAATCATCAAAAAAGTGGCCTTTGTAGCTCAAAGTTTGGCCTCCAAACATACTCTTTAACTTCAACCACCGAAGCCATGTACCTGTTAGATTGGTTAGTAACCAGAACCAATGAAAGGAATAATTAAAAAAATATTCATACTACCCATCCGGTTTTACCAGATGGCCATCTCCCCCATGCTGGGGCCAACCTGCCGTTTTAAACCCACCTGCTCTCATTATATGATCGGGGCCATTGAAGAATGGGGCGTTCTGAAAGGGGCCTGGCTGGGGCTGAAGCGCATTTTCAAATGCCATCCATGGGGGCCGCACGGTTATGACCCGGTTCCGAAAAATCCAAAAAAAGTAAAATAGTAATGTTGAGAAGACCAAGACGAAACCGACGCACCGATGCTATCCGAGGGCTGGCGCAGGAAACCCATCTAAGCCCGGAGCACCTGGTGCAACCCCTTTTCCTTGTCGACGGTAAAGGCATCCGTGAGGAGATCTCCTCTCTTCCGGGCAGTTTCCGCCTATCGACGGATGAAGCCCTGCGGGAAATTGAAAGCTGCCTGCAACTGGGTGTCAAAAGTTTTATCGCCTTTCCCAAAATAGCTGATAACCTGAAGGACAAACGAGCTACCCACAGCTATAGCAACGACAATTTCTACCTGCAGGCCACCCGGGAGATCAAGGCCCGCTTCCCGGAAACCTGCCTGATCAGCGATGTAGCCATGGACCCCTACAGCTCTGACGGACACGATGGTTTTGTATATAATGGAGAGGTCATCAACGACGAAACCTTGCACATCCTGCAGAAAATGGCCCTGGCCCAGGCCGAAGCCGGCTTCGACATCATTGGCCCATCCGATATGATGGATGGCAGGGTGGAAGCCATCCGCATAGCCCTGGATGAGGAGGGATACAACAATACGGGCATCATGTCTTACACGGCCAAATACGCCAGTGCTTTCTACGGCCCTTTCCGCGATGCGCTGGACAGCGCCCCCCGCGAGAGCGACGAAGATATCCCCAAGGATAAGAAAACCTACCAGATGAATCCCGCCAACCGCCGGGAAGCATTGATCGAAGGCGAGCTGGATACAATGGAAGGCGCCGATTTCCTGATGGTCAAGCCTGCTCTGAACTACCTGGATGTGATCCTCCTGATGAAGCAAAACTTTGAGCTGCCGATCGCCGCCTACCACGTCAGCGGAGAATGCGCCATGCTGATTGCCGCCTGCCGCAACGGCTGGCTCGATTATGAGCAAGCCATGCCGGAAACCCTGCTCAGCATCCGGCGCGCCGGCGCAGATGTGATCATCACTTATTTTGCTAAGGATTTTGCAAGGATGGTGAAAGGGTAGTAAGTAAGTATATGGACAGAATTATTGAAACTTACCCTGCTTCGGAGGTGGAACCTTAATCTCCTTATTCTTGAGGCTATGGCTATATTGCTGCATGGTTATATTGTTATGCTAAAAGTGTCCACCTAAGTGGTCGGACAAAAATAATTCACACTTAGATAACTCGCGCGCCAATGGGACACGAGCGTAGCGACTGATGAAATAAATTGGTGCCCGAGACCTTGCTGTCGGGGTGCAATTTTCTATTGCGCTCCGACTTAAGCCCTGAGTTTAAATTTTTCTTCGTCCCACCGGATCGAAGAAATTCCTCCCCCTTCGGGGGAGGTGCCGAAGGCGGAGGGGGCTTGCCCGCCGGGAGAAGCCTCCCCCCCAACCCCCTCCGAAGGAGAGGGAGTGATTCTTCGATTGAGTAGTTGGGGGAAAAAAATAACCCTGCCCGCGAGTGCAATGCGGGTTTAGCGAACGGCGAATTACGGAATAGCGCCCATTAGGTAACCCAACTATACACAGCACCCGCCCATTTTGCTATTTTCCCATTCTACCCCTCATTTTATTTCGGCATTCTCAACCCAACCCGCCAAACGTTTTTCCATTGCTAAAAAAAGCCGGATACGCTTATGCGCCATTTTTTATTTTAAAAAATAAACAACCGCCCTAATTAAAACTCGATATTTCTTAATATTTTTAGCATAATTGCCGAAAAACACCATCAAGTTTAATATTTATTTTGTACACTCGGTTAATTTTCTGTTAACGTTTGAAAAAAAAAGGAGTTTATTCTCGCAATTTCGATTAATTGCCTTTATATTTACGCCATCATAATATTTCACGCTTCATTACATTTATTTCTTCACCAAACAGATAGTCTATAGAAAGTAACTTCTACACTAAATAATTGCTTACATAAGATCCCATAACGCTAATTATTATTTAGTTATGCAAGTTACACCGCTTAATGACCAACAGCTTATAGGCTGCTATCTGGAGGGTAATGAACGCGCCTTCGAAGAATTGCTGAACAGACATCAGCAGAAGATCTATACCTCCATTTATCTCTTCGTTAAAGATCA
>JAGQXQ010000076.1:3056-8852 GCA_020436535.1 Phaeodactylibacter sp.
ATCTTCGACGTGCTTCAGGTTACCGACGACAATGCCGAACAGCGCATCATCCGCAGCCAGACCCACGATAAGGTCCGGGCGCTGGTGGATATGCTGCCTCCCGAACAACGCGAGGTCGTCATCCTGCGCCACTACGCTGACATGAGCTTCAAAGAGATTGCCAAACTGACCCGGGTAAGTATCAATACAGCCCTTGGCCGCATGCGCTATGCGCTGATCAACATCCGCAAGATGGTCGAAGAAAAAGACATCGTATTACAGTAAAATGCCGGAGCCGAAGCAGGTTGGTTTACCACCTGTTTCCCTGCCAACATTTTACACAATACCCTCTGCCCTTCGGGGCATCCATTCTCCTAACACCTATCCCCATATCCGGCCGGCCGAAGTGGCAGTAATGCTGCTTTGGCCGGCTTACTTATCTTTCTACTCCCTTACTTTACTACCCATTCAGGCCAGCGTCTCTGGTATGCGCTATGCGGCACTCAGGGAAACCTCTCTCCCGCAAAAACCAAGCCTTCGGTTTTTTGTTCCATAGATGTTTCACAGGAGCAAGATTTTCTCCTTACTAGTCCGTAAATTTGCCTTTTCGTTTTAATATATACATTCATGTCGAAGAAAGATGCCGCTGTGCTGGAAAAGCCGAGTGATGAACGGCTGAAAGATACCATCTTCATCAAAGGCGCCCGCGCCAACAACCTGAAAAATGTAAGCCTGAACATCCCCAAAAATCAGCTGGTTGTGGTGACCGGCGTTTCGGGCTCGGGCAAATCATCCATCACCATGGATACGCTCTTCGCCGAGGGGCAGCGCCGCTACGTGGAAAGCTTGTCGTCCTACGCCCGGCAGTTTCTCATGCGTATGAAAAAGCCGGATGTCGATTACATCAAAGGTATCTGCCCGGCTATCGCCATCGAGCAAAAGGTCAGCACCAGCAACGCCCGCTCAACGGTTGGGACACTGACTGAAATCTACGATTACCTGCGCATCCTGTACGCACGCATCGGACAGACCATCTCGCCGGTTTCCGGCAATCGGGTCAAAAAACACGAGGTGTCAGATGTAACGGATTTTATCCATCAGTTTGATGAGGGCGACAAAGTCCAGCTCTTCATCCCCCTACCCTATAAATACAAAGACCGCGGCCTCAAGCAAGAGCTGGAACTGCTGCTGCAAAAGGGCTACACTCGCCTGCAAAAGGGCGGCACGCTGCAAAATATCCAGGATGTCCTGGAGGAAAGCCCTGCCTTTTTGAGTAAAAAACTAGGAGAGGCTAAAGAGGAAGGCATCCGCATACTGATCGACCGCTTTGTTGTCAAAAAGGAGGATGAGGAAAATATCAAGCGAATCGGGGATTCCGTGCAAACGGCCTTCTTCGAATCGGAAGGAGAATGTATCGTAGAGATCCTGAATAAAGAAGAAAAGGGCTTTAATAACCGTTTCGAACTGGATGGCATGGCCTTCCCAGAACCTAGCCCCCAACTGTTCAACTTCAATAACCCCTATGGGGCATGCCCCACATGCGAAGGGTTCAGTAAGGTGATGGGTATCGATGAAAATAAAGTGGTTCCGGATCAATCAAAGTCCGTCTACGAAGGAGCTATCGCCTGCTGGAAAGGAGAAAAGTACGGCCTGTGGCTGGACCGTCTGCTCGAGTCTGCCCATAAGTTCGACTTTCCGGTCCACCGAGCGTATCAGGACCTGAGCAAGGAACAACGCCGGCTGCTCTGGGCCGGCAACGAGCACTTCTGGGGGATCAACGATTTCTTTTCCGAGCTGGAAGAAAAGACCTACAAAATACAAAACCGGGTCATGCTGGCCCGCTACCGCGGGCGAACGACCTGCCACACCTGTGATGGCGGCCGCCTCCGCAAAGAAGCGACCTACGTAAAGATCGACGGCAGTGACATCACCGAACTGGTGGAACTGCCCATCGACGAGTTGCTGGAATTTTTCAACACTCTTGAGCTGAGCGAATTTGACGCCAAAGTAGCGCGCCGCCTCTTGCTCGAGATCACCAACCGCCTGCAGTTTATGTGTGATGTGGGGTTGAGTTACCTCAACCTGGGCCGCCTCTCCGCCACCCTCAGCGGAGGAGAGACTCAGCGCATCAACCTGACCCGCACCCTGGGCAGCAACCTCACCAGCTCGATGTATATTCTGGACGAACCCAGCGTTGGACTGCACCCCCGGGACACCAACCGCCTGGTGCGCGTGCTGAAATCACTTCGCGACCTGGGCAATACCGTTATCGTGGTGGAACACGAAGAAGACATCATCAAAAATGCCGATTATCTGGTGGATATCGGCCCGGCGGCCGGCATCCACGGCGGAGAGGTGGTCTTCGCCGGCCCTTATGCCGCCATCCACGATGAAGCGGCGGACAGCCTGACCGCCAAATACATGAGTGGCCGGATGGAAATCCCTCTTCCCCAACAGCGCCGTAAGAGCAGCAACCATCTCGAAATACAGGGCGCCCGGCAACACAACCTGCAGAATATAGACGTCAGTATCCCCCTGAATGCCATGACCGTCGTAACCGGGGTGTCTGGTTCCGGTAAAACCACGCTGGTTAAATCCATTCTTTACCCTGCCCTGAAAAAGCACCTGGGCGAAAGTTATTCCAGCGCCCCCGGGCAGTTCGGGCATTTGGGAGGCAGCCTCTCTTTGCTCACCCAGGTAGAGATGGTCAACCAGAACCCGATCGGGAAGTCCAGCCGCTCCAACCCGGTGACCTACGTCAAAGCCTATGACCATATCCGCAAGCTGATGTCCGACCAGCAACTGTCCAGGATACACGGCTTCAAACCCAAGCACTTTTCTTTTAACGTAGACGGCGGCCGTTGTGATACCTGCAAAGGCGAAGGTGAACAGGTGATAGAAATGCAATTCCTGGCCGATGTGCGCCTGGAATGTGAGGAGTGCGGCGGCAAACGCTTCAAACAGGAAGTGCTGGATGTAAAGTACAAGGACAAAAATATTTACGATATCTTGGAGCTCAGCGTAGAGGAAGCGCTCGAGTTCTTTGCGGACGAAAAAGATGTCGTCAGCAAATTGCAGCCACTGGCCAATGTAGGGCTGGGCTACGTTCACCTCGGGCAATCTTCCAGCACGCTCTCCGGCGGTGAAGCCCAGCGCGTCAAGCTGGCCTCCTTCCTGACCCGCGAGCGCGCCGACGAACACATCCTCTTCATCTTTGACGAGCCGACTACCGGCCTGCACTTCCACGACATCCGCAAGCTGCTCGACGCTATGAACGCGCTGGTGGAGAACGGCCATACGGTACTCATTGTTGAACACAATATGGAAGTGATCAAGAGCGCCGACTGGGTGGTGGACCTGGGGCCCGGCGGCGGCAAAGACGGCGGCAACCTGGTCTTCCAGGGTACGCCGGAGGAACTGGCCAAAGTGGAAGGGTCTTATACAGGGCAGTATTTGAAGGAGAAGTTGTAGAGAAAACAGCGGGTACCTTTTTTCAATTTGAAAAAGTAGAAAGAGAAACGCTCTTGATGCTGCCAGCGCCCATTTGGCGGGTGAGTTTCTTTTTGGGGACAAATGGGTGAATCATGCCGCTAATGGCATACCCGCCCAGGCGGACTTCCAGAAGAAGATCCGATCCAAGGCAAAAACGCTCCCCCGGCAAGCCAAAAGTGGTGGCCGTTATGTTCGTGCTGACCTACACATCATTTCAGCGTTTTCCAGAAGTAGGAGGTAGAAAGGAGGCGACACCTTTCTCCAAGGGGTACTGTGCGGGAAAGCGCCGCCTCCTTAAATCAATCAATGCGAATGCCCATCCTTGACATGCTCTGCCTGGGCTACATAATCCATCCCGCAGACGGGGCAGTTGCCCGGTTCTTCGCTCCCGCTGCCTTCGCAATGCATGGGGCAGACATACGCAGAGGTGTATTCTTTGCCCTCGCCATGATGTGCATCTGAATGGGCAGCATCATGATCGTGGCCCTCGTGAGCTGCTTCAGTTTGAGTAGCGTCATGGCCGTGGCTACTATTGCCTCCGCAGGAGACAACAAAAAAGACTAAGCTGAACAACAAGGCCAAGGCGCCAATTGATTTGAGTGATTTCATGGTTTGAAGTTTTATAAATTATTGATAAGATTGATTTAAAATTGAATAATTCGATTTTGTTTTTTAAAAGATCAATTATTGTTGATAAATATCTTTTTGAATTGAACCTGTCCTTCCGTTTCCACTTTCAGGAAATAGCTTCCTCCTGGAAAACCGGAACAATTAACCAAAATAGTTTCCTGAGGGGGTAACGTATAGAAACGCACCGCCTGCCCCATAGGAGACAACAAAGTTGCTTCTTTGAAACTCAATGAGGAATTGGAAATAAAAAACTGGCTGGATACCGGATTAGGATAAACCCATAGGCTGGAAGCCGGGCCCGGTTCGGTGGTGGAGGAAACCACCGCAGTCGCCGTGTAATCAAAAGTCACGATCAATGAATCAGCAGGATTATGGACCGGGAAAAATTTGAATCGCACTAAAAGCGTTCCAGCTTCATTATTGGGGAAAAGCTGAAGGATGAATTTATCGGTAATACTGGTAACCGGCGGCAAGTAGAAGTCGGCGCTGTCCACCCCATCGGCGGGATTGTGGAAGAAATTGGGGTCCTGAATAGCGGTAGTCCAGTTTCCCATAACATCCTGCCCGTGGCCTGCCGTCCTGTTGTTGGCCACGATTTCTGTTTTCACCCACCGCATCTGGAGGGTGTCATCCGTCAGGTTCTCAAATTGGGTGTAATTGTAGAAAACAAAAAAGTCGGCTGGCTTGACCACCACCACCGTTTCCGGGGTTGCGGAGAAGCTTTCCTGGGCTGTGGCGCCGAAGTTGCAGGCAACTAAGAATATTAGGATGTTTTTTGCGTTTTTCATATCTTGTAGGTTAGCATTTTTGACTGTTGAATTAAAAACCGTCTGTATGGAAGTCTTGGCCAGGAAAATCACCTACGAAGAGTTTGCGAAAATGGATTTTCCCGATGATGATCCCTTTTTGTACGAACTTATAAATGGTGAACTCGTGAGAAAGAATGCCCCTTCCGGTGAACATCAGTTTGTTCAATCTGAACTTTTTTACCGTTTGATGCACTTTGTTACCGAAAAAAAACTGGGAAGGATCTTCTCCTCCCCCACTGCCGTGATCCTTTCGGAAGAAAATGCTCCGCAGCCGAACCTCATTTTTTTGAGCAAAGAAAAAATAAAACTGCTCGATCCCGAATGGGGCATCCGAGGCGCGCCGGATATGGTGGTTGAGATTATTTCTCCGTCCTCTTACAAGAGAGACCACCTGGAAAAAAAGAGGCTGTATGCACAGCACGGCGTTGTGGAATACTGGATCGTCGATCCCTCTTATCATTCCATTGAGATTTATGTGCTGAAGGAAAAAGCCTATGAACTGCACGCTTTTGGCATCAGCGGCGAACAAATTACTTCTCATATCATCAAAGATTTTTCCATAGAGGTTGATTCTGTTTTTCTTAAGGAATGAGTTCTAATGATTATGTACTTGATCCGGCCTGGCCTGCGCCGTCGGCTTATGTTCCAGCGGGAAGGCCTCTTTGATCGAGCCACACGTGAGCATTTTATCGCCAAAATAAGGGTTTCGAATCTCCTCGCCACTACTCAGCCAGTCGGCGCCCTCGTTATCGAAGGCCATCGGGCAGTGTTGCAAATACAGGGTATCGCCGCCCGTGCCGAATGCCGTTAAGTCCTCCACCAGCGTATTGGTCAGGAAACTAAACTGCTTTCTCTGTTCTTCAATGTCTTGGCTCTCACTGATGCC
>JAGQXQ010000076.1:8979-9921 GCA_020436535.1 Phaeodactylibacter sp.
GGCCTGGCTGGCATCAGAAGCAACAAGAGCGTCCTTCAACAGCAGGTAATCGTCCACCACGCTCATCAACTGCTTGCTGAAGGCTTCCGGCGTGTGGGCAGTATGGTCCGGTACCGTTTCCGCCATTCCGGTTTGCCGCACATTGCGGTTCATCATGCTCGCCATATTGTTGAGCTGAGCGGAGGCATCGATGGTGAAAGCGCCGTTGACGACGACCCGCTCGCCTGCTTCCAGCCCTTCTTTGACCATGTAATTGCTACCTATTGCATCGCCCAGTGTAACTTCCCGAAATTCATAAGAAGGGACATTCGCGCCTGGTACTTCCACATACACCACCGAGCGCGGGCCCGTCCACATCACTGCTGTTTTGGGAACGGATAAGGCGCCTTTCCCGGCTCCGCTTTCAGCCTGGACCGTTCCCCGGACGAACATTTCCGGCTTCAGCAGCCCCCCGGGATTAGCCGCCTCCGCCCGCAGAGAGGTTATCCGGGTTTGGGGGTTGATGACCGGGTCGATAAATGAAATGCGGGCGCGGAAGGTGCGCCCGGGAATGGCGGGCGCTGTATAAAAAACGACATCGCCCACTCTGGCCTCGGCAAGGTCCTCTTCATAAGCATCGAACAAAACCCACACCCGGTCCAGCCTGGCAATATCAAACAATACCTCGCCTTCCTTGAGATAATCGCCTACGGATACCCGGCGTTTCAGCACCACTCCACTTTGGTCGGCGTACACCGTAATGTTGGATTGTACTTCTTTCGAATTTTCTATCTCTGCGATGGTGGCGCCGGAGACCTTCCAGTTGCGGAGTTTGTTGCGGGTGGCTTCCAGCAATTGAGGCTGAGTATCTTTCCATTTTAAAGCTTCGATCAACTCCCGCTGCGCGCTGACCAGCTCTGGGGAGTATATAGTGGCCAATCGCTGGCCCTTAAGCACCTGCTC